>CAZRVW010000156.1:0-6633 GCA_964603645.1 uncultured Novosphingobium sp. | reverse complement strand
TTCGCCGGAACCTCCGACCGGCCGCCCCGCGCCTTCGCCGAAGTCGTCTTGCAGGCCGAATCGGACAATCGTGAGGAACTCGAAGTCGTACGCCGCATCGAACGCGGCGCGGGCAGCGCCTACCGCATCAATGGAAAGGACGCGCGCGCCAAGGATGTCGCGCTGATCTTCGCCGATGCCGCCACCGGAGCGCATTCGCCCGCCCTCGTCAGCCAGGGGCGAATCGCCTCGGTCATCTCGGCCAAACCTGCCGAGCGCCGCTTAATGCTGGAAGAGGCGGCAGGGATCGCCGGATTGCATGTTCGCCGCAAGGATGCCGAACAGAAGCTTCGCGCAACCGAGACGAATCTTGCGCGCCTCGAAGACATCATGGCAGGGCTCGACCGCCAGATCGGCAGCCTGCGGCGGCAGGCACGCGCGGCGGAACGCTACACGGCGCTGTCGGACAAGATCCGGGTGGCCGAGGCGCGACTGGTTTACGCCCGCTGGCGAGACGCGGCGCGCAGCGCAGAGATCGCGCGCGAGGAGGCCGCCGCCGCCGAGGCAAAGGTGACGACCGCTTCGGAAGAAGCGCGCAGTGCGCAGGAGGCGCAAACTACAACGGCAAAGGCGCTTGCCGTAGCGCGCGACGAGCTTGCCGACCGCCGAGACGACGCCAGCGCCCACGGACATCGCATAGCGACCCTCACCAGTCAGCTCGAAGCGGCCGAGGAGCGGCTTGCCGACCTTGAGCGTCAGCGTCAGCGGCTCGAGATGGATCGCGGCGAGGCTGATCGCCTCACTCACGATGCGGCCGAGGCACTTGCTCACCTTGAAGGCGAGCTGTCCGAAGGCGAGGCGACGCTGGCCCGCAACGAAGCCGAACGCCCGGCGCTAGCCGAAGCGCTGGACCGCGCCGAACGCGCCGCGCGGCAAGCCGAACTAGACCTTGCCCAGGCAAATGCCTCGCAAGCCGGGATCGAGGCGGAGTGGCGGATAGCCGACGCTGAGCTGGAATCCGCTCGCGAGCGGCTCGGGCGGATCGATCGCGAGGAAGCGCGTCTGCGCGATAGTCTTGCCGAAATGCTGGGCGAGGCCGATCCCGAAACGGCAATTGCCGAAGCGCGGGCCCGCAGCGATGCGGCGAGCAAGGCCCTTGAGACCGCGCGTAATGCGCTTGCTGCCGGACAATCGCAAAAAGGCGACCTTCAGCAGGCGCGTGATCTCGCCGCCGAGGCGCTGGCCGCCGCCAAGGCCGACCTTGCGGGCATCGAGCGCGAGCATGCCGCTTTGCTGCGCGACCGCGAGGCACGAGCGAAACGCGCAGCTAGCGCACAGGGCATGCCTGCCGCAATCGACAAGGTACGCTCTGCGCCCGGTTACGAACGTGCACTGGCCGCCGTGCTTGGGCGCGATGCCAAGTCCGCATTGGGACAGGCCGCGGGTGACGCGCAGGGCCGTTTCTGGTCCGGCGCTGAAGCTCCTGAACCGGTTGCGGACAGCCTGGCCGCTCATGTAACCGATTGCCCACCTGAACTGGCGGCGCGGCTGGCACTGGTGCATGTGAAGGAAAGCGACGACGGCCAGCAATTGTCGCCCGGTCACTGGCTGGTGACCACCGATGGCTCGCTCAGGCGCTGGGACGGATTCATCGCCCGCGGCGAAGGCGGAGCCGACGCAGCCCGTCTCGAGGCCGAGAATCGCTTCGCACAGCTCGATGCCGATATTCCCGCCCTGCGCGAAGCAGTAGCCGATGCGCAAAGTCGTCACGAAACGGTTCAGGCCGAACTTTCCGCCTTGCAGGCATCGCTCGTCGCCCTTGAACGTGAGGTTGCGCACGAAGGCGACGAGGAACGCGCCGCTCTGCGCGCGCTCGACTCGGCGGAGGCCATGCGTGAGCGGCTTACAACCCGGCGCGGCGAGATCGATCGCGCACAGGCCGACCTCGCCGAACAGCGCAAGGCGGCCCAGACCGATCTTGAGGCGGCTGAGACGACACGCACTGAACTACCGGATCCCGAGGCTGGCCGAGCCGCGCTCGATGCAGCGCGTGGCAAACACGATGCAGCACGCCAGTCGCTTCAGACGGCGAGCGCAACGCTCGCCGCGCAAGATCAGGCGCTGGCCGTGTTGCGCGAACGCACGCAGGCGCAACGTTCGGACATCGCGGGATGGAAGGGCCGCGCGGGCGAGGCAGCGAATCGCCTTGCGGAAATGGCGCGCCGATTTGAGGAAATCGATCAGGAGCGCGCCGTTGTGGCCGCCAAACCTGCCTCGCTGATCACCGAGATAGAGGCGGGAGAAGCTGTCCGCGTACGGCTGAGCGAGGAATTGGCTCTAGCCGAGAGCGTGGTAACGACCGCCGGGGAGGCTGCGCAGACCGCCGAGGCGGCGCTGGCCGCAGCACAGGAGTTGCTGGCAACAGCACGCGAAGCGCGCGCCTCTGCCAGCACCCGCGCCGAGAACGAGGATGAGCGCCGAGCCGAGATGGCGCGCATCTCCGGTGAGCGCTTTCAGTGCCCGCCACCGATGCTGGCCAAAGAATTCGCCTTCGAGGAGGACGATGTTGCGGGCACCAGCGAAGAGTCGGCAGCCATGGACCGGCTTGTCGCCGACCGCGAGCGGATCGGTCCGGTCAATCTCGTCGCCGCCGACGAACTGGCGGAGCTGGAACAGCAACTTGGCTCCAGCGTGACCGAACAGGCCGAGCTGACCGAGGCGGTCAGTCGGCTTCGTGGCTCGATCGGTAATCTCAACCGCGAGGGGCGTGAGCGGTTGCGCGCCGCGTTCGACGACGTGGACCGGCATTTCCGCCGCCTGTTCTCACGCCTGTTCGAGGGCGGACAGGCGCATCTCGCACTGATTGATTCCGACGATCCGCTCGAGGCGGGCCTCGAAATCTTCGCCCAACCGCCGGGCAAGCGACTGCAATCTCTGACGCTGCTGTCGGGCGGCGAACAGGCACTCACCGCTATCGCGCTGATCTTCGCGCTGTTTCTCACCAATCCCGCGCCGATCTGCGTGCTCGACGAGGTCGATGCACCGCTGGATGATGCAAATATCGAGCGCTTCTGCGACCTGCTAGACGCGATGGTTGCCGAGACCGACACTCGTTACCTGATCGTCACCCACAATGTGGTGACGATGAGCAGGATGCACCGGCTGTTCGGGGTGACGATGATCGAAAAAGGCGTGTCGCGCCTGGTCAGCGTTGATCTTGGCGATGCTGAGGAATTGCTGGCGGCGGAGTAACCGTCCGAGTTAAGCCAGGCCTCAGTCCTGGAGCACAAATCGCGGCCCCGCTCCGGCGCCGGCGGCCCGGTCCTGCCGGTTGGTGCGCTGGCAGCGCTCAAAGCTCATGCAGCCGCAGCCGATGCATTCGTCGAGTTTCGAGCGGGTACGGGTTAGCAGCGCGATCTTGCCGTCGATCTCTTCACGCATCTGCTGGCTGATCCGCCGCCAGTCGGTCACGGTCGGCGTGCGCCCCTTGGGAAGGCAATCCATAGCTTCCTCGATTTCGTCGAGCCCAAGACCGAGTCGCTGGGCGATCAGGATGAACGACAGACGACGAATGTCCGAACGGCGAAAACGGCGCTGATTGCCACGCGTGCGCTCGGAAAATATTAGCCCCTTGTCTTCGTAGAAGCGGATTGCTGATACGGCGATGCCGGTCCGCTGGGCCAGCGTGCCGATGGGAATGAGATCGTCTTTGTCCATTTCTGGCTGATTCTCCCGGATCAAAAACCTCAAGCCCCATAGAGCTTCCGATTCGAGATTAAGACATGCCACCTTTTGAACACTTTACCCACAGGGTTTACGCAGAATTAAGCATATCTACCTTTACAGCAAGCGATTCTGCTTGGGCTGCGTGGTGCCGCCCGCCCACCTTTCCGGGGTGCGATCGACCACCAGCGGGCCATCCCATGTCTGGCAGAGAGCAAACGCTTTGGCCGGCTCTCCGTTAGTCCAGCATGCCCAGTTCTCCGGCGAGAGGATCAGCGGCATGCGGTCATGAACGTCTGCCATTTGCGGCGAGCCATCGACCATCACCATGCTGTAGGCGTCGCCCCACTCGGCGGTCGGTCGCCACAATCCGGCCACAGCGAAAGACTCGACGTTGGGCAACGAATACCACGTTCGCGTCATCTCGCCCTTCTTCCCCTCCGCTTCGGCCCAGGCACTGATCGGAATGAGGCAGCGGCGGCTTTCGAAACTGGCCCTCCAGAACCCGGTAGCCAGCTTGTCGTCGCGCGCGTTGTTGACCGGCTTCGGCTTGAGCGGCTGGCCCTGCTTTCCCCTGAGCACGAGTGGAAAGCCCCAGGTCATCGCTCGCGCCTTGCTCTCCGCAACGACAAGGCCGGGATAACCGGGGTAGACTTCCGCGCCGAAATTAGCGCCGCGATCGGGGATCGCATCGAACAAGCTGGCGATTTCGTCGGTCGTCTGCGTCATACGGTAGAGGTTGCACATTGGCGCTAGAGCCCCGCGTTACCCACGACCCAGCAGGCCAGCGCCATCAGGAAGCCGGCAAGGCGGTTGGACCGGAAGAGCTCCAGCGCATTCGCACCATCGGAACGCAGGGTCAGTGCCTGCCAGACCAGATGAAGCCCCATTGGCGCCAGTGCCGCCAAGGCAAGCCATTCGCCGCGCAGCAGCCAGAAGGCAAAGGTCCAGCAAACGATTGCAAGGCCATAGAACAGAGCCACGCCCCCGCGTACGCCGTCGCCCAGACGCAATGCGCTGGAACGGATGCCGACCAGCGCATCGTCTTCGCGATCCTGCATGGCGTAGATCGTGTCATAACCGATCACCCAGAAGATCGATCCGGCGTAAAGCGCGGCAAGAACTGGCATGAGATCGACCCGTATCTCCACCCATCCAACCAGCGCACCCCAGGAAAACACAAGCCCAAGCCACGCCTGCGGCCACCAGGTAATCCGCTTCATGAAAGGATAGGCCGCGACGAGCGCCATGCTCGCCAATGCAAACAGTTGCGCCTGCCAGCGCAATTGCAGAAGCACTACAAGGCCGATTAGACACAGCGCCAGCAGCCATACCCAAGCCGCGCGCTTGCTCACCCGGCCGCTCGCCACCGGGCGACTGGCGGTTCTCTCCACTTGCCGGTCGAGATCGGCATCGACGAGATCGTTGTAGACACAGCCTGCGCCGCGCATGGCCACCGACCCGAGCAACAGCCACCCGATCAGGCTCCAACGATGCTCTCCACCCGCCAGAAGCACGCCCCAGGCGCAGGGCCAGAACAGCAACCACCAGCCGATTGGTCGGTCGAACCGGGCGAGCAGCGCAAAGTCGCGTGCGCGATCGGGCAACAGGGCTACTAAGCCGCGATGTTGGCTGTCAGGAACGATCTCGGCAGACATTGGCAATGCCTTAACGGCTGCGCTAAGCCGCGCCAATGCCCGCAACCCCCGCATGGCCTCCCAAGAGCGCGCCGCGCCTGTTTGTCGGCGACAGGCTCGCTGTGGGCGTTTCGGTGACCGTCGCAGGCAATCAGGCGCATTATCTTGCGCGCGTAATGCGCGTTGCCGAGGGCGATGCGGTGATCCTGTGCGACAATGTGACCGGCGAGTGGCTCGCCAGTGTCGCAACAGTCGGCAAGCGCGAAGTCGCGCTGAAACTCGAACGCCAGCTGCGGGAGCGCGAGAAAGTGCCAGACCTCACGCTATGCGCTGCCCTGCTCAAGAAGGACCGGTTCGACCTGGTGCTCGAAAAGGCCACCGAACTCGGAGCCGCCCGGATTCAGCCTGTGCTGACCCGGCGCTGTGTCCCTGACAAGCTGAACCTCGACCGCGCCCGCGCAATTGTAACCGAGGCTGCCGAGCAATGCGCCCGCACAGCGCTTCCCGCACTTGCCGAACCGGTGAAGCTCGAAGCACTGCTGCGAGACTGGCCGCAGGATCGGGTGCTGTTCTTCGCCGACGAGAACGGCGGCGAGCCTGCTTCGGCTGAATTTGCCGCCAATTCCGGCTCAGCAGCGCTGCTGATCGGCCCCGAAGGCGGCTTCGACGACTCCGAACGCGAGGCAATTCGCGCACTTCCAAGCGCGCGCGCGATTTCGCTCGGTCCGCGAATCCTGCGTGGCGAAACTGCTGCGATTGCCACAATGGCCGTATGGATGGGCGTGTCGGGCGACTGGCACAAATAACTGGCGTAGGTTAGTTTCGTAGCCTAATTCGCACGCCATGAGCACGCGCAAGGCCTCCGAACTTCAGGAACCGGTTATCGAATCGGTGGTCCAGCTCGCCGAACCCATGGCGAAGGGCGAAAAGCCACCTTCGCAGTGGCGCATCGGCACCGAGCACGAAAAATTCGTCTACTGCGTCGACGATTTTCACGCTCCGTCATACGACGAGCCCGGCGGCATCCACGACCTGCTGATGGCGCTATCGGAATTCGGCTGGGAACCGGTGGTCGAAGGTTGCAAGGTGATCGCCATGTCGGGCGATGACGGCACTGTCAGCCTCGAACCAGCCGGACAACTCGAGTTGTCGGGCGCGCCGCTCGAAAACCTGCACCAGACCTGCGCCGAAACGGGGCGGCATCTCGATCAGGTCAAAGCCATCGGCGCACGCACCGGCAAGAGCTTCCTCGGCATGGGCATGTGGCCCGACAAGACTCGCGAAGAGCTGCCGA
>CAZRVW010000155.1:0-6645 GCA_964603645.1 uncultured Novosphingobium sp. | reverse complement strand
CGCGGCGAATTCCTTACCGCCTACACGCCTTACCAGCCCGAAATCGCCCAAGGCACATTGCAGGTCCTGTTCGAGTTCCAGACGCAGGTCGCGCGCCTGTTCGGTACGGATATTGCTAATGCGTCCATGTACGACGGCTCGACCGCCTGCTGGGAAGCGATCACCATGGCGACGCGGATCACCCGGCGCGATCGCGCCTTGCTCTCGTGCGGCCTGCATCCGCATTATGCCGAAGTCGCACGGACCATGGCTCGCTTCACCGGCGACACTATCGCGAGCGGCACTCCCGATCTCGACGCTTCGCCAGGCGAGGACGAATTGATTGGCGAGATCGACGAAGAGACCGCCTGCGTCGTCGTCCAGTATCCCGACATTCTCGGCCGCATTCCCGATCTGGCCAGGATCGCCGAGGCGGCGCAGGCCAAAGGCGCATTGCTGATCGCGGTGGTGACCGAGCCGGTCGCGCTCGGCCTGCTCGAAGCACCCGGCAATCTGGGCGCCGATATCGTGGTGGGCGAGGGGCAGTCGATGGGCGTCGGCCTGCAATTCGGCGGACCCTATCTCGGCCTGTTCGGTTGCCGCGAGAAATTCGTGCGGCAGATGCCGGGACGGCTCTGTGGACAGACTGTGGATGCCTCTGGAAAACGCGGCTTCGTCCTGACGCTTTCGACCCGCGAACAGCATATCCGGCGCGAAAAGGCTACAAGCAATATCTGCACGAATTCAGGGCTCTGTGCGCTCGCCTTCTCAATTCACATGACTCTGCTGGGCGGGGAAGGTCTGGCCCGGCTCGCACGGATCAATCACGCCCGCGCACAGGCGATGGTGGCGCGGCTTTCGTCGGTCACGGGCGTGACATGTTTGAATGATGCGTACTTCAATGAAATGACGCTGCTGCTTCCGAAGTCTGCATCACAAGTCATTGATGCTCTGGCTGAAAAGGGCGTGCTCGCTGGCGTGCCGCTGACGCGGCTCTATCCCGGCGTGGTCGAGCTCGCCAATGCCGTTCTCGTTACCGCGACCGAACTGACTGAAGACGAGGATGTCGAGACATTTGCCGCACAACTCGCGGAGGTACTGGCATGAACGCTCCCAATCCTTCTGGCTGGCAGCCGACGATGGGCGATACGCAGGCTTCGAGCAACGACGTCATGACCTCGAGCGGCGATCGCGGACTGCAGCTTGAGGAAGCCCTGATCTTCGAAATCGGCTGCAAGGACAAATGCGGCGTCGACATGGACGAGCCGGAACCGGCTCCCCTCGATGCGCTCGGCCCGTTTCTGCGTAAGGCCGCGCCTGACTTGCCCGGCCTTACGGAACCCGAGACGGTGCGCCACTATTCCCGGCTCTCGCGACAGAACTACGGCATCGATCTTGGCCCGTTCCCACTCGGCTCCTGCACCATGAAGCACAATCCGCGCCTCAACGAGAAGGTCGCACGGCTGCCGGGATTTGCCGACGTCCATCCGCTCCAGCCTGTCTCGACCGTGCCGGGTGCGCTCGACGTCATGAATCAACTTGCGAATTGGCTGATCGAACTAACCGGCATGGCAAGCGTGGCGCTTTCCCCAAAGGCTGGCGCGCACGGCGAGCTGTGCGGCCTGCTGTGCATCCGCGCGGCGCATGACGCTGCGGGCGAAACTCGCGACGTAATTCTCGTGCCCGAGAGCGCCCATGGCACCAATCCCGCCACAGCCGCCTTCGCCGGATACAAGGTTGAATCCATTCCGGGGACGACCGATGGCCGCGTCGATCTGGCGGCGCTGAAGGAAAAGCTAGGACCGCACGTTGCCGGTGTGATGATCACCAATCCCAACACCTGCGGCCTGTTCGAGCCTGACATGAAAGCGATCTCGGACGCGGTCCACGCCGCGGGCGGATATGTCTATTGCGACGGGGCCAATTTCAACGCGATTGTCGGCAAGGTGCGGCCCGGCGACCTTGGCGTCGATGCCATGCACATCAATCTGCACAAGACCTTCTCGACCCCACACGGCGGCGGCGGGCCGGGTTCGGGGCCGGTGGTGCTGTCAGAGGCCTTGCGTCCCTTCGCTCCGCTGCCCCTGACCGTGATGGACGGCGATGGAGCGGTTCGTCTCGTCGAGGAGGGCAATGCTGCAGAGTTCGACTGCGCCAGTGCCTTCGGACGCATGACCGCGTTCCACGGCCAGATGGGTATGTTCACCCGCGCGCTGACCTATATCCTGAGCCACGGTGCTGAAGGTCTGCAACAGGTCGCCGAAGACGCGGTGCTCAATGCAAATTATGTGCTGCGCGCGTGCGATGATCTGCTCGACGCCCCGTTCGGGGCAAGCGGACCATGCATGCATGAAGCGCTGTTCAGCGATACCAACCTGCCCGACCATTTCGGTACGCTCGACATAGCCAAGGGCCTGATCGACGAGGGATTCCACCCGATGACGGTCTATTTTCCGCTGGTCGTCAAAGGTGCGATGCTGGTCGAGCCGACCGAGACGGAAAGCAAGGCCGGGCTCGACCGCTTCATTGCCTCTTTGCGCCACGTTGCGCAGCGCGCGCTTGACGGTGACGAGGCGCTGCACGCCGCGCCGGTGCTCGCGCCGCGCAGGCGGCTCGATGAAACACTGGCTGCGCGCAAGCCGGTGCTGGTCTGGCAAGACGAAGCGGGTTAGGCTTCCCGCTCACCAATGGGAGAGGGAATGATGGAAGAAAGCCGGAGCGAACGGGGACGCCGATTGGCGATGGAAATCGCGGGCGTGCCAATGGCCGAGGGCGACACGACGCCGATGGCCGATGCCGCGCGCGATTTCGTATTCGGTGAGGTGTGGAACCGGCCGGGCCTTGACAGGCGTTCCCGCCTGTGGATCACGCTGGCCTGCGTTGTTGCGACCGGCGCACCGGTTCCGGTCAAGATTTACGCCGGGATCGCCGCAAAGAGCGGTCTGGTGACGATGGATGAAATGCGCGAATTCGTGCTGCATTTCGCGATGTATCAGGGTTTTCCCAAGTCCACCGTGATGGAAATGGCATTGAACGAGGTCGAAGCGGAACTGACTGCGCAGGACGCGCCGAAGTGATCGCATCCCGGTGATTGCGTCGAGATGATCGCGCGCGCGACCAACCTGCTTGCTTTCTGGACGGTTGCCGGCACGCTCTGGGCGTGGCTGGCGCCTCAGCACTGGTTGTGGGTCGGCGACGGCAGCGTCGCCCCGTTCGGTCAGCCGCTGATCTCGGTCCTGCTCGGCGTCATCATGCTTGGTATGGGGCTGACGCTGTCGTTCGAGGATTTCCGCCGCGTGGCGACGATGCCGCGCGCGGTCGGCGCAGGGGTTGCGCTGCAATTCGTTGTCATGCCGCTGGCGGGCATCTCGCTGGCTACGCTGTTCGGGCTCGAAACCGGGCTGGCGGTTGGCCTTATCCTGGTTTCATGCTGTCCCGGCGGCACCGCTTCGAATGTCGTATCCTACCTGGCGCGTGCCAATGTCGCCCTGTCGGTGACGATGACCATGGCCTCGACCATCGTCGCCGTGGCCTTGACCCCGCTGCTGACAGGCTGGCTGGCGGGCTATTACATCGAGATCGACCGCTGGAACCTGTTTCGGGAAATGGTCGTGATCGTGCTGTTGCCGGTCATTGCCGGGATCGGCCTCAACACCCTGTTTCCGAAAGCCGCTCAACGGATCTCCACATTTTCGCCCCTGCTGTCGGTTGTTGCAGTCGTGGTGATCGTCGCCGGGATCATCGCCAAATCGCGTGATTTGATCGCTGAGAATGCCGGCACTTTGCTGTTGGCGGTTGTTTCGCTCCATTTCATCGGATTTGCTCTGGGTTACGCGATCACTCGCCTGCTGAAATTCGCCCCGCCCGAAGCGCGCACGATCAGCATCGAGGTCGGTATGCAGAACAGCGGACTTGGCGCGAGCATGGCGTCGACCAAGGCGTTCGCTGCGCAATTCGCCAGCCCCGTCCAAGCCGCGCTGGCACCCGTGCCGAGTGCAATCTCAGCGGTCTGCCACGTCGTGATCGGGAGCTTGCTTGCCGCGGTCTGGGGCAGGGCGGCGTCCCTGCCCGAATCCGAAAGGGCTTCTTCAGAGCCCTTGCCGGCCGACTAGATTTCCCTGTCGACCGCGTCGGCGGCTGAATTCAGATCGTCGCCGGCTCCCCGCACGGTGTTGCACGCGCTCGCGCTCAGGGCCAAGGTGCCGATACCGAGCGCCAGAATAATCTTGCGGATCATGGGAATCTCCTCGTTGACCGGGCAGGCCTCTCCCGCACCGGTTCAACAGGAACGAACAATTCGGTCCCCGGTTCCTAGTCCGCTGGTCCGATAGACGCGCGCAGCCGCTCTCGCGACAGCCTGTGCTCGCGCCAGGTTATCAGCAGACCCGCCGCGATGATCAGCGGCGCCCCCAGCCAGGTGGCCTGGTGGGGCCATTCCGCCCAGATGAAGACGCTGAGAATGGTGGTCCAGAGCAGCAGGGAATAGTCCATGATCAGAACCGTCGCGATCGCACCGTACAACAGCGAGACCGTCATCAGATATTGTCCGAGCATGCCCGCCGTGCCGATCGCCGCGAGCAGCAGCCATTCCTCGCGCGAATGCGGCTTTCCAAAGAAGGGCAGGAGCAAAGCGAGATAAAGCGAGGCGAACAAGGCGAGATAGAACACGCAGGCAATGGCGTCGTCAGTGCGCGCCAGGTCTTTGACCTGATAGCTGATGAGGACGACGATCAAGGCTGCACAGAGCCCTGCCGCCGCTCCAATCGGGTTGACATGTTCGGCGCCAGGCTGGGCAATCAGCAGGACACCGCAAAACCCGGCCAGGACCGCGATCCATCGCCAGGGGCCGACTTTCTCGCGTACGATGAGGGCCGACACCAGAACCGCGAAGAACGGACTGGTGAACGTAAGCACGCTTGCCTGTGGCAGGCTCAGAAAGATTGCGGCGGTGAAGACACAGGTCATTCCGACGCAACTGCATGCGGCGCGAAAGGCATGGCTCTTGAGGCGCGATGTGCGCAATCGGTAAAGCTGGCCGGTGGCGAACAGCACCGCCAGCATGACGGGGATGGTCAGGGCCTGCCTCCAGAACAATAATTCGGCAATCGCAATGCCCTTGGAACTGGCAATCTTGACCAGCGCCATAAGCGTGGCGACGCAAGCGGTGGAGCCAATGCGGATAGCGATTGCGAGGAGCGGACGTTCGGACGAGGGCACAGGGCAGCTTTACGCGCGGGCCGGACAAAGGCAAATGGCTCACGATGAAACCGCATGAAATGCTGACCCTTGCAGGGGCCGTCGCTGTCGCTGTTGCAGTCGTTGCGCGGTTTGCCGAGGTGCGCCGGCTGCGGCGCAACGATCTCGACAAGTTTGGCTGGATGCCCTGGACCAGCCTGTTCTTCATTGCCCTGATGGCCGCGATCGTCCTGCTGGCACTCGCTGCGAAGGAATGGACAGGGGAGTAGCAAAGCAACCACGTACTGGTCCGGTTTGGGGCCAGCCTCCCGTTGACGCGTAAAATGCGCTATGGATCACGGAGCGGGGAGGGCGCGAGCATGGCACACAGGTACTGGGTTGCCCTTGGCGCATGTCTGCTGATGATGCTTGCGCCGCGAGCCGCAATCGCCGGCGAACCATCGAACCAGCTCGATCCACCTTCGCCGCCGCGCGTTGAAACCCGCATCGTCCTCAGGAAGATCAATGTGCGGGATTCGATGTTGAATCATGGCGGCGCGAACTGGCACGAGGAACTCGCAGTCTACCTCGCCTTTACAATGGGTTACCGGAGGGACCGGTTCACCCTTTCAACACCCGTACTCGCCAAGTTCACCGACGACGGCAACACCGATGATCTCAATCGCACCTTCCGTCTCGACGACCCGCGCGCCGAAGTCGCACGCTGGATCGAATGCACGCCGGTTCGCCCGCTGCCGCTCATCGGCGCCACTGCCTACAACCTCAATGCGCCCAAGCGCGACGATATGCCCGAAGGCGCCGTTTCGGCGACCGACACGATTCCGGGCCTTGGCGGGACGGTCGACGACGCTGTTAGCAAAGGCGCGCTGATCGGATCGGCCCAGGCCGACCACGCACACTACCGGACCCGGGATGGCCTGACGGAGATTGAGTTCTACAGGCTGCAATTCTTCGACAAGGGTGGGAGGATCATGGGCACCCTGGATTTTCAGGTCGAGAGCACGCCGCTTGCCGAAAATCCTGAGCAATGCCGTAAATTCTCCTTCGGCGCCCTACCGAGCGGCAATCGGGAGTTCACGCAAGGCGAGGTGCTGCGGGGGCGAAACCGGGACCTATACATCAAGAGCGGGTTGGTGATCCCCTACCGCGAAGGCGACTCCGACCGGCGCTACCCCAACCGGGTGCGGATATTCACATGCCAGAGCGCGCGATACGTCTTCGTCGATTTGCGCGGTGTCCGACAGCGCAGCGGCAATTTCCCGTCGCTCGACGTGGACCTGCCGGCGATCGATGGGATCTCGGCCAAGACGGCCTATGACAAGCGACGCTACGGCATTCGGCTCGAGCTAGACAAGACCGGCCGTTTTGTCTGGCATGAAAGTATGCTCAACGGCCTGTTTGGTTCGGGGTTGGTCATCAAAGTCACGGTGGTCGATTGCAGCCGCAACCGCATCTACGAAGACGGCGCTG
>CAZRVW010000154.1:0-6898 GCA_964603645.1 uncultured Novosphingobium sp. | reverse complement strand
CGGGTCATCTACGATGCGGATCGCCGGCGAGTTTCTTTCAAGGGCGCGCGCATCGTCTTTTTCGGCGCTCTGGCCCTGCCGATTCCTGGCTTGCAGACGACCACCGACGGGCGCGCAATCTCCGGCCTGCTGATTCCCGATTTCCGCTTCACGCCATCCAATGGCGTGGAAATCAGCAGCTCCTATTTCCATCGGCTGTCCAAGAACCGCGACCTGACCGCCACCGCATATCTTTACACAGATGCGCCGCCAATGGCGCAGTTGCAGTACCGCGCCCTGACCGAAAAGGGCGCTTACCAGATTACCGGCTATGCCACCGGCAGCCGCCGTATCGCGATATTCGGCTCCGAACCGACCGAGCAGAGCGATTTTCGCGGCTATGTCCACGCCAATGGTCGGTTCCAGCTTTCGCCGAAATGGAGCGCGACCACATCGATCAGGCGCGCTACGGACCGCACTTTTCTGCGCCGCTACGACATCAGCAGCGATGACCGGCTGCGCTCGATGGCCGAACTGGAGAGGATCGGAACCAACAGCTATTTTTCGATTGCCGGCTGGGCGACGCAAACCATGCGGATCGGCGACGATCAGGGGCTGATGCCGGTCGCGCTGCCGGTCATCGACTATCGCCACCGGCTGACCGACCCGGTGCTGGGCGGCAAGGTGGAATTGCAGGCCAATTCGCTGGCGATCCTGCGCGATGCTGGCCAGGACACGCAGCGCGCCTTCGTCCGCGCCCAATGGGACATGCGACGGATCCTCGGCGGCGGACAGGAAGTGACGCTCACTGCCCTGGCGCGCGGCGATGTCTATCATTCAGACGAAAACGATCTGACCGAAACCGCTGCCTATCGCGGCAATCCCGGCTGGCAATCGCGAGCGATCGCCGTTGCGGCGCTCGACGTGAAGTGGCCGCTGCTCGGCCCCGCGCTCGGCGGCACGCAATTGTTTACCCCGCGCGTCCAGCTGGTGGTGACCCCGCCGATCAGCAATCTCGATGTGCCCAACGAGGATGCGCGCGCCATCGAACTGGAAGACAGCAACCTGTTCGCGCTGAACCGTTTTCCGGGCTACGACCGGATCGAGGACGGCGTTCGGTTCACCTATGGTTTCGACTGGCAGCTCGAACGGCCCGGCTGGCGCGTCAAGACCACGGTCGGCCAGACCGTGCGTCTGACCCAGAAACCCACTCTGTTTCCCGATGGAACCGGCCTGACAGACCGCGTGTCCGATGTCGTAGGCCGCACCGAAGTGCGCTACCGCGACTTCCTCAAACTTGTGCACCGTTTCCGTCTCGACAAGGACAACCTTGCCATCCGCCGGCAGGAATTCGACGCGGTCGTCGGCAGCCAGCTGACCTATCTCGAAGTCGGATACGTCAAGCTCAATCGCGACATTTCCGAGCGGATCGAGGACCTGCGCGATCGCGAGGAAGTGCGCGCGGCCGGACGGGTCGCCTTCGCGAACTACTGGTCGCTGTTCGGATCGGCAGTGGTCAATCTTACCGATCGCTCCGAGGACCCGCAGTTCGGATCTGACGGTTTTCAGCCGCTGCGCACCCGCCTTGGCGTGGCCTATCAGGACGATTGCCTCGACGTGTCGTTCACCTGGCGGCGCGACTATGTCGCGACCGGCGATGCCGAGCGCGGCAACTCATTTCAGGTCAGGTTTGCGCTGCGCAACCTCGGAATCCGGTGATCGAAGCCGGGGTGGCCGGTCCGTGAGAGCCAAACACCCTTTCGAGACCGCTCAGTTTCGGTTAATCGGCTCGCGCACATGGGATCGCGACTGCCCGACAGGTCGCAGCGGCTGGCAATCGCCGGACCGGAAAGAATAAATAGCACGGGTGACAGGCTTGAAACTTCCAGCTTCGAAACGATTCGTTATCGCTCTCGCGACTTGCGCGGCGCTCGCCGTGCCGGTTGCCGCCCCTGCACAGTCGAATTCGCAAGGCGCCATATCGATCCCGGAAAGCGTGCAAATCTTCGGATCGCGCGACCCCAACGTCCGTCGCGCGACGGCGGTCGTGAACGGCGACATCATCACCGGCACCGACGTCGATCAGCGCCTGGCATTGATTCTCGCTGCCAACGAGAACCAGGTCTCCGAAGAGGAAACGCAACGGCTGCGCGCGCAAATCCTGCGCAATCTGATCGACGAGACCCTGCAGATCCAGGAGGCCGAGGCCTCAAGTATCGAGATCGACAACGCGGAAGTCGATCAGTCCTACGCGCGGGTCGCCACACAGAACTTCAACCAGAATACCGCTGCGATGGATGCCTATCTCAAGCGCATCGGCTCTTCGCCGGCATCGCTCAAGCGCCAGATCAAGGGCGAACTGGCATGGCAGCGGCTCCTGCAGCGCAACGTCTCTCCGTTCATCAATGTCTCTGAAGACGAGGTCAACGAACTGCTCGAACGCCTGAAGGCCGCCAAGGGCACCGACGAGTACCGCATCGGCGAGATCTACCTCGCCGCTCCTGTCGAGGCCCGCCAGCAGGTCTACGACAACGCCGTGAAGATCGTCGACCAGCTGCGCCAGGGCGGCAGCTTCGTTGCTTACGCACGCCAGTATTCGCAGGCGTCGACGGCGGCAGTGGGCGGCGATCTCGGATGGATCAGGCTGGCCCAGCTTCCCGCCGAGCTGGCATCTCCCGCACGCCAGATGCAGCCGGGCCAGCTGGTCGGTCCGATCGAATTGCCCGGTGGCTTCTCGATCATTTACATGATCGACAAGCGGCAGGTGCTGATGGCCGATCCGCGCGACGCGATCCTTTCGCTCAAGCAGATCTCGATCAATTTCCCCAGTGGCATTTCCGAGGCCCAGGCCCAGACGCGCGCGGCGGAATTCTCGCAAGCCATGCAGCAAGCCCGGGGATGCGGCGGGGTCGACGAGGTGGCTGCGCGGCTTGGTGCTCAGGTCGTCGCCAACGATCAGGTGCGCGCACGCGATCTTCCCGGACCTCTCCAGAACGCGGTCCTAGCGCTATCACTCGGCGAGACTTCGCCGCCGTTCGGGTCGGTCGACGAAGGTGTGCGCGTCCTGATGATGTGTGGCCGCGACGATCCGCAGTCCGATTCCGGGCCGAGCTTTGACCAGCTGATGGGCCAGATGGAAGAGGACAGGATCAACAAACGCGCGCAGATGTACCTTCGCGACCTGCGGCGCGACGCCATCATCGACTATAACTGACGTGAGCGGCTGACTTGTCCAGCCCTGCGCCGCTAGCCGTCTCGCTGGGCGATCCGGCCGGGGTCGGGCCTGAACTGATTGCCGAAGCATGGGCGCGGCGCGAAGCGGAACGCCTGCCGCCCTTCTTCGTGGTCGAGGGCAAGGGGCTGCTTTCGGCGGCGGCCGAGTCGCGAGGACTCAAGGTGCCGCTGGCTCCGATATCCGATCCGGCCCAGGCCGCGACCGAGTTTTCCGATGCGCTGCCAGTGCTGGGTTCGGTCGATTTCGGCTGGTATCCGGGCAACCCGACTCACGACGGCGCGCAGCTAGCTGTGGCCTCGCTGGCCTGGGCTTCGCGTCTTGCGCTTTCCGGCGAGGCTGGCGGTCTGGTGACCGCGCCTGTGGCCAAGGCGCGGCTGGCCGAAGTGGGTTTCACCCTGCCCGGCCAGACCGAGTTCGTCGCTGACATGTGCAAAGTGGAACACCATGACGCAGTGATGATGCTCGCTGGGCCGAGCCTGTGCACGGTGCCGCTCACCATCCATGAGGCGCTGGCAGACGTGCCGCGCCTGCTCACCAGCGATCTCATCGTCCGGCGCGCGCGCATCGTCGCACATGCACTGGAATGTGACTTCGCGATCAAGGACCCGCGCCTCGCGGTCTGCGGGCTCAATCCGCATGCGGGCGAACAGGGCCGCTTCGGGCAGGAGGAGGCGCGGATCATCGCTCCGGCCATCGAATTGCTCCGTGACGAAGGCCTTGACGTCACCGGCCCGCATCCCGCCGACACGCTGTTCGCCCCGCGCGAGCGCGAAACCTACGACGTGGCGCTGTGCATGTATCACGATCAGGCGCTGATCCCGATCAAGGCGCTCGATTTCGACCAGGGCGTCAACCTCACGCTCGGACTGCCGATCGTGCGCACCTCGCCCGATCATGGCACCGCCTTTGCCATTGCCGGGAAAAACGAGGCCAATCCCGGCGCCATGATCGCAGCAATCCGGATGGCAGGAGAATGCGCCGCCCGGCGCGCCCAGGCCTGATGGAGCCGTTGCCGCCGCTGCGCGAAGTGATCGCCCGCCACGGCCTTTCGGCAAGCAAGGCGCTGGGTCAGAACTTCCTGCTCGACGAGCAATTGCTCGACCGCATCGCTGTAATTCCCGGCGATCTGGCCGGAGCAAACGTGCTGGAGATCGGCCCCGGCCCCGGCGGCCTTACCCGCGCGCTGCTGCGGGCTGGCGCAAAGGTCACCGCCATCGAAATGGACCGGCGCTGCCTGCCCGCCCTGGCCGAACTGGAGGCGGCTTTTCCGGGCAGCCTGCGCGTGGTCGAAGGCGATGCGCTTGCGCTGGATCACGATGTGCTGATGCAAGGCGAGACCTACGCGGTCGTTGCCAACCTGCCCTACAATGTCGGCACAGAACTATTCACCCGCTGGCTTTCGAGAGAGGCGTGGCCGCCGCGCTGGACGTCGCTGACGCTGATGTTCCAGGAGGAAGTCGCGCGCCGGATTGTCGCCCCACCCGGTACCCCTGCCTATGGGCGGCTGTCGGTGCTTGCCCAATGGCGAAGTGAAGCGCGCCTCGCCATGAAGGTCCATCGCAGCGCCTTCACCCCGCCGCCCAAGGTGATGAGCGCCGTGGCGCATGTCCTGCCGAAGGAGATGCCTGTAGGCGTATCGGCTCAGATGCTTGCGCGTGTAACCGCAGCCGCATTCGGCCAGCGCCGCAAGATGCTGCGGCAGAGCCTGAAAGGATTGCCGGGCGCCACAGATGCACTGCAAGAACTCGGCATCGATCCGCAGCGCCGGGCCGAAACCCTATCGGTCGAGGAATTTGTGGCGATTGCGCGATTCTTGTCGGGCAATCAGCCGAGCGCGTGAAGCTGCGGCAGCACTTCCTCGCCAACCCAGGCGATGTAGTCGAGCATTTCGGACTGCTCGACACCCGGCATGCCCATGCCCACCCAGGTGACGCCGGCAGCCTTTAGCTGCTCCGCGCTTGCAAGGAAGCGGTCGGCGACTTCTGCGGTGCGTGCCGAAATCCGCTCAGGAGCCATAGGGGAGATATCGAACGGCCCGCTTCTGCCTTCGGCCGCGCGCAATTCCTGCACCCTATCGACCTTGGCTCTGAGGTCGGCGACCGTGGTGATGGCGTCGGGATGGCGCTCGCCGACCTTGCCCGGCGGCATGAAGAATGGCGTCCAGCCGTCGCAGCGCCGTGCCGCGCGGCGCAGGGCGATCTCGCCGTTGCCCCCGCACCAGATCGGCGGATGCGGCTTTTGCAGTGGCGAGGGGAATTGCCGGTTATTGGTCGCGTTGAAGTTCAGGCCCTCGAACTGCACGATCTCGCCGGTCCAGGCTGCCTTCATCGCATCGATCGCCTCATCCATCAGCTTGCCGCGCTGGCTGAAATCGACGCCCAGCGCCTCGAATTCAGTCGGCTGGTAGCCAACGCCTATGCCCAGGATCGCGCGACCCTTCGACAGCACATCGAGCGTCGTCACTTCCTTGGCGGTGAGGAACGGGTTACGGTAAGGCAGCACGACGATGTTGGTGTGCAGCCTGATCTTGGTGGTGAAGCCCGCCACGTAACACAGCGCAGCAAGCGGATCGAAGGCGTTGTGACCGGCATTGGCGAGCCAGGCCGCATCGGGAAAGGGATGATCGGTCAGGTTGCAGGCATCGAAGCCCGCCGCCTCTGCCGCCGTGGCGATGCTGCGCATCTTGTCGCTCGCAAAGTCGGCCCGGTCGACGACCAGTTGTTCGAGCGTCATGTTGTAAGTTGATTTCACGCGTCTCTTCTCCCTTTCGGTCGACTACCTACCACCCGTTCCAGTGGGTGATCTCGTTCACCGGTGGACGCCGGGCGGGCTTGAAGTCGGTGCCTTTCGTATAGGCGACCGGCAGCAGTGCACATTGCATGACATTGTCAGGCATGCCGAGTATCCCGGCAATCTCCTGCTCCTTGAACAGGTGGAGCGTCGTCAGCGTCGAGCCGAGCCCGCGCGAGCGCAGGGCCAGCTGGAAGCTCCACATTGCCGGTAGGATCGAGCCCCAGATCGAGGCCTGTATCGGCACGGGCGAGTCCGGATCGGACCGTCCCTCGACGCAGGGAATGACGAAGATCGGCACCTTGTGCATATTGTCCGAAAGCCAGTCGGCGCTGTCATAGACCCGGGACGTCTGTGCTTCGCCGCGATCGGCGGCTGCGCGGGACTGATCCTTGAAGAAACTGGCGTCAAGCGCGGTGCGATAGCAATCGGCGATCTTGGCGCGCAGGCCTGCGTCATCGATCACCAGCCAGCACCAGGTCTGCCCGTTGCCCGCAGTGGGCGCCTGCACCGCCAGTTCGAGGCATTCCTCGATCACCGAACGCGGCACCGGGCGATCGAGATCAAGCCGCTTGCGCACCGCGCGGGTCGTCGACAACAGCGCATCGGTCTGTGCGAGATCGAATTCCATATCGTGCTCTCCCTACCACTTGTTCCAATGGGTAATGTCGCTGACCGGAGGCCGCTTGGCGGGCTTGAAATCGGTACCCTTAGTATAGGCGACGGGGATCATCGCGCATTGCATCACGTCGTCCGGAATACCCAGTAATTCGGCGACATCGCGTTCCCGGAATCCCAGCACCGAGGTGAACGCCGAACCGAGCCCGCGCGAGCGTAGCGCCAGCTGGAAGTTCCAAATCGCGGGCATGATCGAGCCATAGGTGGCCGCAAGGC
>CAZRVW010000153.1:0-6907 GCA_964603645.1 uncultured Novosphingobium sp. | reverse complement strand
GATGCCCGATGTCGGCTGGGACGATGTCGGCGGCGTCGACGAGGCGCAGGATCGCCTCAAGGAAGGCGTTGAATTACCTCTCAAACACCCCGAAGCGTTTCACAAGCTTGGCATCCGTCCGGCCAAGGGCTTCCTGCTCTATGGTCCGCCGGGCACCGGCAAGACCCTGCTGGCCAAGGCCGTCGCCAAGGAGGCAGAAGCAAATTTCATCTCGATCAAGTCATCGGACCTGCTTTCGAAGTGGTACGGCGAGAGCGAACAACAGATTTCGCGCCTGTTCGCCCGCGCCCGCCAGGTCGCGCCCTGCGTGATCTTCATCGACGAGATCGACAGCCTCGTTCCGGCGCGCGGCTCCGGCGGCGGCATGGGCGAGCCGCAGGTGACGGCGCGCGTGGTCAACACGATCCTTGCCGAAATGGACGGCATGGAAGAGCTTCAATCGGTCGTGGTGATTGGCGCGACCAATCGCCCGGCGCTGGTCGATCCGGCGCTGCTGCGTCCCGGCCGGTTCGACGAACTGGTCTATGTCGGCACGCCTGACGAGGATGGCCGCGAGCATATCCTCAAGATCCACACCGCGAAGATGCCGCTGGCCGGCGATGTAGAGCTCGGCAAGCTGGCGGGCGAGTCCGAGCGCTTTACCGGCGCCGACCTTGAAGACCTTGTGCGCCGCGCCGGGCTCGCCGCGCTCAAGCGGGTGGGCGCCGAAGTCAGCGAAGTGGCGGCCGAGGATTTCGTCAAGGCGCTGGAAGATTCGCGCGCATCGGTGACGCCGCAAATGGAAGCGGAATACAAGAAGATGCGGGGCGAGCTGAAGAAGCGCGCCCGGCAGGTCGAGCCGATTGGGTTCGTTCACCACGGGATGCTTGAATCGACGCGGGATCAGAAGCACGATTGAGGGGCCTATGGATCGGAGCGCGCGGCGTTCCGGTCGCGCACTACCTAATGCGCCGCGCCCCAGCTTGGCCCTGATCCGATCTCGACGCCCAGCGGCACCGACAACTTTACCGCCGGTTCGGCAGCGCCTGCCATCACCCGTTCGATCACCTCGCTTGCCGCGGCGACATCGCCTTCGGGCAGTTCGAACACCAGTTCGTCGTGCACCTGCAACAGCATCCGCACGTGGCCCAGGCCCGATTCGTCCAGCGCGGGCATCATCCGCGCCATCGCCCGCTTGATGATGTCGGCGCTGGTGCCCTGGATCGGCGCGTTGATCGCGGCGCGCTCGCTACCCTGCCGCTCGGCCTGCTGCTTGGAATTGATCCGCGGGAACCATGTCTTGCGGCCGAACAGCGTTTCCGAATAGCCGCGCTCGCGCACTGTCTCGAGGGTCTCAAGGATGTAGCGCTGGATGCCGGGGAACCGCTCGAAATAGCGGTCGATCATCGCCTGCGCTTCGTCCGGCTCGACGCCCAGCCGCCCGGCAAGCCCCCAGCGCGAAATGCCGTAGAGGATCGCGAAGTTGATGGTCTTGGCCTGCGCGCGCGTATCGCGCGTAACCTCGCCAAACATCTCGGTGGCGGTGCGCGCGTGGATATCCTCGCCCGCATCGAAAGCTTCCTTCAGGGTCGGCACGTCGCACATATGCGCGGCCAGCCGCAGCTCGATCTGCGAATAGTCGGCGGCGAGCAGCACGTTGCCTTTTTCGGCGACGAAGCATTCGCGGATCTGGCGGCCGATCTCGGTGCGGATCGGGATGTTCTGCAGGTTGGGCTCGGTTGATGACAGGCGCCCGGTCTGCGCGCCGACGAGGCTGTAGCTGGTGTGCACGCGCTCCGTGTTCGGGTTGATCGCCGCCTGCAGCGCTTCGGTATAGGTCGAGCGCAGCTTGGAGAGCTGCCGCCAGTCGAGCACATTGCCGGCCATCTCGACGCCTTCGCCCGCCAGCTTTTCCAGCACGGTCTGGTCGGTCGAATACTGTCCGCTCTTGCCCTTCCGGCCGCCCTTGAGGCCCATCTTGTCGAACAGGATATCGCCGAGCTGCTTGGGGCTGCCGATGGCGAATTCCTCGCCCGCGAGGGTGTGAATTTCCTTCTCCAGAGCGCCCATCTGCTCGGCAAATTCGGCGGACAGCCGCGACAGTTGCTCGCGATCGACCTTGATGCCGTGGCGCTCCATTTGCGCGACGACCGGGATCAGCGGGCGGTCGACGCGCTCGTAAATGCGGGTGCCGCCTTCCTCCGGCAGGCGCGGTTTCAAGACACGGTGCAGCCGCCAGGTCACGTCGGCATCTTCCGCCGCATATTCGGTAGCGCGGGCGAGATCGACTTCGGCAAAGCTTATCGCTTTCTTGCCGGTGCCGCAGACATCCTTGAAGGCGATACATTCATGGCCGAGGTGACGCTGCGCCAGCTCGTCCATGCCGTGGCCGCCGCCCATGCCGTCGCTGCCGCGTCCCGCGTCGAGATTGAAGCTGATGACCATGGTGTCGTCGATGGGCGCGATATGGATGCCTTGGCGCGCCATGACGTTGAGGTCGTACTTGATGTTCTGGCCGACTTTCAGCACCGCGTCGCTTTCGAGCAGCGGTTTCAGTCGGGCCAGCGCCGCGTCGAAAGGCACCTGCTCAGGCTTTTCGGTGAACATGTCCGATCCGCCATGGCCCAGCGGCACGTAGCACGCCTGGTTGGGGCCGACCGCAAGGCTCACGCCGCACAGGTCCGCCTGCATCGCATCGAGCGCGCTGGTTTCGGTGTCGAAGGCGAGCTTGCGCGCGGCGAAAGCCCGCTCGATCCAGGCGTCGAGCGCCTCGATCGTGGTGACGCATTCATATGCTGTCCGGTCGATCGCCGGCATTTCGGGCAGGGGCTGGCGCGCGGCGCCCTCGGCCGGACCTGCGGCGGCATTATCCTGTTTGGCGGGATTGAGCTGGGTTGCCCGGTCCGGACTGCCCGCGCCCGTGCCGAGCCGCTTCAGCAGACTTGTGAACCCGTGCTTTTCGAGGAACGCCGCCAGCGGATCGGGCGGGATCGCGCCGAGCCTGAAGTCCTCCAGCGGTATCGGCAGCTCGCAATCTTCCTTGAGCGTCACGAGCACGCGGCTGAGGCGCGCCATATCGGCCTGTTCGATCAATCGTTCCTGAAGCTTGGACTTCTTCATGTCCGGCGCGGCCGCCAGCGCCGCTTCGAGATCGCCATGTTCCTGGATAAGTTTGGTCGCGGTTTTCGGCCCCACGCCATAGACGCCGGGAATATTGTCGGCCGAATCCCCCATCAAGGCGAGCACGTCGCCGACCTTTTCGGGCGGCACGCCGAACTTCTCCTCGACTTCCGGAATGTCAATGCGCTGGCTCTTCATCGTGTCGAGCATGTCGATGTGCCCCTGACCATGTGGGCCGACAAGTTGCATCAAATCCTTGTCGGACGAGACGATGGTGACGTCCCAGCCCTGATCGGCGGCCGCCCGCGCATAGGAGGCGATCATGTCGTCCGCCTCGACATTGTCTTCCTCGATGCAGGCCAGCGAGAAGGCGCGGGTGGCATCGCGAATCAGCGGGAATTGCGGAACAAGATCTTCGGGCGGGGGTGGGCGATTGGCCTTGTATTCATCGTAGATTTCGTTGCGGAACGAGGTGCCCGACTTGTCGAGGATCACGGCAAGGTGGGTCGGTCCATCGGCCTCGTCGAGGTCTTGGGCCAGCTTCCAGAGCATCGTCGTATAGCCGTAGACCGCGCCGACCGGGGTCCCTTCGGGATCGGTCAGGGGTGGCAGGCGATGATAGGCGCGGAAGATGTAGGCCGATCCATCGACGAGATAGAGGTGTTGCTTGGAATCCATGCCGAATCGATAGCAGCGCTCGGCTCAGTCGTCAGCCGGGATGTGCGAAAGGGGACCGGTAGAAAGAAAAGATTGGTCACAAGAATGACACAATTGCGCCGTATCCGCGCATTTCGGCACCGTGATTTTGCACGTTGTGCGACAAGCGCTTGCATAGGTGCGGCAAGACGACTATTTGACGCGGCGGAGCCGGTTAGAAATTGGCTTCCGGTGCGACATTTGTCGTGCCTGGTTCATTTGCTGTTCAAGGATTACCATAAGATGCGCAAGATCGTTTTTGCTGCTGCCGCCACCATTGGCGCCCTTTCGCTCGCGGCTTGCTCGGAAGCCACTCAGGACGCCGCCGAAGCGACGGCTGATGCTGCTGCCGATGAGGCCGCCATGGCTGCTGACGCTGCCGGTGAGGCCGCTGAAGGTGCCGCTGACGCCGCCGCTGAAGGTGCTGCTGATGCCGCTGAAGGCGCTGCTGACGCTGCTGAAGGCGCTGCCGAAGCGGTTGAGGAAGCTGCTGCCGAATAATCGGTTACGCTTGACATGATGGGGCGCGGGGCCAATCCGGCTTCCGCGCCCTAATCATGTCCGGGCTCCGCGCCATGCTTGTCATGACCGCGTCCCGTTGCCTGCTTGCAGTCGACGCGCCGGACGCCTATCCGCATCCGGCGCGCTCCGCTCAAGGACGCAAGTTCCCAAGACTTTCACCTGCATTCCAAGGATGATCTACCGATGCGTAAAACCGCACTTGCCGCCGCCTTCGCTTGCCTGAGCCTTGTGGCGTGCTCGCAGGCCGACACCGATGAAGCAGCCGTCGAGACCGACGTTCTGGCGGAAGAAGCCGTTGTCGAGCCCGAGGAAATGGCCGAGGATCCGGCCGCCGCAGCCGAGGCTGCCGTCAATGAGGCGGAAGCCGCAGCCGAAGCTGCGGCTGAGGCCGCAGCGATCGAACAGACCGCCAGTGACCAGGCTGCCGCTGCCGCTCAGGCTGCTGCCGACGCCGAGACTGCACTCGCCGCCGAATAAGGGCTTCTTGCTGGTTGTTTAGCGAAGTGCGGCCCTGCGGGGCATGGCCGCCCCGCGCGCGTAGCCGTCGTAGATCGCTCGCGCCAATTGTGCGATGCGTGCTTCGCGATTGAGCCGCGAACCCTGCCCCGTGACATAGATCGCCAGGGCAAAGGCGCGACCGTCGGGCGTCCTGATAATTCCTATGTCGCTTGACGTGTTGAACAGCGAGCCGGTCTTATGCGCGACTGTCGCTTCTTCGGGCAGGAGCGCTGGAATCCGCCGCTTTCCAGTCCGGCAGCGCTCCATGGCGCTGATGATGACATTGCGGTGCCGCGCCTCCAGCCATTTGCCCTGATAGAGGCCGCTTAGCAGTTGCACCATGGCCAGCGGCGTGGCGCTGTCGCGGTGATCGATCACGGCGGCCGGATCGACGCTGCCGTCGTCGCGCACCAGTGTCGCGATATCCCGGTCGATCCTGAAATCGCTGATACCGGCGCGGCGCGCCCAGTCGTTGACCGCCTGCGGTCCGCCGACCACCGCCAACAAGGCGTCGGTCGCCGGATTGCTGCTCCGGGTTATCATCAGGTCGATGAGATCGATGGCCTGCATGGTTGCCCCGCGCCGGACCGGAGCGATTGCCGTCGAATGCGCCGGTGAGCGAACCGGGATCAACAGCGGGAATTCACTGGTCAGGCTCCAGCGCCGGCGCTCGACTCCCTCCAGGAAGGTCGCGGCGATCGCGATCTTGCTGGTGCTGGCCATGGGAAAGCGCTGCGCCCCGAGAACGTCGATGGTGTGGCCCGTCGCGAGATCCATGGCCGCGACGCCGATGCGACCTTGCGAGGCGTTGGCAAGCGATGCGATCTGCGCTTCGAACGGGGAGCTGTAGACCTTGGGCCCGCGTTCTTCTTCGCCAAGGGCCCGGTCGAATGCAGTCTCGAGAGAGCTGAGATTGTCGGCGCGGGCGACGCCGGGGAACAGCGGTGCGCCGCAAGTCAGCGCCAGTGCCGAACCGAAAGCGGTCAATCCCTGCCAGAAACGCGAGCTTGCCATGAATTCCGTTTTATCCATTGGGCACTGTATTTCGCCTTAATGCGGCACCCGTAATGTGCCCAACACATGCCGCGACGAACCGAGTCTGTACTGCGATGACCGGAAGGTTCGGGCGATAAAACCGGTCTCGAAAAGCAGAGGGCCGGAAGGATTTCTCCTCCCGGCCCCGCCGTTTTCGGTATCCGTGCGGTGGGATCAGAAGCCCATGCCGCCGCCCATGCCGCCCATGTCGGGCATCGGAGGCATGGCCGGCTTGTCTTCCGGCTTCTCGGCAATCGCAGCCTCTGTGGTGATCAGCAGGCCGGCCACCGAAGCGGCGTCCTGAAGCGCGGTGCGCACCACCTTGGTCGGATCGATAACGCCAGCGGCGGTCAGATCCTCGTAGACGTCGGTCGCGGCGTTGAAGCCCATTTTCTCGTCACCGCCGTCGATCAGCTTGCCTGAAACGACCGCGCCGTCGAAGCCCGCGTTCTCGGCGATCTGGCGAACCGGCGCCTGCAGCGCGCGGCGCACGATGTCGATGCCGCGGCTCTGGTCCTCGTTCTCGCCTTCGAGACCGTCGAGGGCCTTGGTGGCATAGAGCAGCGCGACACCGCCGCCCGGAACGATGCCTTCCTCGACCGCGGCGCGGGTCGCGTGAAGCGCGTCGTCGACGCGGTCCTTGCGCTCCTTCACCTCGACCTCGGTGGCGCCGCCGACCTTGATCACGGCCACGCCGCCGGCCAGCTTGGCCAGCCGCTCCTGCAGCTTTTCACGGTCATAGTCGCTGGTGGTCGTTTCGATCTGGGCGCGGATCTGCTCGACCCGGGCCTTGATGTCGTCGCCCGAACCGGCGCCATCGACGATGGTCGTGTTGTCCTTGTCGATCGAGACCTTCTTGGCCGTGCCGAGCATGGCGAGCGACACGTTTTCGAGCTTGATGCCGAGATCCTCGGAGATCATCTCGCCAGCAGTCAGGATCGAAATGTCCTGCAGCATCGCCTTGCGGCGGTCGCCGAAGCCCGGCGCCTTGACGGCGGCGATCTTGAGACCGCCGCGCAGCTTGTTGACCACGAGCGTGGCCAGCGCCTCACCCTCG
>CAZRVW010000152.1:0-6960 GCA_964603645.1 uncultured Novosphingobium sp. | reverse complement strand
CATCTTGGAAAGGCGGTCGACCTGACCATAGGGCATCTGCAGGATGCGGCCGGTATCGCGCAGCACCGCGCGCGCCTTCATCTTGCCGAACGTGATGATCTGGGCGACGTGATCGTGCCCGTATTTCTGCTGGACGTAACGGATCACCTCGCCGCGCCGGGTTTCGCAGAAGTCGATGTCGAAGTCCGGCATCGAGACGCGTTCGGGATTGAGGAAACGTTCGAACAGGAGCCCCAGCCGGATCGGATCGAGATCGGTGATGGTCAGCGCCCAGGCAACCAGCGAGCCCGCACCAGAACCGCGACCCGGCCCCACCGGAATGCCTTGTTCCTTGGCCCATTTGATGAAATCGGCGACGATCAGGAAGTATCCGGCAAAGCCCATCGATCTGATGACTTCGATCTCAAAATTCAGCCGGTCGACATAGACCTTGAGATCGTCGTCGGACATTTCGCCGTAAGGTTCTAGCCGCGCGGCAAGGCCGGCCATGGCGTCCTCGGCCAGCATCCGCTCCTCGCCCTCGATATCCCCGGCAAGGCTGGGAAGGATCGGCGCGCGGCGCGGCGGCGCATAGGCGCAGCGCTGTGCGACTACGAGCGTATTGGCGATGGCTTCCGGCAGGTCGGCGAAGACCTCCTCCATCATCGGCGAGCTTTTGACCCAGCGCTCGCGCGCCGAACGCGGCCGGTCGGCGGCATCGATGTGGGTCGAATTGGCGATGCACAACAGCGCATCGTGGGCCGCATGGAAGCCCGGTTCGGCAAAATCGGCAGGATTGCTGCCAACAAGCGGCAGATCGCGCGCATAGGCGAGATCGATCAGCGCCGCCTCGCTCGCCAATTCGACCGGATCGCCGGTCCGCGCGATCTCGACATATAGCCGGTCGCCGAACAAGGCCTGAAGCCGGTCACAGTAGCTTTCGGCAGCTTCCTGCCTGCCGTCGGCCAACAACCGCGCCAGTGCGCCCTCGCCCGCCCCGGTCAGGCAGATCAGGCCCTCGCTGCGTCCTTCCAACATGTCGAACGGAACATGGGCATCAAAATGCTGCGGGCGATCGAGATGGGCGCAGGACACCAGGTGGCACAAGTTCTGCCAGCCCGCCTCATCCTTGGCATGGAGCGCCAGCCAGTCGATGACCGAATCGCCCGCCGAATCGCTGTCCGCGACCGGTCGCGCGACGGCCAGAAACGTGCCGACAATCGGCTGTACGCCCACATCGAGGCAGGCGGCGGCAAAGGCCACCGAGCCGTAAAGCCCGTTGCGGTCACAAATGGCGATCGCCGGAAAGCCACGCTCCTTTGCCAGCTTGGCAATGTCCTTCGGCTCGATCGCGCCTTCGAGCATGGTATAGCTGGAAAAGACGCGCAGCGGGACGAAAGGAGCGAATGCCATCCGTCTTAGCTAGACCGCATGCGCCATCATGCAAGCCGCAGCGCTGATCGCAGAGGCATAAGCTGGGGACAGCGCAGCTATACTTGTGAGAATCTCGCGTTATGTTCGCGCGTGGGGAATCCGCGGGAGGGAAGGAAATGAGTGAAGGACTGGGTCCGATTCCAGCATCGCTGATCGATCGCGCCAAGGCGATTGTGCTCAAGCCCAACGACGAGTGGCCGAAGATCGCTGAAGAAACTCAGAGTCAGGGCGACATCCTGCGCAGCTATGTCTTGCCGCTTGCCGCAATCGGTCCGGTCGCGGGGCTGATCGGCAGCCAGCTCTTCGGCTACGGCGCGCTGTTCGTGAAGATCAGGCCAAGCCTAATGTCCTCTCTGACGACAGCAGTACTCAGCTTCGTGCTGACGATTGTCGGCGTCTACGTGCTGGCCGCGATTGCCGACTGGCTCGCGCCAAAGTTCGAAGGGCAGTCGAACAAGCTCAACGCCTTCAAGCTGGTCGCCTATGGCGGCACCGCTGCTTGGCTGGCCGGAATTTTCAGCCTCATCCCGATGCTCGCGGTATTCGGCCTGCTCGGCCTCTACAGCATTTACCTGTTCTACACCGGGTCCGGGCCGATGATGGCCGTGCCCGAAGCCAAGCGGATCGGCTATACGGTTGTCACATTCGTCGCCGCAGCAGTCCTTTACTGGATCGTGGCGATGGTCGTCGGCGCAATCGTCGCGACAATCGGGCTCGGCGCGGCGGGCGTCGGTGCGATTGCAGGAGCAGCAGCAGACGATGACGAGGTCACGATCTCCATCCCGGGAGTCGGCTCGGTAAATTCCAGCAAGATCGAGGAAGCTGCCGCGCGGGCTGAAAAAATCCAGAAGGGCGAGATCAAGGCGGTCGAGACCGATGTGCTCAAGGCGATGCTTCCCGATACGATCGGCGGCTTCGAGCGGACCGGCTTCTCGACGATGGCCATGGGCGTTGCCGGGTCCGGCGTCGAGGGCGACTACAAGGGTGGCGATCAGCAATTCAGCCTTAAAGTCCAGGATATGCTTGCGCTCTCGGGCCTTGCTGGAATCGGCTCAGCAATGGGCATCGAGCAGGAAAAGGAAGACGAGAACGGCTACGAACGCATTGGCACGATCGACGGGCAATGGCGGGAGGAACGCTGGCGCAATCGCAGCAACAGCGGGACCTATGCGGTCATGATCGCCGACCGGTTCCGGGTCGAAGCGAGCGGCAATGTCGAGAATATCGATGTGCTCAAGGCGGCGGTTGCGAGCATCGATGCGGGCGATCTGGAAGACCTGGCCGAATAATTCCGGTTCAGCTCAGTCCTCGTCCGTCACTTGTGCTCGGATTTTGGCGCGAGTCGCACGGATCTGGCTGACCGCGCCGTAGACAATCAGGGCGCCGAGGAAAATCCACACCCAGAGCGGGATATTGCGCCCCGCTATCGCGAGATAGAGATAGGCCGAAACGAAGCAGAAGCCCGCGCATAGGGTGGGCAGTACGGTCGAGCGCCCTGCCCGCGCCCGTTTCACCAGCCAGCCGATCGAGGCGAAGAAGAACGGGATCGCGCCGACATAGATCGTCCCGAAGATTAGCGGATTGACGCCATAGTCGCGTCCCAACGACAGGAACCAGTCCTGCAGAGCCTCGATCATCAGCCCAGCACGCCGTCGTGCAGCCGCACCACCCGGTCCATCGCAGCTGCCAGCCGCTCGTTATGCGTGGCGACCAGCGCGGCGCTGCCCTCCCCGCGCACCAGCTCGAGAAACTGCACCAGCACCTTCTCTGCCGTCGCTTCGTCCAGATTGCCGGTTGGCTCATCGGCGAGCACCAGCTGCGGCTTGTTGGCGAGCGCGCGCGCGACGGCCACGCGCTGCTGTTCGCCGCCCGATAGCTTGCTCGGGCGATGGTGCAGCCGCTCTCCCAGTCCCAGCGCCGAAAGCAATTCGGTGGCGCGGACCTCGGCGTCTTCCTGGCTCGCGCCCGCAACCAGCTGCGGCAGGACAACGTTCTCGATCGCGTTGAAATCCGGCAGGAGGTGATGAAACTGGTATACGAAACCAAGATGGTCACGCCGCAAGAGCGCGCGCTCATCTCCGTTCATTCGGCTGGCGTCGTGACCGGCAATCTCGATCCTGCCGCCAAACCCGCCTTCCAGCAGGCCAACTGCCTGCAACATGGTCGATTTACCCGATCCCGATGCACCGAGCAGAGCGACAATCTCGCCCGGATTCACCGAAAGGTCGATGCCTCGCAGCACGTCGATGCGCACCTCGCCCTGTTCGAAGCTGCGGGTCAGCCCGACGATGCGGACGACAGGACTACTCATAGCGCAGCACCTGCACCGGATCGGTGCTCGCTGCCTTCCAGGCGGGATAGAGCGTGGCGAGGAAGCTGAACACCAGCGCCATGATGCAGATCGCCGTGACTTCGAACGGATCGGTCCGGCTTGGCAATTCGGCAAGGAAGCGGATCGACGGATCCCACAGGTTCTGGCCGGTCAGGATCTCGACCACGCGCACGATTGGCCGGCGGAAATAGAGGAACACAAATCCCAAAATCAGCCCCGCCACCGTGCCGAGCACGCCGACCAGAAAGCCGGTCGTCACGAAAATCTTCATCAGCGAGCGCCGCGTCGCCCCCATCGTCCGCAGGATTGCGATGTCGCGCGTCTTGGCGCGCACCAGCATGATCAGCGAAGACAGGATGTTGAACACCGCGACCAGCACGATAATCGACAGCACCACGAACATCGCCACGCGCTCCACCGCGAGCGCCTCGAAAAGGGTGGCGTTGATCGTCTTCCAGTCGCTGACCACCGCCTGCCCGGCCAATTTCTCGGACAGCGGCGCGAGAATCTCGCCGACATTGTCAGGATCGGTCGTCGTCAGCTCGATCATGCCGACGCTGTCGCCGGTCAGCAGCAAAGTCTGGGCATCGCGCATCGGCATCACCACGAAGGCCTGATCGTAATCGTAGACGCCGATCTCGAAGATCGCGGAGATATTGTAGGCGATCTGACGCGGCACGGTGCCGAACGGCGTCGCGCGGCCCTGCGGATTGATGATGGTGATCGAATCGCCGACTCGCGCGCCTAGGTTTTCCGCCAGCCGCACGCCAATGGCGACATTGCCCGTGCCCGGTTGCAGGTCCTGCAAGCGACCGGCCGTCACTTTGGGGGCAATGCGGCGAATGTCCTCGCCGGTATTGCCCCGCACCAGCACCGCCTCGACCCGGCCGTTGAAGCTGCCCAGCAAGGGCTGCTCGATCAGCGGCGAAGCGCGGGTGACGCCGGGCGTTGCGCGCACGTCCTTGAGCACCGACTGCCAGTTCTCAAGCCGCCCGCCATAGGCCTGAATGATGGCATGGCCATTGAGGCCGACGATCTTGTCGAACAGTTCTGCGCGGAAACCGTTCATCACGCTCATCACGATGACCAGCGCGGCCACCCCCAGCATCACCGCGACCAGGCTGATCCCGGCGACCAGCGCAATGAAGGCTTCGCTCCTGCCGGGAAGCATGTAGCGCTTGGCGATGGTCCATTCGAACGGGGAGAGGATCAAGGTCTGGGCCTGTGAAAGCGCGCTGGAACGCACCGGGCATTAGGATTTGCCCGCACAACTGGCAAGCGCGCCGAACCGGGCTATCCCCTGCCGGACTTGCGCAGGCCCCTTGCAATTCATGCTGCAAGCGCGCACATGCCCCGCATCGACGGCTGGCGCGGACACCGATGAACCTCACGCATCCTTTTCTGGACGCTGATGGCGACAAACTGCACGAGGAGTGCGGCGTATTTGGCGTGATTGGCGCCAAGGACGCTGCGGCAATGACCGCGCTGGGCCTCCACGCGCTTCAGCATCGCGGACAGGAAGCCGTCGGCATCGTCAGCTACGACGGCGAACTATTTTACGCGCGGCGCGGGCTTGGCCACGTTGCCCAGGTGTTCAGCGGCGATGCCATCCTTACCGAACTGCCCGGCGACATGGCCTCCGGCCACGTGCGCTATTCGACCACCGGCGGATCGGGCCTGCGCAATGTCCAGCCACTTCATGCCGAGTTGTCATCCGGCGATTTTTCCATTGCGCACAACGGCAACATTTCCAATGCGGCACACCTCAAGAGGGAACTCGTCGCCAAGGGCGCGATCTTCCAGTCCACTTCGGACACCGAAGTCATCGTCCACCTGATCGCGACCAGCCGTTATCCGACACTGCTCGATCGCTTCGTCGATGCTCTACGCATGGTCGAGGGCGCCTATTCGCTGATCTGCATGACCCGCAAGCGGCTGATTGCCTGCCGCGATCCGCTCGGCATTCGCCCGCTCGTCATAGGCAAGATCGGCGATGCCACCGTATTTGCCAGCGAAACGGTCGCACTCGATGTCGTCGGCGCCGAATACGTGCGGGATGTCGATCCGGGCGAACTCGTCGAGGTGAGGGCCGACGGCACCATCATCAGTCACCGCCCATTCGGCAATCTCTCGCCCCGGCCCTGTATCTTCGAGCACGTCTACTTCAGCCGACCCGATTCAACGATGGGCGGACAGTCGGTCTATACCGTGCGCAAGCAGATCGGCGTCGAACTGGCTCGCGAAGCACCTGCACCCGCCGACATCGTCGTGCCGGTTCCCGATAGCGGTGTGCCGGCCGCAATCGGCTATGCGCAGGAATCGGGCCTGCCGTTCGAGCTTGGCATCATCCGGTCACACTATGTCGGTCGCACCTTCATCCAGCCCTCGGACGGCGCCCGCCACGCAGGCGTCAAACGCAAGCACAATGCCAATCATGCAGTGGTCAGGGGCAAGCGCATCGTCCTCATCGACGATTCGATCGTGCGCGGCACCACCAGCCTCAAAATCATCGAAATGATGCGCGATGCCGGTGCCGAGGAGGTCCATATGCGGATCGCCAGCCCGCCAACGGAACACAGCTGCTTTTACGGCGTCGATACGCCCGAACGGTCGAAACTGCTTGCCGCAAACATGCAGGTGACGGCCATGGCTGATTTCATCAAGGCCGACAGCCTTGCTTTCATCACTACCGACGGATTGTACCGCGCCGTCGGCGAACCGGCCCGCGATCCCGCCTGCCCGCAATTCTGCGATGCCTGTTTCACCGGCGATTATCCCACCCGGCTGACCGATCTCGAAGAGCGGCAGTCGCCCGAGCTGCTAACCCTGCCGTTCGGTGACGGAAAGGCCAGCAAGGTCGCGTGAGCGACAAGCCCTTCAAAGACGAAGTCGCTCTGGTCACGGGCGCAAGCCGGGGCATCGGCGCGGCTACGGCTCTGGCGCTGGCCGAAACAGGCGCACACGTGATTCTCACCGCGCGCGATGCTCGCTTGCTCGAAGGCGTCGAAGAACTGATCCATGAGGCCGGCGGCACGGCCACGATCGCACCGGTGGACCTTGCCGAGCCCGACGGCATCGCGCGCCTCGCAACTGCGATTTCCGAGCGCTGGGACAAGCTCGACATGCTTGTCGTAAATGCCGCGCTGCTGCCACAGCTCGGCCCTGTCACCGACATCGGCCAGGCCAGCTTCAACAAGGCGCTGACCGTCAACGTG
>CAZRVW010000151.1:0-6982 GCA_964603645.1 uncultured Novosphingobium sp. | reverse complement strand
GGAACGAAGGGAAGTTGCGGAAGTCGAAGTTCGTCTGTGCCACCTCGACGCCGGGGTCGGGCGCGCTGGCACAGGAGGCGAGGGGCGGCGACGCAAGCGTTGTTGCGGAGGAGACAGGCTCGACCTGGGTCACGCTTGGCACCTCCGCCGGACCCGTGCCCAGCCCAACCCGTTCGCAACCGGCGAACCTGCTGATTGCCAACGGCAAGAATATCCTCGTTGATGTAGGCGATGGTGCAGCAGGGCAACTGAGCCATGTCGGCATCGCCACAAAAGATCTCGATGCCCTGTTCATCAGCCACCTGCACTGGGACCATACCGGCGGGCTAGCGGCCGTCCTGGGCCTTCGCGTGCAAACCAATGCCTCCGCACCGCTGGTGATCTATGGTCCTCCTGGTACGCAGGAGATGGTTGACGGCCTGCTCGCCTCGATGGTGCCGGGCAATATCTCCGGATACGGCGTTCCGGGTGCCTCGCGCCCTGACCTCACCGGCATCAGCGAGGTGGAGGAACTGCGTGACCACGACAGGATCGAATATGCTGGCATGACTGTGACGGCGCGCAAGAATACCCATTATTCGTTCTTGCCGGGAAGCGATCTCGACCAGCTGTTCGAGGCCTTGTCATTCCGCTTCGACCTGCCGGAACGGTCCATCGTCTACACCGGCGATACGGGGCCGAGCGAGGCAGTGGCTGAACTTGCGCAAGAGGCGGACTTGCTGGTTGCGGAAATGATGGACGTGGAACTAACAGTCTCGATGGTCCGCGATAATTCGCCGAACACGCCTGAGCGCGTCTTGCAGGGCATTGAGACCCATTTGCGCGATCATCACCTTCTGCCGCGCGATGTTGGCGAACTGGCGCGTGATGCTGGGGTCAGCGCAGTTGTCGTGACCCACTTTTCCGGCGATGAACGGCCTGAAACCGGTCACTTCGAATACCTGCGCGAAATTGCCGAAACCTACGATGGACCGGTAGTAATCGCCAACGACATGGACGCCTTCTGAGGGTTCTGTCAGTCTAACGGCAACTCGCATGATCGAGCCGAACTGCTGGGCCAGTTGATCACCCGCATCAAACTGCATGAGGACCGCGTCGAAATCCGGATCGATGGCGCAGGGCTCGCCAACCAACTCGAACTGGAAGAGGCATTTGAAGATGCAGAACTGCTCCAGATCACCGTCCCGGCAGTGCGCGTTCGGCGCGGACAACAAGTTCGCTTGGTCATCCCCGGAGAAGAAGCACAACCTTCTCCGGCCAAACGAGACGATAGGCTGATCAAGCTGGTCGCCGAGGCTTACAGTGCACAGCAGTTGGTTATGGATAACCCAGGCACGTCGATCGCCGCCCTTGCCAGCAAGCATGGCAAGTGCCGCACACGGCTAGGCAAGCTCGTACGCCTCTCCTGCCTTGCACCAGACATCGTCAAGGCCATCGTTGAGGGCCGGCAGCCAGAAGCCCTCACAGCGGATCGTCTTTCGAAGATCGAGCTGCCGCTCGCCTGGCCCGAGCAGCGCAAGGTGCTTGGGTTCAGCTAAGCCCCGCTTCCGATTGCAGTCAGAATTTCAGCGCCTGAGACGGGCGCTGGTTTTTCGTCAATTACGCAGAAGGTTGGACCGGTCTCTGGCTGCAGTTTGTCCACGACAACGGCGCAAAGCCCGCAGAACTGCGCGGCTTTGCGCCGCCGCCCAGCGGTTTGACCCGACTTCCGGAATAACCAAGGACTGAATGGTGCGGTCGAGAAGACTCGAACTTCCACGGGCTTTCGCCCACAACGACCTCAACGTTGCGCGTCTACCAATTCCGCCACGACCGCTAAATTGTGTGGGGCAGCGCTGGGCCGACCCTGGAAGGCAGGAGCGCGCCATTAGCAAAGGCCTTGAGGTGCTGCAAGCGGCTCGGCGGCGATTTCTGCCGGGTCAGGCTCCAGGCGCGATCAGCCAGGTTTCCAGCCGATCTCCGCAGCGACCGCGGACTTGGGCACATCGGTCACCGCCTCGTTGATGGTCACGCTCTCGCCCGGCCCCAGCCGCCGCTTGGGCGGGACCACTTCCCAGCGGTAAACGATTCGCTCGCGCGCATCGCGCATCACGATCAGGATCGATGGCAGGCTTCGCTCTGCCGCGCCAACATTGGTGACCGTGCCGCTGGCGCCAAAGAATTCGGTGCCATTGGCCAGGGTCCGGCGATCCTGCCGGTTTGGCGGGAAATCGAGCACCAGTTCGGGCTGCGCCTCGGCAAAGGTCGCACTGGAGGCCGGGACCAAGCCGAAGCGCCATACCCATGCAGTCGCGCCGAGGACGACCGTGGCGAAAAGCACGGCAGCGATCATCATCAGCTTCGCAGTGTTGCGGCGCGGGCGGAAGGGCGCCCGGCGATCGAACGGCGAATAATAGCCTTCGTCTTGCGACGCGGCGTAACCGGCGTCTTCCGCTTCCGGCGCTGGCTCAGCGGGCCGTTGGGGCACGGGGATCGCAGGCTCTGGTTCCCGGGTTTCCTGCTGCTCAACCTCGGCAGACGCCTCAGCGGCGGTGTCTTGCGCCGGCGCCGCAGGAGGCGTGCCGGGCGCAGGCGCGGAGGGAGGGGTGCTTTGTGCTGGTGCCGCCGGTGGCGGGCTGGCCGTAGCTGCGGCGGGCGCAGGCTCCGCCGTCTCCAGCGACGGCCCGTCCTGAAACCAGCTGTGGCGGCACTTGGCGCAGCGCACTGTGCGCCCTTCGATGCCAATGGCATCGTCCGGCACGGCATAGCGGGTTGTGCAGGCGGGGCAGGCGATGATCATAGCCGCTTCGTAAAGCACGCCATTTGTGGACGCAGCAAGCATGATGGCTTTTTTTCCACACTCATTGGCGGCTATGGCCGCGATAAAAGCGCCAGATCGAGTTGCAATCGTGCCATGAGCCAAGTCACCGCCGATGAAATCGTCCAGTTCGACAATGTCGGGCTGCGCTATGGCACTGACAAGGAAGTGCTCAGGAACCTGTCGTTCACGCTGTTTCCCGGCAGTTTCTATTTCCTCACCGGCGCCAGCGGTGCTGGCAAGACCTCGTTGCTGCGCCTGCTCTACCTCGCGCAGCGGCCCTCGCGCGGGATGATCCGCATGTTCGGCGCCGACGCCATTACGCTGCCGCGCGATCGCCTGCCGATGCTGCGCCGCCGGATCGGCGTGGTCTATCAGGATTTCCGCCTCGTCAGCCATCTATCGGCCTTCGACAATGTCGCGCTGCCGCTGCGCGTGGCGGGCGCCAGCGACAAGGACCTGCGCCGCCCGGTTTCGGACATGCTCGAATGGGTCGGCCTTGCCGATCGCATGGACGCGCGCCCGGCGACGCTCTCGGGCGGCGAGCAGCAGCGTGTCGCCATCGCCAGGGCGGTCATCGCCCGGCCCGACATGCTGGTCGCCGACGAACCGACCGGCAACGTCGATCCGGAGATGGCGGTCAAGCTGCTGCGCCTGTTCGAAGCGCTGAACGGGCTCGGCACCACGGTGGTCGTGGCCACCCACGACGTGCACCTGCTTCAGAAGGTGCCGGAGTCGCTGATCATGCGGCTCAACAAGGGACAGCTTGCCGACTCGACGGGCGCGCTCAAGAATCCGCCACGCCGCGTGGCCAACCCTGCGCGGTCACCGGGACCGCCATCATGAACGCCACCGAACTGCTTGAAACGCGCATCACCGGGGTCGTCCGGGCAGTAACCGGGGCGGGCAAACCCGAACTCGTGCCAAAGTCGCGGCTGTCCGGGCCGATGCCCTGGGTCATCGCGATCATGGTGGCCATGACGGTCATTGCGCTGGCGGCAGGCCTGTCCCTGCGCAACACCGTCAATTCCGCCCAGGCCGGGCTCGAAGGCGGGCTGACGGTGCAGATCGTCGAGCCGCGGGAAAGCGAACGTGAGGCGCAGGCCAAGGCGGCGCTCGAACGCTTGCAGGGCTTGCCGGGCGTGACCTCCTTGCGGCTGGTTCCCGAAGAGGAGCTCGACCGCTTGATCGAGCCATGGCTGGGAAGCGACGAAGGCGAGGCGAACGAAATCGCCGTTCCAATTCCCGCGCTGCTCGATGTGCAGCTTGCGGACCGGGCCAGTGACGAGCGCGTGGCCGAGGTGCGCGCGGCGCTCGCGCCAGTTGCGCCGGGGGCGAGGGTCGATGCGCAGTCGGGCTGGCTGGAACCGGTCTATGACGCAATCGCCTCGCTGCAATGGCTGGCAATTGCGCTTGTCCTGCTGCTGACTCTGGCGTTGTCGGCGGCGGTGCTGATGGCGGCACGTAGCGCGCTCGGCACCAATCGCGACACGATTGAGATCGTCCACTTGCTCGGCGGAACGGACGGGCAGATTGCCGGGGTGTTCCAGCGTTCCATCGGTGTGGATGCGGCCGGCGGTGGAATCGTCGGCTTCGCACTTGCCGTGGTTGTGACCCTGTTCCTCGGCCGCCGGTTCGCGGGTCTTGGCGCGGGACTGGTGAATCACGGCTCGCTGGGACCGGCGGACTGGCTGTTGCTCGCCATGGTGCCGGTAGCCGCCACGGCACTTGCGATGGTCACCGCGCGATTCACCGTGATGCACACGTTGCGCAAGATGCTATAGGCTAGGGCCTGACAATGTTTCGCAGGCTGATCTCGATTGTCGCGCTCGCATGGGTGCTGGGCTTTGCCGGGTTCGCCATGTTCCTGCCGCAACCGGCGGGCGATGCGCTGACCGATGCCGCGGTGGTCTTCACCGGCGGTGAAGGCAGGATAGCGCGCGGCCTCGACATGATAGCCCGCAAGCAGGCGCCGCGTTTGCTCGTCTCGGGCGTCCACCGCGAGGTCAGGCCGGTCGAATTCCAGGCCGAATACGGGATTTCCGCCGTGCGCATGGCCTGCTGCGTGACGCTGGGCTACGAATCTGCCGACACCCGTGACAATGCGGACGAGACCGCGCGCTGGCTCGCCAGCCACAAGGCGAAATCGGTCCGGCTGATAACGTCCGACTGGCACATGCGCCGCGCCGCACACGAACTGGGGCGGGTTGCTCCGGCCGACATCACCATCCTGCGCGACGCCGTGCATACCGAGCCAAGCCTCGGCACCCTTTTCAAGGAATACCACAAGTATCTTGCCCGCTGTCTCGCGCAGCTCTGGGAGACATGATCGCGGTGAATCTCGTCCGCTCGGTCGCATTTTACATTGTGTTCTACGCTGGCTCGGTGCTCCTCATCCTTGTGGCACTGGTCGCTTCGGCGTTCGGGCCGGGACCCTTGATGACGCTATGCGATAGCTGGTCGCACTACCATCGCGCCTGTGCGAGGTACCTGCTTGGCATCCGGGTCAGGGTCGTGGGAGATCTGCCCGAGAGCGGCGCGATCGTCGCGATGCGCCACGAAAGCTTTTTCGAGGCGATAGACCTGCCGTCCGTGATCCGGCGGCCAGCCGTCTTCGCCAAGATGGAGCTGATGCGCATACCGCTCTGGGGTAAGCTCGGCGAGACCTATGGATTGATCGGCGTTGAGCGGGACCAGGGCGCGCGCGCGCTGCGCAGGATGATCGCGGCGGCGCGGCATTTCCAGCAGGAGGGCCGCGTGTTGGCGATCTTTCCCGAAGGCACGCGAGTGCCGCATGGCAAGGCCGCACCGATCCAGTCCGGCTTTTCCGGTCTGTACAAGTTGCTTGGCCTGCCGGTGGTGCCTGTCGCGGTCGACAGCGGGCCGCTCTATCATCGCTGGATCAAACGGCCCGGGACGGTGACCTACCGCGTCGGCGAAGTCATCCCGCCGGGTTTGGCGCGCGAGGAGGTCGAGGTGCGCGTGGCGGCAGCGATCCAGACGCGCAAGCGGGCGTGACTGTCACGCTTCGCTTACCTCGACTTGCTGGTTGTTCAGTGTCGCCACGCCGAAACTGGTCAAAAACGAGACATCAGCTGCATCGCGCCCGATGCCAATCTTGGCGATGCGGTCCGGGCCCGACATTCCGGTGGCATCGACCACATACCAGGTGCCGGAGAGAAACACCTCTGCCACGGCGTGAAAATCCTGCGGCTCGACGCCGAGCCCGTAGACGCTGGCGAAACGCGCGGGAATCGCGCTGGCGCGCGCCATGGTAATGAGCAGGTGTGCGAAATCGCGGCAGACGCCGGCGCGGTCGATATAGGTTTCCATCACACCGGTTTCGGCATTGTTCGAACCGGGACGGTATTCAACGTGTTCTGCAATCCAGTCACAGATCGCTGCGATGCGCTCTCCGCCCTGGAAATCTCCAAACTCCGCCTCGACTAGGCTCTGAAATTCGTGTGACGGGCAATAGCGCGAGGGCATCAGGTACTGGACCGCTTCGCCCAGGAGCTGATGCGGCGCGGTTGCCGGCAATCCGGCGATATCGTTCGCGAGCCGCTGGACGTCGACAGTGGCCTGGTAGTCGACGATTAGATCGCCCTGGTGCCTTAGCCAGATGCGGTCACCGATCGTATCATGGCCTGCCACACGCGCGAAATGCTTCACGCGCGGCAGCTCGATGTTGGCGTCGATCACTTCCTGCTCGGGAATGATTGCTGCTTCGATCTGCAGCAGAATGTCGCAGGGATCCGGGATCTGGTAGTCGAGTTGGGTGCGGATCGAGAGTTTCATCGCGTTCCCTGCATGTGTGCCGCCATCACTGATGCAACGCCTGAATGCGCCGCCGGCTCCCTGAACCGCAAGGTCAGGGATTGTGATCAGAGCGCCCGAAATCGGGTCTCTCGTCGTCCTGGCCTTCCTCGATGATCGAGCGGCGAATCGCCCGGGTCCGCGTGAAATGATCGAACAGCGCTTCGTCGTTGCCGATACGGATCGCGCGCTGCAGCGCGGTCAGGTCTTCGGTGAAGCGCTGGAGCATGGTCAGGACCGCGTCCCGGTTGGCAAGGAACACGTCGCGCCACATCGTCGGATCGCTGGCCGCGATACGCGTAAAATCACGGAAACCGCCCGCCGAATACTTGATCACTTCGCTCTCGGTTACATCTTCAAGGTCCGAGG
>CAZRVW010000150.1:0-7061 GCA_964603645.1 uncultured Novosphingobium sp. | reverse complement strand
ACCCGCGACCTAGCCGTTATGAGCGGCCAGCTCTAACCAACTGAGCTACAGGCCCGCAAAACCATCACAGATGCGCCTGACCGTCAGCCCGTGTTGGGGCCGCCGGACAGCAGGCAGCGCGTTAGCCGGCCTGTGTGCACTAGGCAAGATGTGCCGCACGCAGCACGTCCGCAATCCCGGCCGGTGCGACGCCTCGCGTGGCCAGATGGTCGAACATGGTGCTCCACCAATCATAGAACTGCGCAAGGTCTGCTTCGCACCTCACATAGGGCGTGTGGCCGACCCCGAGTGAAGGGCTGTGGAACGAGAACACGAGGACCGGGATGTCCTGCGCCACGGCGGCATCGACCGCGCGCACGGCATCGGCGATCGGTATCCCTTCGGGCGTCAGGGCAATGCGTTCGAGCAGGCGCGGGCGGGCGAGCAGGCCGGGCAGTTTCGGCACCTTCGCGGCAAGCGGCAGGAGGTTCGGTCCGAGCCGATGCAGCGCGCCGGTGAAAACCGTCGTAACCGGCAGTTCGAGCAGCATTTCCTGGCTGTCGAGCCAATAGGGGACCAGCGGATGGGCGTGATAGTCTGGCCCGCCGTCGTCACCTGAATAATCGAAATGGGCGCGCACCGAGCTGTCGATGGCATAGCCCATCTCGCGCAGCAGCCTCGCCGTCGCCGGGCCTGCGCCATAGCGCCCGGCGCGATAGACGGTGGGGCAGACACCGAGATTGTGTTCGATCGCCTGATGCAGCCGAACGAATTTCTCACGCTCGAGCACGGGAGGAAGATTGCCCGCAAAGCTGGTGAACTGGCTCACGTCCTCATCGAACGGCGGATTGACCCAGGGATGCAGGTGCAGGCCGATCTCAGCCTTGCCGGATGCCGCGGCAGGACGCAGAATTTCTGCGGCAACAGGCGAATTGGCGATAGGCCAGTCGACCAGCCAAAGCGGCACGATGCCGCGCGCCTCGCAAAAGGTCTGGAAATCGGCGATGTGACCGGCGGCGGTGACGGCCTGCGCCTCGCGACTGACTGGAGCGCTCCAATCGAATTCTTCTTCGGTATCGACGGTCACCAGAAACCGCTGCCCGAAGGCAGGATCGAGCGCGGCCGCGCGGTCGGGGCCGGGCCTCTCGAGAATATTGGCAGTGTCAATCGTGCCGTGCATGACGGCAATCCTTACCTTAACCGCTACTAATATTCGCTGAAGGCGAGACTCTGAGCGGCAGTTCCAGCACCAGGAATTCATCCTCGCGGCGTAGTGCACCGCCTGCCGAGCGCGCCTCTGCCGAGGCTAGCCGCAAGGTGAAGCCAAGCCCGAACATGCCCGCCGACAGGGCGAGTCCCCGCTCCTTTGCCTGGGCGGCGAACAATTCGCTGTCGCTGAGCGTGGAAAGCGAGGCGGGCAGGGCGACTGCCAGCCGCGCCACGTCGCCATCGCTGGAAAGGGCAAGCGCAAGCCGCTCGTCCGGAGCCGTCGCACCGGCCAGAACGGCCAGAAACCGCCAGATCAGTCGCTCCACATCGCTTCGCGCTACGGGCACCGGCAGCAGGCCGTCCGGCAGGTCCGGGTCAAAGCCGCTCTGGCGCTGCGCCATGGTGCTGGCAAGCAGTTCTACCGTCGCTGCAACGCAGGCAGCAAGGTCGGCTTCGCCCGGTTCCAGCCCGGTAACGCCCGCATCGATTTTCACCAGCCGGTCGAGCTCATCGAGCCCTCCAAGGACCGTCGCGGTGTCGCTGGCGATGGTCGCGGCCAGCGAGCGATATTCGTGCGCGACAGGACCACCCGCCTGTTGCTGGATGAATTCGCTCGCCATCTGGATCGCGCCGGCCGGATTGCGAAGCTCGTGCAGCACCTGACGCATGCGGTCGGCCATTTGTGCTGCTTTCGATCCCGCCTCGGCGTCGTCACGGAGCCGATGCGCCCGGCCTGCATGTCCGGTGTAACGTCCAGTTGAGGCATCGAACAGCGGTGCGGCATCGATCCGCCAGTCGCCGCTGATCGCCGGTGCGCCATCCAGAACGACGACCTGGCCTTCGATCGGCTGGCGAAGGCGCAGCGCGTCCTTAGGCGGCGGCGCGGAGCCCGCTACCTTCCGAACGTCAAGCGTGCCCAAAGACGTTCCCACCACCATCGGTGCGCAATCGGGATCGGCGCGCACGATATGTCCGCTGGCATCGGTCACGAAATCGAAACGCCGGACCACCCGCGGCGACGGCTGGTCCGAATCGCCGAGCGGCAGGCGCGGCGATTCGGATGCGTGGAACACCGGGGCTGTCGGGTGCGATTTGCGATAGCTTTCGATTCGCCGCACCAGCTCGCCAATCGACGTTTCGCGCTCGGGAGCAGATGTCGGCGGAACCGGCGCCGCGACATCGCCTGCATCGAATTCCGGCTCATCGGCTTCGGCATCATCGACATCCGCCGCTGGCAATCCGCGATCGGCAATGCCGAGCCGCTCAAGCCGCAACTCGACCGTGGGGCCGAGATCGCGCCGGTGCCGCAAGACGCCACGTGCGGCGACGGGCAGGGCGCGGACAAGGTCCAGCCACTGCTGTTCGTCCAATTCCGCTGCGGCGATTGCGGCGCTGGCAATGGCTGTGTCGTCCTCGGCCAGATAGGCGACCAGCGCCGGATTGCGCAGCTTCAATCCCGACCCGCGCAGAAGGTGCTCGCGATCATCGGCAGGAAGCTCCGCCGCGAGCGCAGACAAGCGGGCATAGGCCGGATCAAGCGAGGAACTGGCACTGCCCGCATCTGTCTTGCCCAGAAGGTCGAGCAATTGGACATACTGGACGCGCGCAATCTCCTGCCCGCGGATGGGCTGCTTAAGCACGGTATCGAGTCGGTCGTCGAAATGCATCGCCGTTTCGCATGGAGAATCGAGGCTGTTCACCTAGCAGCCTGATGCGGAACAACAAGCACGCGTGGGAGATGCGTTGCAAAGCGGGACGATCCCGTTATGAACAATAAAATTAGCCGGGGGCGACAAATAGGTTCGCAAGGCAGCTGAATTGATGCGCTCGCGGCCTGCTTCCGCAGCAATTGGAGCACAATGACCAGTTTCGACGAAATCGACAGGCAGCTGCTGGCCGCGCTGCAAGAAGACGGGCGGATGACCAATGTCGATCTTGCCGCCAAAGTCGGGCTCACGCCGCCGCCATGCCTGCGCCGCGTGCGCGCGCTGGAGGAAAGCGGGATCATCAGGGGCTATCACGCCGATCTCGATGGTGCCGAGCTGGGATATGCGATCACCGTTTTCGCGATGGTCAGTCTCAAAAGCCAGGCCGAGGACGCGCTGCGCCAGTTCGAGGATCACATGCGCGCGCTGCCCGAAGTGCGCGAATGCCACATGCTCAATGGCGAAATCGATTTCATCCTCAAGATCGTGAGCCGCGATCTGCAAAGCTTTCAGGAATTTCTGACGTCCAAGCTGACTCCCGCGCCCAATGTCGCCAGCGTCAAGACATCACTGACGATCAGGACTGCAAAGGCGGAGCCGGGTGTGCCGCTCGCAGGAGCCTAGAGCTTGGCCGCAGCCTCAAGTGCCAGAATGTAGCTTTGCGGGCCGTGGCCCTGGAAGGTCTCGCGTGCGGCCATGCCGACATAGCTGAGATGGCGAAACGGCTCGCGGGTGTGCGGGTCGGACAGATGCACCTCGAAGACCGGCACGGAAATCGCCTTGATTGCATCGAGCAGGGCGATGCTGGTGTGGGTGTAGCCCGCCGCGTTGAGCAGCACCGCGTGCGCGCCTTCGGCATGGGCTTCGTGCAGCCAGTCGACGAGATGGCCTTCGTGGTTCGACTGGCGCCTCTCAATGGCGAGGCCAAGCTCGCGAGCGCGATCCTCGATCAGGGCGGCGATGTCGTCGAGCGTCTGGCTGCCGTAGATGTCCGGCTCACGCGTGCCGAGCAGGTTGAGATTGGGGCCATTCAGGACATAGACCAGCCTGTCCGCCATCGCGCTACTTGTCCGTTCCCTTGATCTTGCCCCATTGGCGCATCACCGCATAGCCGAGATATCCGGTGCCGAACAGCGCATAGAGCGGTTCGGGCAAGGCGCCAAGATAGGCGGTCATGCCGTGGGCGATGGCGTCGGCGGTGTCGCGTTGCACGGCCGAGAGCAGGCCCATCGGCAGCGACCACAGGATCAGCGCGTACATCACATAGAGAAACGTCGGACGGGCGCGGCTGGTCCAGGGATCCTGTGAATTGGCTTCGGTGACGATGGCGGAAAGCTGCGCCTCGATGCGCTCGAGCTCGCGCGAACTTTCCAGCTTGAGCAGCTCGAGCTTGGCCTTGGCCCGTGCCTCGGGATCGGGAATGACCTTGTCGATCAGCGAGACGAGCGGGCCGATGAGGGCTTCGAGGATGGGCATGGGCACTCCGATTCGATTCACCAACGCGCCGTATCGCCAAATAGGTTTGTGTAGGAAAGATAATAATCGCGATTTGGTTAAATCGGTCGGATTGACCGCGTAACCGGGGCGTCGTAGCTTCTTTACATGGCATAAGCGGGCGCGTTGTATGCCATTTACGGGCGCGTCTATTGGGTGAGGACAGAGAGCATGGCTAGTCATGCTAAAGTTACCGATTATCGCGGCTTTCCGCCTGCGCAGGAGGTGATCGCGCGTTGCCTTGCCGAGAATCCCGAGATCTTCCCGCCGCCGGTCAGCGAGTGGGAAGTGGGCCGCGCCGAATTGTTCAACGAGGAACGCTGGGAGCCGGTTTTCCGCCGTATGCGCGCCGAGGCGCCGATCAACAAGGTGACGGGCACGATCCATGGGGATTACTGGAACGTCGCGACGTTCAAACCAATCGTCCATGTCGAATCGCTGCCCGAACTCTATTCCTCAAGCTATGTCCACGGCGGCGTGACCATGCACGACTGGCCCAAGGACATGAGCCTGGACTATGCGTTGCAATCGTTCATCTCGATGGATCGGCCCGATCATACCGAACGTCGCCGGGTGGTCGCGCAAGCGTTCACGCCCTCCGAGATGGTGCGGCTGACCGCTGAAGTGCGCGAGCGCACCGGCAATCTGCTCGATTCGCTGCCCGAGGGCGAGGAGTTCGACTGGGTCTCACAGGTCTCGGTGAAACTTACGACCGCAATGCTGGCGGTGATCTTCGATTTCCCGCGCGAGGACATGGACCTGCTCGGTTTCTGGTCGGACTGGGTCGGGGCAATCGAGGCGGGCAAAATCGCGGAAGTCACGCAGGGCCGCACCCGCGCCAAGCTGGAAATGGCGGAGTATTTCCGTGACCTGTGGGCGGAACGGGCCGGGCAGGGCGAGCGCGAGGATCTGCTCTCACGAATGATCCACTCGCAGGCGTTGGGCGATCTCGGCGAAATTGAGTTCACCGGCACCATGACCACGCTGGTGACCGGCGGCAACGATACCACCCGCAATACCATGTCTGGTCTGATCCAGGCGCTGCACCTGTTCCCAGACCAGCGCGCCTTGCTGGAGAGCAACCCATCGCTGGCGGCCGTCGCCGTCCCGGAAGTGATCCGCTGGGTCAGTCCGCTGGTCCACATGCGCCGCACCGCCCTGGCCGACGCCGACCTGTTCGGCCACCAGATCAGCAAAGGCGACAAGATCGTGCTCTGGTATATTTCGGCCAATCGCGACGAGAGCGTTTTCGACGATCCCGACCGCTTCTGGATCGAGCGGCCCAACGCCCGCCGGCACGTCGCCTTCGGCTACGGCATTCACCGCTGCGTCGGCGCGCGGTTGGCCGAGTTGCAGCTGCGCGTGCTGATCGCGGAATTGCTGGCACGGCGAGTGCGGGTGCATCTGGCTGGCGAGCCGCAACGCTGCGGCGGCGCCTTCCTGCACGGCTATCACCGCCTGCCGGTGACCGTGGAGCGATACTAGACTGGCACGAAAAGACCCGGTGCGCACGGTGCGCCCCGGGCCTCGCGTGTCGGACAAGGGGGGTCAGTTGACCGACTGATCCCTGGGCGAACCGCCCGCGTTGTTCTCCGTCGGCGACATGTCGCGCTGGAGGAATTCGATCAGATAGCCGTCGGGGCATACGACATAGGCCATCGTCGTCGGCCAGCGTTCCATCTTGTGCGGCTTGGTGTGCGACGTTGCGCCTGCCGCCATCGCCCGGTCGTAGGCTGCCTGGCAGTCGTCGGTGTAGATATACAGCTTCCAGAAGGCCGTTCCCATGTCGATCGGGCCTTCGATCGTGCTGTTCTCGGCCAGCTGCAGCCAGGCGCCGCGCTCGGGATTCTCGACGACCGCTTCCTTGATCTCATCGGTGATCTGGGTCCGGCTGGTGCAGGTCAGCCCGATGGCCTCGTAAAATTTTATGGACTTCTCAATGTCTTTGACATGGAAGCAGTATTGGCGAAGCCAGACAGTCATCTACTCTCTCCTTGAAATTTGGCAGGTCTGCCAGGACCGGCGGACCCGGATCGAAGCGGAATGAGAAAACAGGCAACAGCGTATCATTGTCAAGGCAAGTCTGGTCCGGCGCGAGGGGAACGCCCCTGACCGGGCCCATGACACACCGCCGTGCCGCCAGGGAAAGGCCTGCCATGGCAGGCCCTCGCGTTTGACTCCTTCAGTTCACGGACTGGTCGCGCGGCGAACCGCCCGCGTTGTTTTCCGTGGGCGACACGTCGCGCTGGAGGAATTCGATCATGTAGCCGTCGGGGCAGGTGACAAAAGCCACGGTGACTGGCCATCGATCCATCTTGTACGGTGCCGTTTCCGACGTTGCGCCGGCGGCGATGGCGGCGTCATAGGTCGACTGGCAGTCGTCGGTGTAGATATACAGCTTCCAGAAGGCCGTTCCCATGTCGATCGGGCCTTCGATCGTGCTGTTCTCGGCCAGCTGCAGCCAGGCGCCGCGCTCGGGATTCTCGACGACCGCTTCCTTGATCTCATCGGTGATCTGGGTCCGGCTGGTGCAGGTCAGCCCGATGGCCTCGTAAAATTTTATGGACTTCTCAATGTCTTTGACATGGAAGCAGTATTGGCGAAGCCAGACAGTCATCTACTCTCTCCTTGAAATTTGGCAGGTCTGCCAGGACCGGCGGACCCGGATCGAAG
>CAZRVW010000149.1:0-7078 GCA_964603645.1 uncultured Novosphingobium sp. | reverse complement strand
GGGGCGGGGCTGTAGGCGCCCATACCGCCGGTATTGGGGCCGGTATCGCCATCGCCGACGCGCTTGTGATCCTGTGCGGTGCCGAAGGGGACCAGCGTGCGCCCGTCGGTCAGCGCGAAATAGCTGGCTTCCTCGCCTTCCATGAACTCTTCGATCACCGCCGAGGCGCCGTCCGATCCGAACCGCCCGGCAAATATGTCGCGGACGGCTTCATCGGCTTCTTCGCGGGTCATGGCGACGGTGACGCCCTTGCCCGCCGCGAGCCCGTCGGCCTTGACCACGACCGGCACGCCGAACGTGTCGAGCGCGGCCAAGGCCTCATCGAGATTGGCGGCATGGCGATGGCCCGCTGTCGGGATTCCCGCGCGCTCGCACATTTCCTTGGTGAAGCTCTTGCTGCCTTCGAGCTGAGCCGCTGCCTTGCTCGGGCCGAACACGGCGATACCGGCGCTGCGCAGGCTATCGGCAAGGCCATCGACCAGCGGCGCTTCCGGGCCGACGACAACAAAGCCGATTTCCTCGCGATTGCAGAACAGGACGACGGCCGCATGATCCGTGGCATCGAGAGAAATACACTCGGCATGCTGGGCAATTCCCGGATTTCCCGGAGCGGCATACAGCTTTTCGCATCGTGGAGATTGCGCCAGCCTCCAAGCCAGCGCATGTTCGCGCCCGCCCGAACCCAGCAACAGGATATTCATGTCCGGTCCTTCGTCTTCAGATCGCAACAATGGTGCCGGCGGCCTCGTAGCCGACCAGGGCGCGGGGGACAACGCCGCGCCGTTTTCGGTCAGCGAACTGTCGTCGATGCTCAAGCGCGTGGTCGAGGATCGTTTCGGCTTCGTGCGTATTCGCGGCGAACTGTCGGGTGTGAAGCGCGCGGCATCTGGCCACCTCTATTGCTCGCTCAAGGACGAGAAGGCGGTGATCGACGCGGTCATGTGGAAGGGTACGGCAGGACGCCTCGCCTTCAAGCCGGAGGACGGGATCGAGGTCGTGGCCAGCGGCAAGCTCACGACTTACGCGGGGCGCTCGAAATACCAGATCGTCGTCGAGACGATGGAGATCGCGGGCGAGGGCGCCTTGCTGGCGCTGCTGGAAAAGACCCGCGCGCGGCTCGCGGCGGAAGGCCTGTTCGCGCAGGAACGCAAGCGCCCCTTGCCCTATCTGCCGCGGGTCATCGGCGTCGTCACCTCGCCGACCGGCGCGGTGATCCGCGACATCCTGCACCGGCTTGCGGACCGCTTTCCCAGCCACGTCATCGTCTGGCCGGTGCTGGTGCAAGGCGAGGGCGCGGCAGCGCAGGTGGCCGCTGCGGTTGAGGGATTTTCGCTCCTGCCCGACAATGGCCCAATACCGCGACCCGATCTCGTGATCGTCGCGCGCGGCGGCGGCTCGATCGAGGACCTGTGGGCTTTCAACGAGGAAGAGGTGGTGCGCGCGATTGTCGCCAGCTCGATTCCGGTGATCAGCGCGGTCGGCCACGAAACCGATACCACGCTTGCCGATTTCGCGGCCGACATACGCGCGCCGACGCCGACCGCGGCTGCCGAGATGGCGGTTCCGGTGCGCGAGGAGTTGCGCAACCAGATCGCCGACCTGGCGCTGCGCACGCGGCGTTCGATCATGCGGCCCGTCGCGATGGGACGTGAACGGCTCGATGCGCGGGCGCAGCGCCTGCCCAAACCCGATGTCCTGCTGGCGCCAGCCGTGCAGCGGCTCGACGATTTGGCAGAACGCTTGCGGCGCGGGCTGAGCGACCGGGCTGCTCTCGAACGCGACAAGCTCAATGCGCTTGCGAGGCATCTTTCGCTGCCGCTGTTGCGCAGCCAGGCCGCCCATGCGGCGGAGCGTCTCTCGCGGTCCGGCCTGACGCCGCAACTGGTCAAACGTCGCCTCATGCGGGCGCAAGGCCAATTTGCGCCGCTCGATCGCTTGCTGCCGCAGCTCCACCCCGACAAGCCGCTCGAACGCGGTTTCGCGCGCGTTACCGATGCGGACGGACAGACCCTGACGTCACGCAAGCAAGCCGCCACCAAGGCGGCGCTGATCCTCAATTTCCATGATGGCAAGCTGCCGGTTGCGGCAGGCAAAGCTCCGGCGCGAAAATCGCGGCCTGCCGCTGAGAAACCGCGACAGGGCGATTTGTTTTGACCACGCGGCTCTGCTAGGATTCGCCACATGCTGATGTCCTCTCAAGACAAGCCGGCGCGCCTTCACTACGGGCCGAACGGGTTTCGTATCCTCTCTTCCGGAAGCCATGTGCCGTGCGCCGTGACAGCCGAGCCGATTGCGCTGGAGGCCCTGCGCTACTGGAGCGTCGAGCGGCAGGAGGCCTATGCCAGCTGTCTGATTGCGACGCGCCGGATGCTGGAGGACTCGTGACGATTTCATTCAGGTCGCTTGCAGCGGCCCTCGTCGTAGCTGGCGGCGGCGTGCTCGCGGCTTGCGGTGCCGCCATCGGCGAGGAGCCGAAAGTTGCAGCGCGCGAGCCAGTGCCGCCTGCAACCGCCCCGGCCCGCCCCTTTGCCGGACTGCCTGCCGATTTCGTTATTTCAGGCGATCAACAGCAGGGCGGCTGGATAAGGGGTAAGGTGCCTGCCGGCACGGTCTGCCTGTCGCTTGGCGGATCGCCGGTTCCGCTTGCGCCGGACGGAAGCTTCTTTGCGGCCTTCGATCGCGATGCAGGGCCTCGTGCGGCGCTGGTTGCGCGGCGATCCGACGGCTCGGTGGTTACGCGCGATCTGACGATCGCTCCGCGCGGCTGGAAGATCGAGCACATCAATGCCGCTCGGCGGCTCGGCGGACCGAGTGCTGCCTTCATGCCGCGGCGCAGGCCTGAGCTGGCGCGGATCGGCGCGGCGCGGGCCAAGGACACCGGCGCATCCGGGTGGCGTCAGCAGTTCATCTGGCCTGTCAGAGGGCGCATCTCGGGCATGTTCGGATCGCAGCGTGTCTATCGCGGTGAGCCGGGTTCCTATCATTCAGGGCTCGATATCGCCACTGGATCGAGCGGCACTCCGTTCGTCGCCCCTGCCGACGGCGTCGTAATCCTTGCCGCCAAGGAGCCATTTACCCTCGAAGGCCACTTGCTGATGATCGATCACGGCATGGGCCTCAACAGCGCATTCCTGCATTGCTCGGCGCTGCTGGTCGAGGAAGGCGACACGGTGCGTCAGGGCCAGCTGATTGGCCGCATTGGCGCGACCGGGCGGGCGACCGGGCCGCACTTGCACTGGGGCATGAAGTGGCAGAGCGCGCGGATCGATCCGATCCTGCTGGCCGGCCCGATGAAGTGACGCCCTGGCCATGCGCCGTTTAGCGGCCATCGCCCTGCTGATCGTCGCGCTCACGCCTCTGCTGTGGGCTCGTGAGATCCCGCGTGGCCCCGACGGCGCCTCGCATCTCAGGTTCGTGGCTCTGGAAACGGCCAGCGTCGATGCGACAAATCTGGGTCCGTTCCAGCTCGAAAAGGCTTGGCAAATCGAAGACCGGAAAGGCCGCTACGGTGGGTTTTCAGGCCTTGTTGCACTGGGCGATAGCAGGTTGCTGGCGATTACCGATGGCGGCCTTTCGCTCGAATTCTCCGCACCCGATGCGCAACGACGTGATCCCCCGATTGGCGGAGTGGTCGTGTACCAGCAGGCCGACAAGTTCCATCAGGATTCCGAGGCGGCGACGGGAGACCTCGCCACAGGCAGAATCTGGCTCGCCTTCGAATTCAGCAATATCATTGCTCGCTTCGAGCTTCGCGACGGCAGGTTGGTGAAGAGCAAGCCGGTCCGGCCACCTGCGATGAGTACTTGGGGCAACAATGCCGGTCCCGAATCACTGGCTCGCCTGCCGGACGGCAGGTTCATCGCGATTCGGGAGGGTTTTACCGAGCTGTTCGACCGCCGCCGTCATGCCGCGGTGCTGTTTGCCGGCGATCCGGTGGAGAAGCCGGATGACGTCAAGACATTCACCTTTGTCGGCCCCAGCGGATACAGCCCCACCGACGCCGCCGACCTGCCCGATGGGCGCGTCCTGGTATTGATGCGGCGAGTGGTCTGGCCGATGCCGCCACGCTTCGGCGGGGCCATTGTTCTCGGCGATCCGGGCGCGATACGCGCTGGACGGGATTGGCCGGTTCGCACTCTGGCGACCTGGCAAGGCGGGCTTCCGGTCGACAATCTGGAGGGAATGGCGATCGAGCCACCAACAGATGACCCCAAGGAACCGCTTACGGTGTGGCTGATTTCGGACGACAACTGTGCAACCTTCCAGCGCACGGCACTCTGGAAGCTGAGGCTGGACCCTGCCGACCTGCCCGATGCGAAAATGAAAAAGGCGCGCGATTAGCTCGCACGCCTCCTCAAATCACGACGCTGACCGGTGGCTCAGGCTGCGGCCTTGGCCAGCTTCTTGAGCTCCCGCTTCACCTTGAGTGCGTTCTTCGAAAGCTTCTCGTCCTGCGTCTTCAGCAGCCAGTTGTCGAGGCCGCCATTGTGCTCGACCGAGCGCAGCCCGTGCGTCGAGACGCGGAACTTGAAGCTGCGGTCCAGCGCTTCGGACATCAGCGTGACATTCTGCAGGTTGGGCAGGTAGACGCGCTTGGTCTTGTTGTTGGCGTGGCTGACGTTGTGGCCGGTCTGGCGGCCCTTGCCGGTCAGTTCGCAGATGCGGGACATGATGCTTCTCGCTCAAAAATTGTGCCGGAGTTCCGGGGAAGGCGCGCCATTACCGATTCACCCTTGAAGGGTCAAGATATACCCGCCAATCCGGCGGAATGACTCGCTGGCCACTCCCTGAACCGATGGCGCTCGCCCTCGACGAGGCAAGAGCGGCTGCGGTAGCGGGAGAAGTGCCCGTCGGCGCTGTAATAGTGCGCGCAGGAGACGTGATCGCCGCGGCTCACAATTCCCCGCGCGCTTTGAGCGATCCCTCGGCCCATGCCGAAATGCTGGCGATTCGCGAAGCTGCACGGATTCTGGGCAACGAACGGCTGGAAGACTGCGAACTTTGGGTGACGCTGGAACCTTGCGCCATGTGTGCGGGCGTCATCAGTCATGCGCGGATAGCACGGCTTTATTACGCGGCGGCTGATCCCAAGGGCGGCGCGGTCGAGCATGGGCCGCGCCTGTTTGACCAGCCGGAATGCTTGCACCGCCCGGAGGTCTATTCGAGCATGGGAGAGGACGAGGCGGGCGAGCTGCTACGCGCGTTCTTCAGGGAGCGGCGTTAGAGCCCTCGCCAGATCTTGAGCGGCACGGAATCGGGCGGGCCAAAATCGTCACGTCGGCAGCGTTGCGGCATGAAACGGCGCGAATAGCACAGCCGCATCCCCTTGAGCCAGCCGCGCGAGTTTGTCTCGATCCCCACCTGCTCACGCTTCCATGCCGGATTGACGACAAGGAAAGCATCGCGCAAGTCGCCCGCGGTCAGGTTCCGTTTGCGCGACAGCCGGTCTGCGTCGGGCCATTGCAGCGAACGCCATAGGATGCCGCTGATCTTGAAATAGGTTTCCGGCTTCTTCGCCATGCAACTTCCGTGCTTCGCCCATTCGTGTTCGAGTAGCCAAGGCACCGGGGTCATGCACAGGTTGCGCCGGATCGTCTCGGAACGGGGGCGAGGAGACAGCGAGCACCATTGCGGCGGGGGCCTTTCGCCGCCTCTGGCCACAAGCCATGCAATACGAAGCCGAATCGCCCGTTCCGTCCCGAGCACTGCATCGAAGCCTTGTTGCGTGCGCGATTGCAGTATTCGGGCGACCATGATGCCGCGAGCACATAGCGCGCGACGGGCACCTTGCGCACCGGGCCGTCGGGCTTCGGTGGCCGCAACGGTTCGATCCTGCCGGGCAAGGTGCACTGATAGGCCTGGGCCGATGCAGGGAGCGGAAGCACCGCAAGCCCAACCGCGAACGGTGCGATCCACCTCATAACGGTGTGAAATCGAGACCGATGTCGGCAGCCGGCGCGCTTTGCGTGAGTCTTCCGACCGAAACGTAGTCGACCCCGCTGGCAGCAATGGCGCCGATGGTCTGGAGATTGACCCCACCGGACGCTTCCGTTGGCACGCGGCCTGCAACCAACGCCACAGCCTCGCGCAGAATGTCCGGCACCATGTTGTCGAGCAGGAGGTGATGCGCGCCCGCGGCAAGCGCCGGTTCGATCTGGTCGATCCGGTCGACCTCGCAGATGACTCGTTCTACCCCGGCCTCGCGGGCGCGGCGCACCGCTTCGCCCACCGACCCGGCGACAAGTACATGGTTGTCCTTGATCATCGCCGCGTCCCACAGGCCCATGCGGTGGTTCTGTGCGCCGCCCATGCGGGTCGCATATTTTTCGAGGTGCCTGAGGCCGGGAATGGTCTTGCGCGTGTCGAGCAGCGTCGCGTGCCCGCCCATCGCATCGACATATTGCCGGGTCATTGTGGCAACCCCCGACAGGTGTTGCACCGTGTTAAGCGCCGAGCGCTCGGCTGTGAGCATGGCGCGGGCATTGCCTTCAATGCGCATCAGATCGGCTCCCGCCGCGACCGATTCACCCTCGCCAACCAAAACCTCAAGTTCGATAGAGGGGTCGAGTTTTCGAAAGAAAGCGGCGGCGATCGGCAGCCCCGCGACGACGATGGCGTCGCGGCTGTCCATGATCCCTGAAAAGCGGTCGTCGGCCCCGATCACGCTTTCGCTGGTGACATCGCGCCCGCCACCCGGAAGGCCAACACCAAGGTCTTCGTCAAGCGTGGCGGAAACGAAAGCGTCGAGATCGAAGCCAGTTAGTTCGAGATGCACAAATATCCCCGTTCGTGTCGAGCAGCCGTCCGCGCCAGCGGATGGCGATCGTTGAGACACGCGGTATCTCGACTACGTCCCCTCGACAAGATCGGGGCCTGCGCTCGATACGAACGGATTGTCCTGAGACCTAATGCACGAACCGCGCGATCACGTCTCGGTAGGAACGGCTGACCTTCACCTGTGCGCCCGAATCGAGCACCAAGAAGCATTCGCCATTGGTGTGCGGCTTGACCTGGCGGACCTGATTGAGGTTGACGATGGTCGAGCGGTGCACGCGCTGGAACACGCGCGGATCGAGCC
>CAZRVW010000148.1:0-7124 GCA_964603645.1 uncultured Novosphingobium sp. | reverse complement strand
ACGGCCCGGTTCTGTTTCGCGCCGAATATGTCGGACGCATGCAGGGCGCTGAGCGCGGGGTCGAAGGCTATTGCTTCCTGCCGATGTTCTGGGTCGGCGGCCTCACCATCACCCTCTTCCCCAACTGGATTCACGGCGCGCCGACGCTGTTCACCGAGCGCACCCTGGTGAACAGCCGCGGGGCAATGGGCAGCGTTCTCTCGGAAGAAGATCTCAAGGTTATGACAGAGAAGATGGCCAAGCCCTACTGGGGTCTCGGCATGACCGAGACACTCGGCCCCTATTCCTATGGCGACGTTGCGCGCGCGCCCGGCTATCCGATGTGTTCGCCGATGGACCATTGGGCCGACCGCTACGATATCCGCATCGCCGACGAAAACGATCAGCCCGTCGGCGATGGCGAAATCGGCGAGATGCAGGTGCGCGGCTATCCGGTGGCACCCGGATTCCACAAGATCGAGAAGAGCGAGATGTTCACCGCCGACGGCTATTTCCATACCGGCGACCAGTGCTTGGTCGATGGCACCCGCGTTCACTTCATCGGGCGCAGCGGTGACATGATCAAGAGCGCCAGCTCCAATGTCTCGCCCGCCGAGGTCGAGGTGGAGATGCAGACGATCCCGGAAATCCACAACGCCTATGTCACCGGCATTCCCGACAAGGAACGCGGTCAGCTAGTTGTCGCGGCGGTGGTCGCGCGCGACGGTGTGGGCGAACTCGATTTCGGCGCGATCGAAGCGCAGCTGCGCAAGAACCTGGCGAGCTACAAGGTGCCGCGCGCCTATGTGCAGATCGATCGTGAGGAAATCCCGATGCTGCATTCGAACAAGGTGTCGAAGCGGCTGCTGGCCGACATGATGGTGGAGAAGCTGGGCCGCTAGCGGCGCGGCTGCTCGACACAGGGCAAGCAAGTTACGACCACTCAGGCTCGCAGAGCGCTGGGTTGCGGCACGGTATCGGACAGGCGAAATTGCAGGCAGGCAAGCTGGCTGGCCGCGGGCCGGAGCGGCCGCTAACCTGCGTCCAGCCCGTTCAGATTCTTATGCAGGCCGGAAAGGAAGCATGATGGAGCGCAACGAACTCAGGAAAGTCATGGAATTCAGGAACAGCCCGCCGCCGGCTGACGACGATATGGCGGCTACCGTGCGCTGGTTGCGCGACCGCACGTTGATCGCGGACCTGTACGATCGTTACGCCTACGGCGTCGATTCGGTGAACATCGAGCTGGTCCGCTCTGTCTTCGACCCGGACTGCGTTGTTGTCGGCACCATGGAAGAGGGCTCGCTCGACGACTATCTCGAGGGGCTCGAGATGGGTCTGCTGATGTATCACGCCACGATGCACTTCAAAGGCAACCAGTACATCGAGATGAACGGCGACGAGGCCTTCGTCGAGACCTGGGTGCTGGGTCACCACATGGAAGCGCCGGGCAGCCCGCTCGATCACCTCGTGCTGGGGCTGCGTTACAAGGACAACCTTGCGCGCAAACCTGATGGCTGGAAGATCGTGCGGCGCGAAGCCGTGCTGCAATGGCACACCGGACCATTCCCGCGCCCGGAGCTGCGCGAAGGCCCCTATCCGCGCCGTCCGCACCAGTCACGCGCGCGCCATGACGCCTGAGCGGCAATCCCTGATGCGGCAGCGCTGGACCGCAACGCCAGCGCGCTGCTCTTGATTTAAGGAGTGTACCAGATAGGCGAGGTGTAGCCGCGTTCCTGCGTGGTCGTGGGAATGAAGTCCGGCATGGTCAGTTTGAAAAAGGCGGCGTCGTATCCTGTCCATCGTGGTGTCGGGATCTGCAGTACGCGCAGATAGTAGAACGCACGCTGGCCCGGATCGAAATCGGGATCGGTCCAGACCGCGGAGAGGACGGCTTGGCCTATCGAGTTTTCATAGGTTGCGGTGTTCAGATCCACCGTCGAACCGACCGCCGCCACCTTGCCGGTCTTAGCATGGCGTTTGCGATTGCCTGACCATGCGACGTCATAGACTCTTTCGTGTGCCTCGCCCGAACTGTCTACCCAGCCTTTGATTACCTGGATCCGGTCGAGATTGGCACCGTCCGGATCCTTGGCTGCGAACACGATGAAGCGCGGAGATTTACCGGGTTTGGCGGCTGTCAGATCGTCCCCCATCGGAACGCCGCCCTCATAACCAATGTCGACAAGGTCGTGGCGCTTGTCGGAATTGTCCGGATAGTCCCAGCCACCGAAAAAGCGCAAGGTCATCCGCGGGCCGGTCGTGGCATAGACTTCCTTGCGCCGCATCGCATCGAAAAGCGCCCCGCGCGTGTTCTCCCGCGCCCATACAGCGGTCATTCCCGAAGCGGCCGTCGTCCAGTTCAGGGGACGAGTCACAAGGTAATTGGGATCTGGCTCCGAATCCTTTTTCGGCGGTGCCATTTGCGACGTTCCCCAAGGATCCTTCCAGCGCGTTGGCGACGGGAAGCCAACCGACATCTTGCCCCAGAAGTTGTCTTCTTCGGCAGTCGAAAGCGACGTATGCGAATCCGTGCTTCCGATCATTCCGAACTTGTAGGGATTGACGCCAACCTTCTGTTCGATCTCTAGTCCGCGCTTGAGCGCCGAGCGGGCATAGGACCCGGGCATCGTTCGCGGCCAGCTGGCCTTGGCGTCGCCGGAAGGACCGGCAGTGCTGGGAAGGTCAGCTTTGCCGATCCATGAATTCCAGGTCTCGTAATCGGCGAATTCATCGTTGGGAGAGAGGAAGGGATGGGTTTCGCTGTCCCCCTTGATCTGCGTCATCTCGTGAATCGGTTCCCAGCGCATCCGCATGCGCGCATAGTCGGCGGTGATCGGATCGCCAGCATATTGCGTCTCGTCGAACATGCGGCCCTGGCTGACGTTGGAATTGTGCGGGATGGCCATGACCGCACCGCCGGTCTTGCGCTCATAATCGGCAAGGAATTTCCAGAGGTCTTCCGGGTTCATGCTGTCGATGGCCGAAAACGGAACGATCTGCGAAGCCTTGTCCGCACCGTCGCGGAAGATCACGTTGCGGTGCAGGTTATATGAGTTCGGCATGGACGTGTATTCATAGCCGATGAAGGCTGTGAAACGGCCTGGCTCGTTGTAGCGGTCGGCCCGTTTGGCGACGCTTTTCCAGATAGACTGGCGAACAGGGCGGTCGATATTGCCGGGACTGTTGCCCATGATCGTCGCGTTGAAAATGTCGTGGAAATGCCTTGCCGCTTCCGCAATGCTGTTGTTCAGAATCAAGGCGCGCAGCTTCGCGCCAAGCGTTGTCGACTCAACCTGCTTGTCGCCATCCTCTGCTCCGGCAACTACGCCGAGATATTCGGCATGGTCCGAGACAACAAGGAAATCGAGCGGGCGATGTAGCCTGACTTTCATCCCGTTCTGAACAACCAGGGTCTCGCCGCGGGCGAAGCGGAAAGCGTCCTCTGGTGCGATAGAGCGGTTGCCCGCCCCGTAGGCATCGGCCGACAAGCGCGTGTGCAAATGGGTGTCGCCCCAGAATACTTGCCTTGGATGGGGGTCATCCACAGACCTGGAATAGTTCCCCGGCGCCGCGCCGGCTGGCGCCAGTACCAGTAAGGCTGCCACTACGGCCGTTGAAACCATCCCCTTATGCATCAGCTTCTCCCAAGGCCTGCATCCGACATGGCCAAGAAACCGAAATCCAGGGACTATTCGGACGCTCGCGGATCAAAGTAGTCCTGCCATTGGCGAGTGTCTAGCAGAGGGCTGTTGCCAGCAGGATCGGGAGATTCAGGTCTCGAAAGATCAAGGGATGCCGGGGCGTTAGCGCAACAGCACCGGCACCGCCGTCGGCCCGCGTTGTTCGAATCCGCCGCCGATCTCCGGCATCGGTTCGTCAGGATCCAGCCGCATGTCGGGGAAGGCGTCGAACAGCGCATTGATCGCGTGCATCATCTCGACCTTGGCGACGTTCATGCCGAGGCAGCGGTGCACGCCAAGGCCGAAGGCAAGGTTGGTGATCTTGGGCCGGTTGATGTTGAACAGGTCGGGATTGTCCCAGCGCGAGGGATCGCGGTTGGCCGGGCCGATTCCGATCTCGACGATGTCGCCTTCCGAAATCTTGTGGCCGTACAGTTCGGTGTCGCAGGTGGCGTTGCGGTAGAAATAAGGCGCCGTCGGGTTCCAGCGCAGCGATTCCTCGACCGCGGCATCGAGCAGCGCGCGGTCTGCCTTGACCTGGGCCAGCTGGTCCGGATTGGTGAGCAGCGCGAACAGGGTGATGCCCATCTGCCGCCAAGAGGTGCCGCCGCCGGCGATCATCACGATCTTGACCATGTGCATGATCTCGCGGTCGGTCATCAGCCGCGGTTCGACGCCGGGCTCGCGCAGAGTGGCATCGAGCAACACGCTGACGAGGTCCTCGGTCGGCTTGGCCCGGCGCTGCTGGATGAGGCCCAGCAGGATTTCCTCGACCAGCTTCATGTTCTTGAGCCGCAGTTCCGGCTCGACGCCTGCGTTCTCGACGGAGTTCACGTGAGCATGGCGGAACCGCAGAGCCTCGTCGCCTTCCAGCCCGATCGCGGTGGTGATGGTGTAGACCGGGATGCGCGCGCAGATTTCCATGTTGAGATCGGCGCGATCGCGCGTCTTGAGGCGATCGATCAGGCGCTCGGCGATGTTGTCGATGGTGAATTCGCGCCACCAGCCCTGAGCTTCGGGCATCAGGAACTTGGGCTGGATCGTCTTGCGGAAGGCGCGATGCAGCGGCGGGTCCATCTCGAGTACCGAGAGCGTCTGCTCGTTTTCGGCATTGGGTATGTGCGAGATGTAGCTGGAATAGGTCGTGGGGTCGCGGAAGACCTCTTCGCAAGCCTCGTAGCTCAGCACCGTCCAGTGCTGCCGGCCCTCCATGAGAGTGTGGCGATTGTAATAGGGAAGGCCGAGCAGTTCGCGCAGCCTGCCCTTATGGACCGGCGCCTCGGCACGCAGCTTGTGAATCGCGGGGAAGGGATCGATCTCGACGTAGTTGCCGATGTGCTTGGCTTCCGACGCGACGTCGTAAAGCTTGCTGTAAAGCGGATCGTCGGCGGTCAGTACGTCTTCCATTGAGGCATTCCCTTCACGGCAAAACCGCGCCGGACCGGTTGGGGTCCGACGCGGCCTGCGTCGCTGTTATCGGACCTGTCGCATCAATCGACGCGCAGGAACTTCTTGGCGTTGTTGCAGATGATGTCGCGGATGTCGTCTTCGGGCACGCCCTCGAAATCGCGCAGGATCACCTGGTGCGAATTGGGGAAGGTGGTTTCCGAGTGGGGATAGTCCGACGACCACATGATGTTCTTGCCGCCCGGCTGGTTGCGCATGAGGATGCCGGTGCGATCGTTGATGAACGAGCCCCAGACATTCTGGTCCATGTAGTAGCTGGGCGGGTTCTTCAGCTCGCTCTGGGTCCAGTAGCGCTGTTTCTCCCAGGTGCGGTCGCAGTATTCGGCGAACCAGGCCATCCAGCCCACGCCCGATTCGACCGAGGCGATGCGCAGCTTGGGGAAGCGGTCGAACACGCAGTTGTAGATGAGGATGCCGATCGGCTCGGCCATGGCGAGCTTGCTCATCGGCATATCGGCGAGGAAATAACGCTTGTCGCCGAAGCGCGGTACGCGGCCACCGAGGTGGAAGGTCAACGCGAGGTCGAGGTCGACGATCGTCGCCCAGAACTTGTCGAATTCAGGATCGGAATATTGCAGCGGGCTGTTGCGGTCGCCGGTCAGCGCGGAGACCTGGCCGTCCTTCAGCGCGGCGACGCCCGACGTGGTCGTCCAGGCTTCCTTGTTCTGCGGGAAAGCGGGCATGTTGATCGCCTTGAAACCCATCTTGGCGAGCTTCTTGACCTGCTCGACCGTCTCGTCGACGTCGCGCATGGTGACATAGCCGACCGGGAGCAGGCGGTCCGGTGCGGCCTGCGCGAAGTCCATCACCCAGCGGTTATAGGCGTCGTAGCTGGCGATGTAGAGTTCGTTGTCCTGCGTGCCGAGCGGACCGCCGCCGAACATCAGGGCATAGTCCATGCCGTCGGTATCCATGTCGGCGAGGCGGACTTCGGGGTCCCAGATTGGGCGCACATCGGTGACCCGGCCCTTCATCTTGAAGTCCTTGCCTTTGCGACCGGCCTGGTTGTTGATCATCATGAACGGGGTCTTCTTGCCCTCGAACACGATGTAGTCGCCATCGTCCTCATGGACGAGCTGCGGCGCGCGATCCTTCAGGTGCGCGGGTAGGTAATCCTTCCACATGTCCTTTGGCGGATCGATATGCGCGTCGATGTCGAAGATCGGGCCAAGATGCCAGTTCTCGACCTTGCCACTGACGATTTGCGGATCGGCTTCACTCATGTCCCAAACTCCTTCCCGGAAACGGCGTAGATAAAATTCGAAATAGCGAACTTATTATCGCAATTATGAACGCGGGAGTCAAGCCGTCGTTGCGGTATGGCCGACTCCCAATGCCCCATCATACCACCGTTAACGCCTGCCTCAAAACACCACGCCCTTGACCTTGAGGTCGATGATCGCGTCCTCGTCGTAACCGAGCGAATCGAGGATCGAATCGCTGTCGGCGCCGAGGTCGGGGGAGCGCTTGGCCTTGACGGTCTCGCCACCGAACATCCAGGGCAGGGCGACCAGCGGAATGGTCGTGCCGTCGCCGTAGTCGACCGTCTGGACCATGTCGTTGGCCACGACCTGCGGGTCCTTGTGGATTTCGCCGACGTGCTGGACAATGTCCCATTGCCCGTCCTGACGGCCCAGGATCTCGCGCCATTCATCGACCGTGTGCGAGGCGAACAGCGCGACCATTTCGGGCATGCACGTCTCGATGTTCTCGCGCCGCAGCGCATCGGTTGCATAATCCGGGTTGGCGGCAAGGTCGGGCCTGCCCGCCGCTTCGCAGAAACCCTTCCAGTACTTGTCGGCCTGCAGCATGCACAGCGCGACAAACCGGTCGTCCTTGGTGCGATAGGTATGGACGAGCACGTTGAACGGCTTGGGATTGGGCGGCTTGGGGAACTTGGTAATGCCGTCCATCGTCGACTGTGCGATCAGCCGCTGCATCGACCACATCGCGGTGCCGAGCAGCGATACATCGACGACGCTGCCTTCGCCGGTG
>CAZRVW010000147.1:0-7192 GCA_964603645.1 uncultured Novosphingobium sp. | reverse complement strand
GAAAATGAATCCGCCCGATTGCTTGACGATGCCGTAGACCGTCGAAAGACCAAGGCCCGTGCCTCCCATGGCCCCGCCTCGCCCCTGTTCCTTGGTGGTAAAGAACGGCTCAAAAATCTTGCCGAGGTTTTCAGGCGGAATGCCCGCGCCGGTATCTTCCACGACCAGCGCGGTATAGTCGCCCGCCGGGATGATCTCATTGCCCATGGCGCGCACATCGGCAGTCGTAATGCGCCGTGTTGCCAGCGTCAGTCGGCTGGCAACGGGACGCCCCGGCGCGCCCTTGTGCGCGAGCATCGCATCGCGCGCATTGACGGCGAGATTGACGATGACCTGTTCGAGCTGGCTGGGATCGGCGCGTACCGGCCCGAGATCGCGATCGTGGGTGACGACCAGCTGGATCTTTTCGCCTAGCAAGCGGCGCAGCATCTGCGATACGTCCGAAACGACGTCGGGCAATTGCAGCACCTCGGGCCGCAGCGTCTGCTGGCGGGAAAAGGCAAGCAATTGCCGGGTCAGCGAGGCAGCGCGGTTCGAGTTGGCGCGAATCTGCTGAATGTCGTCATAGTCCGAATCGCCGGGCGTATGGCGCATCAGCATCAGGTCGCAGGTGCCGAGGATAGCGGTCAGCACATTGTTGAAATCGTGCGCGACGCCGCCGGCAAGCTGGCCTACCGCCTGCATCTTGGTAGCCTGGGCAACCTGCCGCTTGAGCCGCGCTTCTTCGCTTGAATCGGTCAGGCCCAGCAGCACTGCCGCCTCGCCTAGGCCGCGCACGCCAGCAAGACTTAGCGAAACCGGCTCATCTGGCTGAGTAGCGAGGCGGATGGCGATATCGCCCGAGGCCGCTGGTCCCCTTCCGAACCTGCGGATCGCATCGGAAAGGGCCGCCTTGTCTTCACGCGTGACAAGGTCGGTCGGATAGCGCGGCGGCGCATCACCTTCGCGACCGGCAGCGCGCATGAAAGCGGCATTGGCAAACAACAGCCGTCCGTCGCGATCCGTCATGGCGAGGCCGAGCGGCAACTGGCCAAGCAATGCTTCGAGATGAGGCACGGCCGCATTGGCATCGCCGGGCCCATCACCGATGCCGATGCCCGCCTCGACCAGAAAGATGAGCAACGGCGTCATTTCCGCGTCCGGAACAGGACCGTCAGGATCTGCCACCGGCACCTGATAGAGCGTCAGCGGTGGCCCGTTTGCTCCCTGCCGCGCCCAGCCGATACGGTCGGCTTGGTCCTGGCTCAGGAATGAAACGAACTCGCGCCCTTCCATCTCGGCCGCGGCATCGCCCGTCGCCGCCTCGCAAAAGGCCGCATTTGCCGCGCGAATCGTTCCATCCGGGTCGACGAGGACCGCGGCGATTCCCGATTCCGCCAGGGATCGTCCCGCCTTGCCTTCCAGCATCGCAATCAGCTCGCTGGCCTGATCGGTCTCCTCGATCGCTTCGAAGCGCCACACCTGATGGTCGCTGCCTCGCCCTGCCCTTTCGACGCGGCCACGCCATCGCAGCCCCTCCTGCTCGGCGGATTCAAGCAGGTCGACGCGCGCCTCGCCATCGCGCCACGCCGTGCGTGCCGCCCGCTCAAGCCGTTCGCGCGACGCCTCATCCACTTCGATCCCGAGCGGCGCGCGACTATCGCCAAACCAGTCGCAATAGCGGGTGCTCGCACACACCATCCGCCCGGCACGATCGGTTATCGCAACCGCGCGATCGCTCTGCTCAATCGCTGCGGAAGTCACCGACCAGTCAGGGAGCGCGACACGGTCCTCCGTCTTGCTGACAGGGCGCCGCGACAGTGCGAAGGCCAGGGCGCCGAGAACACAAAGACCCGCCGCGAAAGCGCCGGTCGCGAGCAGGTCCCGCGAAAAGAACCAGACAGCCCCTGCGCTGAGCGCGAGTGCAAACCCAACCAGCGCCCAGTCCGCAACCCTCACTGGATCCGGCTGCTCGGCAAGCGGATCGGATGCGGTCGGGGCAGGCAAGGTCAAAGCAGCTCCCCCTCGCGGTCCATGTAGCGGCGCTGCTTGGCGCGTAGCTTCCTGCCGACCAATACTCGCCATATCCAGCCGGAGACCAGATAGCCGATGGCCGAAGCAATGATCGCCAGCAGGACAAAGCCTACCGCAGTGGCTCCGGCTGCCTGGAAGAACCAGCTGTAGCTTTCCAAATGGCCGCTTGAAATCTCACGGCCCAACGCGGCGCTCTGCCCCGCTTCATCGATTCGTAGAAAAAACTTGCCGACTCGATTGGCAACGAGCAGCCAGAAAGGCAGCGTGAAGGGATTGGTGACGAAGGTCACAATCACGGCGAGCGGCACATTGGCACGCGCGGGGAGCGCCAGAAACGCAGCAAGGAATACCTGGCCTATCGGTATGATGAAGCCGGAGAAGATGCCCAGGGCGACGCCGCGCGGCACCGAACGGCGCGTAAAGCGCCACAGCTCAGGGGACAGGAAACGGTGCGCAATCGGTGCAAGCCAACGGTTCTCGGCCATCTCGGCGCGAGTCGGCATTTTGGGCACAATGCGATTCTTTGTTGGCTTTCTTTCCGCCATTACCCGTGTTCCCGCATGACCCGCGCCTTTTGGCGCTGCCAGTCACGATCCTTCACTGTCTGGCGCTTGTCGGCGACATTCTTGCCGCGCGCCAGCGCCAGTTCAACTTTCGCCCGCCCCTTTCCGTTGAAATAGATCGAAAGCGGCACCAAGGTCATGCCCTTGCGTTCAACCGAGCCTTGCAAGCGGGCAATTTCGCGCTCGTGCAAAAGCAGCTTGCGCGGTCGCTTGGGCTCATGGTTGAAACGGTTGCCATGGCTGAATTCGGGAATGTTCGAATTGACCAGCCAGACCTCACCGTTGCGCACCTCGGCATAGGATTCGGCGATGGAGCCCTCGCCGAAGCGCAGGCTCTTCACTTCGGTACCGGTCAGCGCAATGCCCGCCTCGAACGTCTCGTCGATATGATAGTCAAACCGCGCACGCCGATTTTCGGCGACGGTCTTGATCTTGTCGAAGGTCTTGCTTTGCGGTCGTGCCATTGTCGCACGCCATGTAGGGAGCCCGAGTTAAAAAAGAAACGGGGCGCAGGCGAGTGTCGACCGTTCAATCCAGCCCGAGGGCAACTCGTCCAACCAGCAAGCTAGCCATTGCGACCAGTACGAAAAGCCACAGCGCCATAATACCGCCCGTCATGCGCCAGTCCTTCGGTGGCAAGCCCTGCAACAGCAATGTCGCGATACCGGCAACGTTCAGGCAGACGAGGTTGACGGCAAACAGATAGAATGCGCGCAATGCCGAAGCGAAATCGCCGATTGCAGAGTAGATGCCGAACGCCGCAAGTGGCGGCACGAGTGCCACGGCAATCATTACGCCCACGAGGGTGAGCGAACCGCCCCTGCTGAACGCCAGAACGCCCGCCGTTCCGCAGGCCAGGGCAAGAGCGATATCCGCCGGGTGGACAATTGTTCTGTTATGCAGTTCCGGCACGGCCGGATCGATCGGGACGCTCCAGCCGACAAGCAGACCGCCCGCCGTCGCCATCGCGATACCGAAGAGCAGGGTTCGGACCGCCCGTACTCCAATCCGAGCGTCGCCGATCGTCGTCGCGAGCGCTATTCCGATGGTTGGCCCAAGCAACGGTGCTATGATCATCGCGCCGATCACCACTGCGGTCTGCCCCGAGCGCATTCCCAGCGCGGCGATGATCGCAGACAACAGAGCAGTTGCCAGATAGCTCGGGCTGATGTGCAGGCTTTCCTCAATGTCGTCGAACAGCTCGCTGGTGCTCAGCCGGTCGCGGCTGAAGAAGCGTTCCAGCGCGGTCGGAGGTCGACTCGCCTCGACAAGCGGCAGTTCGCTTTCAGGCGTCTCATCGACTGGAGGAATCACGGCCTCAAGCGAAGCGACATAAGCCGAAAATCCGGCAAGATGTCCGAACGCCCCTTCCAGGTCCTCGATCAGTCGCTCGGTATAGCGCTGCTGAACGATGGCGCTGAACTTTTCCTGATCGCTAGGAACATCCTCGCGCCAATAGCGCCGGCAATGGCGGGCGAGTATTTCATCGAGCCGCCCAACCTGAGACTCAGGAAGGAAAACCTGGACCAGCCGCGCCGCCACGGCTCAGCAACGGATTCGCGAATGGGAGGCTTCAGCCCAGCCCGGCATGGGCCAGCGCCGCGTCGATTTGCGCGCGAGCGCTGTCATTGGGTCGGACCACCGGCAGGCGGACTTCATCCGTGATCCAGTCATGCACTCGTGAAAGGGCGTATTTTGCGGGCCCCGGAGAGGTATCGGCGAACATGGCCCGGTGTAGCGGATGGAGCCGTGCATTGTGCTCGCGGGCGCGAGCCAGATCGCCCGACACCAGAGCCTGCTGGAACTCGGCGCAAAGGCGGGGTGCAACATTCGCCGAAACTGAGATGCAGCCCCTGCCCCCATGCGCGAAATGAGCAAGTGCTGTCTCGTCATTTCCTGAAAGCTGGCAAAAATCCGGGCCGATCCGCTCGAGGTAATCCGAGACCAGACCGATCTCTCCGGTAGCATCCTTGATCCCGACGATGCGCGGCATTTCGGCGAGCGCCACCACGGTTTCCAGCCCCAGGGAAACGACGGTGCGGCCGGGTACGTCGTACAGGATGACAGGAATACTGATGGCGTCATGCACAGCCTTGAAATGGGCAAATATTCCGTCCTGGTTCGGCTTGTTGTAGTAAGGCGTGACAACCAGCACCGCGTCCGCGCCTGCCTTCTCGGCGTGGGTTGCGAGCTGGACCGCCTCTGCCGTTGAATTGGAGCCCGCACCGGCAATGACAGGAACCCGCGCCGCAGCGACTTCAATGCAGACCTCGGTAACCCTCATGTGTTCTTCGTGGCTCAGTGTCGGCGATTCACCGGTGGTGCCACAGGGGACGAGCGCGCTCGAGCCGCACTCGATCTGCAGCTCGACCAGCCTGCGAAACGCGGCTTCGTCGAACGCTCCGCCCCTGAACGGCGTCACCAGAGCGGGAATCGAACCGGAAAACATGGACATCGCCTTTGCACTTGGTCCAGTGGCGGCCTGCATGACGCTTCGGCCTGCCCTTGGAATAGATCATTCAGCGCCTGATAAGGAGCCTGACACCAGAATGTCCAGCATGCTCAGACTGACTACCTCCGCAATGTTGGCCATAGTCGCTGCCTTCGCGGCACCAGCTTTCGCCTCTGACGGGGCTCACTGGGATCACGCTCGCGCGTCCGCCGCCACACGCCACGATCCGGGTACGGGCCAGGCGATCGAGCAATGGGCCGTGCTCAGCCGGGACGGATCGCTGCGCTTCAGCCAGTATTCCTGGCTGTTGCTCAACTATCCCGGCTTTCCGATGGAAGCGAAAATTCGCGGCTATGCCGAAGCAGCGCTCGAACGCGAGACGGTCGATGCGCGCACCGTCATTTCCTACTTCGAAAAGCAACCGCCGCTGACCAATCAGGGCCGCTCCCGGCAGGCGCTCGCGCTGGCCTCTCTCAACTATCCCGGCGCATTGGACGCCGCCCGTCAGGCCTGGCGCGGCGGGCCGATGAGCGAGACCGCGGAATCAGCTCTGCTGTTTCGCTATGGCGACCAGTTCAGCCGCGCCGATCACGATGCACGCATGGACGCGCTCTTGTGGGAAGGCTGGACTCAGGCAGGCGAGCGGCAGCTGGCGCGAGTTTCTCCGGAGCGGCGCAACATGTTCGCCGAGCGGCTGGCGATCATGCAGGGCAGATCGCTCGGCATGCCACTATCCGCCGCCGACCGGCGCGATCCCGGCTATGTGCATGCCCTCGTCCAGCAAGCCCGGAACGCCCGAAACAGCTCAACAGCGATCGCAGTACTCACAAACCGCGCACCTCTCGCGGCACCGGTGCTCGACCCGCAAAAGTGGGTGAGCAACCTGCTATGGGCGGCCAGAAATGCCAGCTCGGAAGATGCGGTACGGATTGCCAGTTCGATCGACGACGCTTTTGCGCCAGGCACCGATATTTCCGAACTGAGTTTCCGGCTGCGCGACGATTATACCTCGCTGATGTGGCTGGGCGGCACCAAGGCGCTTTGGAACTTGCGCGATCCGCGCCGCGCCGCGCCGCTGTTTTACCGGTATGGCGCGGCCGCCAGGACTCCGGGCACGCGGACCAAGGGGCTCTACTGGGCGGGCAAGGCGCTTGCCGATTCCGGCGACCGGCAGGGCGCGATGCGCTATTTCGAACTGGCCGCACAATATCCCGATCACTTCTACGGCCAGCTGTCGCTCGAACGCCTGAACCGGCCGATTCCCAATCTCGACATTCTGCCCGGCGACGTGCCTACCAGTGCCCAGCGAGCAGCCTTCAATGCCCGCCCCCTCACCCGGGCCGTGCGCGTGGTGGCAGACGGCTACCGCTGGCGCACCTCGGTGCGCTTTTTTCGCGAAATAGCCGAGCAGGCCACAACAGAAGCCGAGCACGTCCTGATCGCCGATCTGGCCCGTGAACTGGGCCGTCGCGACCTTGCGGTCATTCTCAGCCAGAGCGCCCACACCGACGGCCACGGCAACTTTGCACGGATCGGGTTCCCGCTGATACCGACGCCGCCCGGCGCCAACTGGACGATGGTCCACGCCATTACCCGTCAGGAAAGCCAGTTCGCCATGAATGCGATCAGCCATGCCGGCGCGAGCGGGCTGATGCAGCTGATGCCCGGTACGGCGCGCGAGCAGGCCGGAAAGCTTGGCCTGCCCTACAATCAGGCCGCGCTCCTCACCGATGCGACCTACAACATCCAGCTTGGCGACGGCTATTTCCGAAGAATGCTTACCTATTATCAAGGCTCCTACCCGCTGGCGGTCGGCGCCTACAATGCTGGCCCCGGCAACGTGAATAAATGGCTGCGCGCCAACGGCGATCCGCGTACGGGCGCTATCGATTGGGTAACGTGGATCGAGCGGATTCCGATATACGAAACGAAGAACTACATCGCCAAGGTGCTGGAAAACGCGGTCGTCTACGACGCGCTCTATCCCGGCAAGGGTTACAACCGAGGCCGATACCCACTCAGCAATTTCCTGGGCAAGCCGGGGCCGGGATAGCAACGATAGGCCTTCAAGCGCCAACTGAACCGACGGGAGAATTCCACAATGGCAACCTGTAGCCATGCCGTGGCTCGCGAGACACCTTTATGATGGCCCTGATTGGGCAGG
>CAZRVW010000146.1:0-7236 GCA_964603645.1 uncultured Novosphingobium sp. | reverse complement strand
AGCGAGACTTCGACCACTGATCCCTCGCCGGTGCGCTCGCGCTTGGCGAGCGCCGCGCAGATCGCGCCTGCCAGCATCGCGCCCGACATGGTGTCGCCGAAGGCCGGACCGGGTGCGGGGACAGGATAGGGGGCTCCGTCCTCGGTCATGGTCGAGGAAATACCGCTGCGCGCCCAGTACGTGATCGAATCGTAGCCGCCCTTCCCGTTCTCCGGGCCTTTCGGGCCGGTGCCGCAACCAGCTGCGTAGACGATGTTGGGGAACTTCGAGCGGATCGAATCGGCGTCGATCTGCATCTTGCGGCGTGCGGGCGGGAGCAGGTTGGTGAGGAACACGTCGGCGCCCTCACAAAGCTTTATCAGCACTTCGCGGCCTTCCTCCATCTTGAGGTCGAGCGTGATCGAGCGCTTGCCGCGGTTGTAGCTCTCCCAGGAGAGATCGACCTTGGACTTGTCCATGCCGCCGATCTGGAGGCCCCGCAGCGGATCGCCCGAAGGCGGCTCGACCTTGATGACATCGGCGCCGAGGTCGCTCAGCACGCCACCGCACGAGGGCACGAAGGCCCACATTGCCACTTCCACAACCTTGAAGCCTTCGAGAGGTCTGTCCATCGTCTTCCCCGATTTCGTGCTATCCGAGTGTCGGTCGCGCACATTCGGCGCGGTCCCGAAATTCTCTATTTCGAAGCATTGAACGAAATAGCGAATTGCGTCAATACGAGCGCCTCACACATAAGACACGAGAGATGCCGCCCATGTCCAGTCCAGCCAATGTTCCCCACCAGCCCGATTGCGCGGTCGCGGCCACCGCCGAGCAGGCGCTCGATCCGGCATGGCTTTCACAGGCGCTGGCAGGCGTCAGCGGCGGCAAGGCGGTCGCATCGGTCGAGCAGGTCGAATACCTCAAGACCATGGCGACCAAGATCCGGTTCGCCGTCACTTTCGAGGGATCGGATGAGCGCCACGACCTGTGCGTCAAGGGCCTGCTCGATGTCGACGAAGGCAATTCGTCGCTGGGTTCGACCTGCCTCGCCGAGGCCGATTTCTACTGCTTGCTCGCGCCGCACATGCAGGTGCGCGTGCCCGATTGCCTTGTCGCAGTGACCGACCGCGAAGCGCAGAACGCAACGATCATCATGCGCGATGTCATTTCGCAGGGCGGGGCATTCTGTTCCGCGCTCGAGATGTTCACCGCCGACGATGCCGCATCGAGCCTGTCGCAGCTTGCCGCGCTGCACGCCTCGCAGGGCCTGCTGGCAAAGGAGAACTGGATTCAGCCGCGCGCTGCCCAGATTGCGCGCATGCCCAACCTGACAGGCGAATCGATTCAGGGGCTGATGGATGATCCGCGCGGCGACAACCTCTCCGCCAAAGTGCGCAATGGCGCCAACATCCTTGCCGCCATGCGTGCCTTTGCCGACCGCTCCGACTCGCGGCCGCAGTTCCTGCTCCATGGCGACAGCCACGCCGGCAACATTTTCCGCACCAAGGACGGGCTTGGCCTGATCGACTGGCAAGTGATCCAGCATGGTGGCTGGGCGCTCGATGTCGCCTATCATCTGAATGCCGTGCTGCCGACCGAGATCGCCGAGCTTGAGGAGCGCCGCCTCGTCAACGACTATCTCGCCCGGATGCGCGGCTCGGGCATCGACATGCCAGACGAGGAGGAGGCCTGGACGCAATACCGCGAGGGTGTCGCCTACGGCCTGTTCATGTGGGCGATCACGCGCCGCGTCGATCCGCCGATCATCCATCGCTTCACCGACCGGCTCGGCAAGGCGGCGATGCGGCACGAAACGTTCAAGCTGTTGGGCGTGATCTAGCCATGACGCCAGCTGCGTAACAACACCTAGTCGAGACGCAATCGATTGGGCACCAAAATGGTCCATGATGAAAATGAGCATGGATCATTGATGTCATGGAAAAAATGGAAAAAGACCGGAGAGCCGAGCGCCGATCGACAACCGTGTTTCGCCCGGTTTTGGTCAGCACCAACCACTTTTCGGGCTTTTGCCTCATGCGCAACCTGTCGTCGACGGGCATGATGGGAAAGGTCTATACCGGTTTCGCCGTAAACACTGCGGTTATGATCCAGTTCGATGATGCACTTGCCGTGATAGGTGAAATCGTCTGGTCGAAAGACGGCTCGATCGGCATCCGCTTCGATGAGGAAATCGATGTGGCTGAGGTGCTATCGCTCGAACAGAGGAAGGCGAACGGTGGCAAGCCGCTGCGAGTGCCGCGACTGTCGATAGGCGATCGCGCCGAAGTGGTCGTCGACGACCGGTCCCTTCACGTCGAGGTTCTGGATATTTCGCAGCGGGGCGCGAAGGTGACAGCCTCCATCCTCGATGCCGGAGACGAGGTCATACTTGTCCTGAGGGGGCTGGGACCGCGCAAGGCGATCGTTTGCTGGACTCGATCGGGAATGGCGGGCCTGAAATTTCAAACCATGCTCGATTTCGAGCTGCTCGCGGGATGGGTCATCGAAAGGCAGCAGCAAATGGCCGGTGAGCAGGAGGCGGGCGCCGATCTTCTCAGGCTTGGGACCGGCTGATTTGCGGACTGCTCATTTCCCGTTCGCTCATCCGTCCTGTCTTGCCCCTTAGCCGATCGGCAAGTCGCGAATGCGCCGCCCGCTCGCGGCATAGATCGCATTGGTAACGGCCGGGATAGCCGGTGGCAGCGCCGGCTCTCCAAGGCCGGTTGGCGGGTTGTCGGTGATCACCCAGTCGACCTCGATCTCAGGCGCCGCGTCGATGCGCGCCAGCGAGAACGAATCGAAATTGCGCTGATCTATCGCGCCGTCGGTGAAGGTGATCTTCTGCCCGAGCAGCTGGCCAATGCCGTCGATCACCGCACCGGTCACCTGCGATTCGGCCCCGCACGGATTGACGATCTGGCTGCCGACGTCGGCTGCGACCCACATCCTGTTCACCTTGATGTCGCTGCCCTTCACGGTGACATCGGCGACTTCCGCGAAGTAGCCGAGGTGGCTGAAGTAGAAGCCAAAGCCATAGCCCCGCCCTTGCTCGCGCGGACGGTTCGCCCAGCCGCTCTGCTTGAGGACGTGCTCGACAACGCCGCGCGCCCGCTTCGTGCGGAAGGCGAAGCCCGTGCCCCATGAATTGGTGTCGTTGCCGATCATGGTGTCAGTTGCGAGCAGTTCGAGCATCAGGGCGGGCAGGTCTTTCCCAGCCGCTTCGGCGACCTCGTCGAGAAAGCCCTGGAAAGCGAAGGCGAGCGCGTTGGACCCCGGAGCGCGTAGCGGGCCCATCGGGATGACCGTGTCGATCACGTCCTGCGAATAGGCGAGGTTGGGAACAAGCTCGGCCGGAAAATGCGTCGGCTGCATGCCTGCCGAGCGGTGAGGTTTGCCATCGCTGCCGAGGGTGACGAAGTGATCGGTCAAGGCAACCAGTTTGCCCGACGCGTCGATCCCCGCCTCGAACGCATGCCACCCGCCGGGCCGGTAATAGTCACGCTTGATGTCTTCCTCGCGGTTCCACAGCAATTGCACCGGGCGTCCGGGCAGGGCCTTCGCGATGGCAGCGGCCTGGACCATGAAGTCGGCAAACAGCCGCCTGCCGAAACCGCCGCCGATGCGGGTGAGGTGCAGGGTCTGTTTGTCGGCTGGAATGCCGAGGTGCTTTTCAATCAGTGAGACGCCCAGCCCGGGGATCTGTGCTGGCGCCCACATCTCCAGCTTGCCGTCCGTGTACAGCGCCGTGCAATTCTGCGGCTCCAGCGTGGCGTGGGCGATAAACGGGTAGGAATAGCGCGCCTTGAGCCGCTTTGCCGCTCCGGCAAGCGCTTTCGCTGGGTCGCCGTCGCGGCGCAGGTCGGTTCCCTTCGCGGCATCGTGCAGGCGCGTCGCTTCGCTCGCGTAGGCCGCAAGGGTGTGGCCCTTGGCGCCGGAAAGATCCCAATCCAGCTTGAGGCGCTTGCGGGCCTGCTCGGCATACCAGTAATTGGTTGCGACCACGGCGACGCCATCGGGCATCACATCGGGATCGCCCACGCCGTCTAGCCGGACGATCGAGACGACACCGTGTGCCGAGCGTGCGGCTGTGTCATCGACTGCCTTGAGCTTGCCGCCATGGGCCGGGGAGGTTTCGACCACGGCATGAACCATGCCGGGCAAGCGCATGTCGATCCCGAACAATGGTTCGCCTGCCAGCACCTTGCGGCTGTCGACGCCGACCGTGGGCTTGCCGATGATGCGAAATTGCCCCGGTTCCTTGAGCGCAACCGTGTCGAGGTCGGGAACCGGCACCTTTGCTGCCGTCTGGGCAAGCTCGCCATAGGACCATTTGCGGCCGGACGCCTTGTGGTGGACGAAGCCGCTATCGGTCGAAAGGTCGCCAGCGGCAATTCCCGACTTGGCCGAAGCTGCCTGAACCAGCATCGCCCGCGCTGCTGCACCGGCGCGGCGCATCGGCAGCCATTCGTTGGGTATCGCGAAACTGCCGCCCGCCCGCTGCCGTTCGTAGCGCGCAGCATCGTAATCGCCCTGCTCGACCACGACCGATGCCCAGTCGCAGTCGAGTTCCTCCGCGATCATCATCGGCAGAGATGTCATGACCCCTTGGCCGATCTCCGGGTTCTTGGCCATGATCGTGATCGTGCCGGCCCTGTCGATGGTGACCAGCTTCGTCAGCCGCGCCGATTGGCCGGCGCCATAGCCGTCGGCCAAGGCCGGGAGCGCGAGGCTGAGTGCCATGCCGCCGCCCGACATTGCCGCGACCTTGAGGAAGGAGCGCCGCGCCAGTCCGGTTGGAAGCTCGGTCATGTCACGCCTCCTCCTGCCTGGAGGCAATGCGGATCGCCTGCCGGATGCGCGGGTAGGTCGCGCAGCGGCACACGTTGCCCGACATGGCCGAATCGATCTCCTCCGCACTTGGCTCGGGCGTGCGCGAGAGCAGCGCATGGGCGCTCATGACTTGGCCGGCCTGGCAATAGCCGCACTGCATGACGTCGATCTCGGTCCAGGCGTCGATCAGCTTCTTGCCGACGGGATCCTCCTGCACGCCTTCGAGCGTCGTGATTTCCGAGCCTGCAACCGCGCTGACCGGCAGTACGCAGGATCGCACCGGGCTGCCGTTGAGGTGGACGGTGCAGGCGCCGCACAGCGCCGCGCCGCATCCGAACTTGACGCTGGCGAGGCCCACTTCCTGCCGCAAGGCCCACAGCAAGGGCATGTCCGGCGTTGCGCTGATGGTCTGCGCCTTGCCGTTGATCTTCAGGACGAACTCGCGTTCCCCGTCTCTTGCGGCCATTTGTGCTGGTCTCCCTCGGTGAAGAGTTCACGCTAGCGTTACTTGGCCGAAACCCGAAGTGGAGCTTTGTCGCAAATTGGCTCGGGATTCGACTTTGGCCGATAGTGCAGCGGTTTAGGCCGCGACCATATCGCGGCTGCTCACCACGTAGGCGGGTTTGCCCGTCTCCTCGTTGGCCATGATCTGGATCGGGCCATTGTTGACGATGAAATAAACGCAGTCTTCCAGCGTCGTCGTCGCATCGTGGACCGCGCCCTTCGGCTCGTAGCCATAATCGCCCGGCCCGAATTCGGCGTCGCGCACCGCGATACGGCCGCTGAGCATGAAGAAATGCGCATCGTGCAGGTGGACATGCGGCGGGGCCGTATAGCCCTTGTTCCAGTGCAGCAGGCTGGCCCAGCTGCCGGTCTCGACGTCCGTCCACAGCAGTTTGGACCAGGCCATGCCGGGATCGGTTTCGACCCATTCCTTGTCCGCCGCTCCGGCCAGCGCCAGCGGGATTTGCGCAGAGATCACATCGGTCATCGTCTCTTCTCCTATCCGTTCAAATGATAATCGAGCAGCGCCAGCGTGCTGGCCCAGCTTACCCGGTGATATTGCGCGTCATAGGCGATGCCTGGCGCGACGCCTTCATGGTCAGGGTCGGTGAACGAATGCTGCGCGTGGCTGAACAGCGTCAGCTGGTGCGTGACTTCAGCCTCGCGCATCTCGGTCTGGAAGGCGAGATAGTCGTCCATCGGCGCAAAGGGATCCTGCCCGGCGCAGAATGCGACTACCTCGGCAATCACGCCGCCCTTCTGCGCTGACGCATGGGTCGGCAGGATACCGTGATAGCTGACCACGCATTTGAGGTCGGCACCGCTGCGCGCCAGTTCGAGCACGCATTTGCCGCCGAAGCAGTAGCCGATGGCGGCGATCCGGCTCTCATTGGCGAGGTCCATGGCGCTGACGTGTTCGAACCATTCGATCACGCGCCCGCGCAGCAGTTCGGGCCGGTCGAGCAGGCCCATGTAGGCCGCGCCGGTGGTTTCGGGCGTCGTCAGGTCGGTGCCGCTGTCATAGACGCTGGCCGCGACGGCAAGGTAGCCCATGTCCGCGAGCGCGCGGACGTTGGCTTCGAATGTCGGGCCGGTGCCTCCCGCGCCGGGAAACAGGATCACGGTGGGGTGCGGTCCCTTGCCGCCGGAAGGTCGGGCAAGGAACCCGTCCATCGCCACGCCATCGTGCGCGCAGCTAGTTGTCTCGAAATCGCTCATGCCCTGTTCGATCCTCTCCGCATGTCTTTTTCCGCCTTTGGAGCCGCTCATTCACCCTGTCAAAGGCTGGTGGAAACGTTGCCCGCCCGAGCCGGCAATGGCATAGCGCCAGGCATGACCAAGGCCGACTTTTCGACGCCCCGCCCGGTCCGGTTCGGCCTCATCGTCCTGATCGCGCTAATCCATGTTGCGGTTTTTTTCCGGCTTTTGCGCGCTTTCGCACCGGGTGTCGTCGACCAGGCTGTCGAAAAGGTCACCTCCGCGATCTTCGTGACGATAACCGCGCCTACCCCCACGCCGACACCGCCGCCGCCAAAAGCAAAGGCCGAGCAGGGCGCCGAGGGCGCTGCGGGCAAGAAGGCCAAACCGCGCGAGGAAACCGCGCCGGAGCCGAAGATCGTCGTTTCCGAAAAGCCGGCCCCGAAGGCGAGCTCGACCGGAACGGAGAACCGTTCGGGCGCGCGGAGGGTGTGGGCACCGGCGCGGGCAATGCAGGAGCGGGCACCGGCGCGGGCGGCGAAGGTTCGGGGCAGGGCGGCGGGATCGCCACCAAGGCGCAGAAGATCGCCGGAGACATCAATTCGGCGCGCGATTACGATCGCAAGGCGCGCGATCTCCGGCTCGGCAGCAGCGTAACCATCGCGATCACGGTCGGCGCGGACGGCAATCCCAAGTCCTGCCGGGTCGTGCGTTCCAGCCCGG
>CAZRVW010000145.1:0-7250 GCA_964603645.1 uncultured Novosphingobium sp. | reverse complement strand
CATCGAGGAAGGCTCCGGCTCACCCTATGCCGGTCTCGACACGATCGAGAAGGCAAGAGCGTCGGGCATGATCCGGGTTGTGACGCCTGATGAGGCGGTCGAAATTTGCCGGCAGGGCGAAGCGATGAACGCCGGCGTCACTCTCCACCCGCTGCTCGGCGGAATGAGCCCCAAGCTCGCCTTCGAAAGCGCCGAGCTGTTCGTCGACAAGGTCATGCCAAGGATCCGGCCTGCCTCGCGCTGACGGCCTATCGATCGAACTTCACGTAAAGATGCTTCGGGTGACGAAGCATTGCGCCCTGGATCACCGGTGCAGGCTTGTCCGGATCGAGCCGCAGGTTCGGCAACTGGTCCATGAGCGCCGTCAGTGCGCGAGTGATCTCCAGCCGGGCGAGGTGCATGCCCACGCACATGTGCGGCCCGAAAGCGAAGATGACCGGTGGCTTGGTCTTCTTGCGGAAGATGTCGAACTTCTCGCCGTTCTCGAACGCGCGCTTATCGATATTCGCTGCAGCCAGCGAGGGATTGAGCGCAGCGCCGGCTGGAATGTGCGTACCTGCGATCACGCAGTCGGCGATCGCTGTGCGCTCGGTGTAGGCGACAGGCGGCTCCCAGCGCAGCCCTTCCTCAATCACCTGCGGCATCAAATCGCGGTCCTTCCGCAGGGCTTCAAACTGGTCCGGATGGGTCAACAATCCGGTTAACAAGACACTCGTTCCGCGGAAGGTCGTATCGCCGGCGGCATTGATCAGTTGCCTCAGGAACGAAATGATGACCTCTTCGGGAAGCTTCTCGCCATCGGCCTCGGCATTGATAAGGGCGCTGGCAAGATCGTCGCCTGGGTTCTGCCGCCGCTCGTCGAGCAGCCCCTTGAAGTAGACGCCTAGCTTGCGCGCGGCCTCCTTGCCCTCATCAGTGTAAACAAAGTTTTCGGCGACCGCGAGACGATGGAATATCGGCCCGTCGCCCTCGGGCAAGGCCAACTGGCGATAGATGATCTCGAACGGATAGAGCTTGGTGAATTCCTGGATCAGGTCGGCCTCGCCGCGATCACGGAACTTGCCGATCAGTTCGTTGACGACGACGTCGACAATCTCTGTCCCCCAGCGCGCGATATATTGGGGCAGGAACGCCTTCTGGAAAATCCTCCGGTACTTGCCATGTTCGGGCGGGTCCATCGCCGAAAGCGTGCGCCCGAAGGTCAGGCCCAATGTCTTCTTGAAAATCTCGTTCGAGAAGGAATTGTAGTCGCTCAGGACTCTCGCCACTTCGTCATAGGACAGGATCGTGTACCTCAAGTCATCGCTTGGCGGCCCAACCCCCATCAGTTCCATAAAGGAGCTGGGGATCACGTCTCCGTGCTCCTTTCGTAGCTCTTCGAGCTTGCCGTGGAGGTCTTCGATCTCGCCGAAAATGCCTTCCTCGGCGATGAAAGGATCATAATTCGGATCGTCGAAATCCTGGATCTTGGGGATCGTAGCCATTCTCGTCCTCTCTTGCGCAATCGCGCCTGTTCAGCCCGCCAGGTCCTCGCGGATGATTTCGCTCGCGCGCCATGCGATGGCCATAACCGGGCCCATGGTGTTGGCGGACACCTGCTCGGGCATGACCGAACAGTCGATCACGCGCAGGCCCTGAACGCCCCGTACCCGCAGCCGTTCATCGAGAACCGCTTCGGCATCCGCATCGCCGCCCATCCGGCACGTGCCGATGCTGTGATAGGCCGACGATCCACACCGCAAGGCGACATCGATAATATCCTCGTCGCTCTCGGCCTTGGCCATCTCGCCGATTTCGCCAACCACGAATTGCTCGAGCGACGGATCGGTCATGACTGTGCGCATCAGCCGAACCGCCGCCACCGTGACCTTCCGGTCGTATTCCGCATCAAGGTAGCGCGGCCGGATCAGCGGCGGCACGTCGGGATCGGCGGAAGCGGCCTCGACAATGCCTTGGCTGGTGCCACGCAAAGGGAACACCGCGAAGTGACCGCCGGGCTCGGTCTCCATCTCAATCTTCTCGACACCGGGTCTCTGGTCGAGCGAATAGGGTGCGAAAAGGAATTCGGCGTCTGCCCTGCCCGTCCCCGATGCGACATCGGCAAACATGGCAAGCCGATGGCTGCCATAGCCAATAGGCCCGCCACGCGTCGCGAGATAGCGTAAGGCGCTGAGCCCCTGCCGCCACCCGCGCAGCTGCCGATTCTCGCTGTCGCGATGGTGACGCAAGCGCCAGTGCGGCTGCACGCAATAATGGTCACGATAGTTCGCACCTACGCCCTTGTTGCCGTGCACCACCGCAATGCCCAGACGCGTCAGGAGCTCGGGCGGCCCCACGCCGGAAAGCTGGAGGATGCGGGGCGATTCTATCGTGCCAGCGCACAGCAGGACCTCGCGCCCGGCCTCGTATTCTACCTGTTCCGTTCCCTTGCGGCACACTACGCCCGTCGCCGTGCCGTCGGGCGCGAACACAATGCGCTCGACCCGCGTGCCCGTCTCGATCCGCAGGTTGGGCCGCTTGCGGACTTCAGGCGTAAGGAACGCCTTGGCTGCGCTCACGCGTTTGCCCGAACTGTCGATGTTCTCCGCAACCGTCCCGGCCCCGACCTGATCGAGCAAGTTGGGCTCCTCCTTGTAGGGCAGACCATGCTTGCCGGCGGAGGCGACCATGGCCGCAAGAAATGGCGGCAAGGACTTCGCTACCCGGATCGGCACCGGCCCGCCCTGTCCTCGCCATGGAGTCGCCGGCAGCATGTGATCCTCGATCGCCGTAAAACAGCGCTGCATGTCGCTCCAGCCCCAACCGCTCAGGCCGAGCTCCACCCAGCGGTCATAGTCGGCAGGTTGCCCGCGATGATAGACCATGCCGTTGATGCCGCTCGATCCGCCCAGCATCTTGCCGCGCATCATGACTTCGGGTTTGATCCCCTGAAGGTCCGGCTGGGTCGCATAGTAATAAGTGTAGTCGGGATTGCTGAGCAGCTTCGCCATTCCCTTGGGAATATGAATCAGCGGATGGCGATCATCGGGCCCGGCCTCGATCAGCAGGACCTTGAGCGATGGATCCTCGCTCAGCCTTCCGGCCAGAACCGAACCGGCCGTGCCTCCTCCGGCGATGACAATATCGGCATTCACACTCTCTGACCAAGCCGGTAAATCCGGTTCGCGTTTTCGAAGAACAAGGCGTGCTTCTCGTCAGCCGAAAATTCCGCAACGAGGCGTTTGAAGCCGTTCCACAGGGCCATGGCGCCAGTCAGTTCGCGGTCGGGCGGAAAGTTGCTTTCGAACATGCAGCGATCCGTTCCAAACAGCTCGATCGTCGTCAGGATGTGGCGGCCCTGCGCTTGTGCAAGCTTTTCCGATCCCCACGGCTCGGGGGCGTCGTGGGCCACGCATAGACCCGTTAACGGCATGTTGAGACCGCCGAGCTTGACGGACATGTTGGGCAATTCGGCGAGCTTCGAAATCAGGTCACGCCAATCCGCGAAGGCTGCGTCACGATCGCTCGCGAAACGGCCGACGCCCAGCGGCGTGCCGCAATGGTCGAGCACAAAAGTGGTTTCGGGAAAGTCCCTCGCCAGTTCCACCAGCTCGGCCATCTGCGGCTGCATCAGCCAGACATCGAGCGAAAGGTTACGCCGCGCGAGTTGCGCAACGCCCTCACGAAATACCGGATCGACCAGCATGCCCGGCCGCGTACCCATGTCGTAGGGCATGTCGGGATCGCAGGCGATCAGCGAACGCACCCCACGCAAACGCTCCGAGGCGTCCAGATGGGCATCGAGCAATTCGGCCACGGATGCACCGCGAATGAGGTCCGCGCCCGCAACGATGCCGGCGACGGTCCCCTTGAGCGCGCCACCGCGCTTCTCCGCTTCGCGCGCCACTCTCTCGGCATAGTCGGTCTCGCCGACCGCGGCGAATTCGGGAGGACCTTCGGAGCGGTATTCGACGCCGGATTCGACGAACATGGTCGCGACGATGTTGTGCCCGCAGCCGGTCTTGTAGGCGAACAGGTCCTCCGGATCCCACTTTTCGGCGCCCTCGACCGGTGAACTATGCCAGATGTGATGGTGCGGATCGATGATCGGCAGGGCGGGCTCGATCGGCTCCTCGACGATCTGGTCACGCCATGCGTCGCGGTCGAGCCCCGCCGTCACGCCGAGCCTCCCCCTGCGGCGTATTTCGCCGCATTTCGGCCGGCAACACGGCCATAGACCGCGCAGTTAGCGACCGAATTGCCGCTGCCGACATAGATCGAGCCGAGCACGCCGCCGACGCATTCGCCCGCGGCATAGAGCCCCGGGATCGGCAGGCTGTTCTCATGAATGACGCAGGCTTCGTGATCGGTGCGCATGCCAATTGCAGTCAGCGCCAGCAGCGGCAGCTTTACTACGGTACCGTAATAGGGAGGCGTGCTCACCGGCCTCAGCAGATGCCCCGGCTTGAGATAGTCGAAATCCTCGCCCGCCTCGACCGCCTGATTGTAGCGTGTGACCGCCCCGGCAAGGTTTGCCGCCGGAATCGTCAGCAGCTGCGCCAACCCTTCGACAGTATCGGCCTTCAGGAGTTCGCCGCTCGCAACGTAGTCATCGAGTGTTCCGCTGGTCCAGTTGTTGAGGAGATAATCGGTCTCGGGCAGCATGACCCGCATGTAGGGCAGAACGTCAGAGGGCTTTTGCATCGCCTGCTTGGTCGCTTCGTCGAAGATCATGTAGCCGATCGTGCCCGGCTGGTTGAGGAAGGCGACTTCCGATGCGCCGTAGCTCTCGTACTCGTTGTAAAACCGGCGCCCGAGCCGGTTAACGACCATCACGAAACCCGGGGCATAACCACCGCCGAAGGCCCAAGCAGGCGCGCGCGAACCGAGGCCCGACAGGATCTGTGCGCCCACTTGCTGCGCCCAGCCGATCGCATCGCCTCGCGCCCATGTGGTGTTCTGGTGATAGAGCGGGCCATTTGCCTGATCGAGCACGCCCGGCATCCACTTTTCGAGGAGATCGTGGTTCGCCGCCATGCCGCCGGTCGCGACAATCGTCGCACCAGCCGTGATCGTATCGTCGCCGACTGCGATCCCGATAACCTTGCCGTTTTTCTGGACCAGCCTGTCGACGCGCGTGCGCAAGGCAATGTCGACATTGTCGAACTGGCCGAGCTGCCCGCTCAGCGCCTCGATGATCGCCGCGCCGCCATGCGTGACATGGCCCCGCGCCCGGTCTTCCTCGCCTGCATTGATGACATCGATGACTTCGACGCCCAGATCGTTCATCCATTCGAGCGTCTCGGCCGCATCGTAGCACAGTCGATGCGCGACAGACGGCTGGACGAGCCACTGGTTCGCCGTGACATAGTGACGATAGAGCAAGGCCGGGTCATCCTCGATCCCACGCTCGCGCTGAAACCGGGTACCCGCCGCCATCATCATGCCGGTCGACAGCTTGCTCGATCCACCGACCTGATCCTCGGAATCGACAATCAGGATCTTTGCGCCTGCCTTCGCAGCCTCGAGCGCGGCGCAGTGACCGGCGAGGCCCGAGCCAATGATGATGACATCGACGTCAGTTGCCATGGTGGTGTTCACCCTCGACCGGCCGGAGGATATCCTTCATTCCACAGGATCCATTGCGTAAAACTCATCGAGCATCTTGTGGAAGTGGTTGACCGTCACCTCTTCCAGCGGATTGGTCCGCGCACCTTCCCAGCCGCGCGAGCGCATGCCTTTCTGCACCGCCTCCATGTTGCCGAAATCCTGTTCGAGGAAGGGGTTGCGCCCGCGGGCTTCATCAAACCCGTTCGAAATGTGCTGCTCAACCTTCGGCTCCTTGCCGGGCGCATAGCGGTTGAGCGACCAGATATCGAAGATGCAGGATTCCGGATCGGCGGGATGTGGGCGCATGCGATACCACAGCACCGCATCGGGCGTAGGCAGCACGATCGTATTGGGGAAGATGTGGATGCTGATACCAGGCTTGAGCATGGCCTCCATGTCAAGCTTTTCAGGCCACTCGGCGCCCTCGGCCTCCATCTCCTCCTTGCTCAACTCGATAAACCGGGGAAACAGGTTGGTCTCGTCCGAGCCCAGCGGGAACTCCTCGCGCAGCCGCTCCAGCGCGCGCATCCCGGAATCGCTGACCTGCGCCAGAAGCTCGTCGTGGAGTTCCTTTGACTGGTAATAGAGCATGTCCGCACCATTCACGGCCTGCGTCCACTTGCCGTCCTCGCGCTTCATCTTCGGCATTTCGAGGAACTGCGTCGTGAATCCGCAATGCTTGCCGTAAGCGTGAGTCGGCGAGAGCATCGAGTAGTAGTCGACCCATGAATTATGCGTCGCGCCTGAATGATAGCCCTCGTGGAAGGCTTCCATCACGACCTTCCAGTTCACCGGCGCAATTACGGTCTCGTACCAGGCGCGGCGCAGCTTATCGAATTCGAACGGTTCCAGCCACTCGCCGACCGGTTCGAGCCATTCCTTCAGCGATACCGCATCCGGGTCCATGTTGATCCAGACCCAGCCGCCGAAGGTATCGACCTTTGGCCCCTTGAGCGCGAGTGCGTCCTTGGTGAAGGCCGGGCAATCGGCCCACTGCTCCTCGTGAAAAACGAAGGTATTCTCACCGTTGAGATCGAATTTCCAACCGTGGAACCGGCACAGGAACCCGCCCTTGGAAAAGCCCTTGCCGGGATTGACCAGCTGGCGACCGCGATGCTGGCAAACGTTGTAGTGAGCCGAAATCGTCTCCGGCGCGGACCGCACGATGATCACGGATTCGTCAAGAAACTCGTAGGTAATGTAATCGCCGACGTTGGGAATTTCTTCTTCGCGGCAGGCGATGTGCCAGATCCGAGGCCACAGCCGCTCACGTTCTAGCCTTGCAAGGTCCTCACCCAGCCAGCGATCGGCTGGAACCCAGTCTGGCCGGATTTCCTCACGCGCACCTTCCGTCCGGGTTTTGCTCAATTCGTTCATTGTCCTCTCCAGACGCCACGTCCACGCGTGGAGTCAAAGTTACGGTAGTGAACCTATGGGGTTTAAATCGGCCATGCAACAGATTAGGCTCAGCCAATGAGCCGGAATGCAGGCAGCGTCGAAACGCCGATGCCGGGTCAGGACTGGACGCGAAAATGGCTGGACTTCCGGACGTCAAGATTGAGGGGCAGATCACCCCCGAGCTGCGTCACGCACTGATTGCTGCGATCGGCGGCAAGCACGGGCTTGACCAGGAAGAAGCTGTCGACTTGGGAACCGGCTGG
>CAZRVW010000144.1:0-7298 GCA_964603645.1 uncultured Novosphingobium sp. | reverse complement strand
TCGAGATTCAGCTCCTGCGGCACGATACCGATCGCCGTCCGAGCCTGGCGCATGTCCTTTTCTATGTCCCAACCGAGGATACGGGCCGATCCCGACGTCTTGACCACGAGTCCCGCCAGAATATTGATCAGCGTCGACTTGCCCGCGCCGTTGGGTCCGAGCAGGCCGAAGACACCGCCTTCGGGCACGTCGAAGCTGACGCCGCCTAGCGCAAGCTTGCCTTCCCCGTTTCCAGCCGGGGCATAGCGTTTGACGAGATCGCGGATGGCAATGGCGGGCTGGTCGGACATTGTGCGCCCCTGTGGGCCACTATTGCGGCGCGGTAAAGACCTCGCGCCGGGATCGGGCCTCTATCGTCGGGGTCGATAGCGAATGTCGGCGCGTCCGGTAGCGCGCACCGGCATGTAGAGGCCCTGCCCGTAGGCCGTGATCTCGCCAGTCTCGAATTTCTCGATCCGGGTGCGGATCAGCAAGGGGCCTTCGCGCTTCTCGGCAAGGGCAAGGCGAATCTTGCCTTCCAGCTCTTCAAGGTCGTTCGTGAAATTCTGCGCCAGCGCATCGGCGATTATTTCGGAGAACGAGAATTGCTCGGCCACCTTGACCAGCAGGGTGCCACCGAAGGTATCGGTCTTGCCGCGAACGAGGACATTGGCGAATTTCACATGGGCAGATCCGGCCTCGGTCACTGGCGTCGCCGTGAGCCAGACCTTGCCGCTGGTCACCTCGTCGGGGTCCGAGACCTGCTGCGCTGACAGATCGATGCCGACGGCCAGGCGTCCGCCTTCGGTCGCATAGACCTCGACCGCCGAAAAGTCGGCCGTGACTTCGCCAAGCGCGGGCAATGTGAAAGGTTTGGCCTGGCGCTTTTGCAGGGCTCTCAGGATCACCGGTTCGAGCTGGTCATAATTCGCGATCACAGGCAGGAAGAAATCGAGGCCGCTGTCGCGAATGTTTTTCCCCGGCATTGGCAGCGGGCCGGGCTCCGGTGGCTCCGGCTTCTCCCCCACGAACGTCTCGGTCTTCGCTTCAAGACCGAGGTTGAGCGTGATCGTGTCGCGGCGGAACGAATAGCCGCCGTAGTGCACCTTGAGTGGGGTAAGCCGCATCCAGACCGGCGGGTTTTTCTCGTTGAGCGAAAGCACGGTGAAGCCCGAACGCCACAGGTCGGCCACCTGCGGGCGCAACTGCAATTTCTTCAGTTCGCGCGGAAGCTCGCGCTCAAGCCGGCGCACGATCGGCTGAAGGGCCTTGTCGGCCTGTTTGGTGAACGCGATGCGCTGGCCAAGAAAATCGATGCCGGGTTCGCGCGTCCAGTTGGAGCGCAACCTGACTTTCGCCTGCGGCGACCAGTCAGAAGCGAGGTCGAGCCGGATGCGCGCCTGCGCCATGGCCGAACCCGTCGCCGTTTCCTGCTTGATCACGCCGCCAACATCGCGCGCCTGGACCCTGGCAATAAGCGGCACGTCGGCAACGATCTCCGAGCCCTCGCCACGCAGGGTGATCGCGCCGCGGGTGACCTGACCGACAACACGGCACCCGATCTTGGGCGCAATCTTGATCCTCTGGCCAAGAACCTTGACCCGCTGCGGCGGAACGCACCTCTCGAAACGCTGGTCGATCGACCACAGCGTTTTCGGCACCTCGCGCTCGACCACGCGACGCAGGATCGTGGCGTCCGCCGCGACCGGCACCGAGATTTGGGTCGAACCCGAAGGCGTGGGCACCGGATCGTCGGCTCGCGGCGGCGAGGGCAGAGGCGCGCTGTCCTGTTTGCACGCGGCCAGAAGCAGCAGGCCTGTCACGATGGCTGCCCGCCCGGCCGCATTTACTGAACGCATCCTCGCCGCTCCAGATCAGGTGATTTCGGTGCGGGCTAGGGCCAGTTACAGGCGCCGTCCAGCCAAGAGAGAACAAGGCAGAAAATTGGCTGATTCCGCGATTTTTAACGGTTCATCTACAGTGCATAACGTTTCACCGTTGAAATACGGCTAAAATAAGGCTAGATTGGCCTGCGTCATTCCAACCCGGCGGCGCCCTGCGGCGCTCCGGGCCAGCGTGGAAGGGTCTGCGGCGGTCCGCTCTCTCCGCCGCGGTAAGCGACAGAGGCGGCCCCCCGGCCTGACCTGTCGCGACCTCCCGGCGTCCGCCCCCCAACAGGCGCCGGGATGGCGGGCCGGTGCGCATGGTCCCTCTCGCACCGGTCCGCCCCCGCCTTATTTCCCTGCTCGTACCTCCGCGCGAGCATCCTCGGCGCCGTCCCCTCGCTGTCGCTCCGGGGCGCCTGCGGGCGGCCGGTCAGCCTTGCGGGCTGCTTGCCGCAGCCCGTTTTCCCGATTTGCAAGGCGTATCGACACGCGATTTGCCCGTTGCTATCAGCGCGCGATGATCGAACCGCCCGAAGTGATCCTGACCGACAGCGCACGCGTCAAATGCGATGGCGCCACCGACATCCGTGCCGGAGCTGCCCTGGGCCACCCGCGCGTCTGGCTTGAGATCGACGAGCACGGCTATGTCGATTGCGGCTATTGCGACCGGCGCTTCGTGCTGAAGGGCGGCCCGGCCGAAGGCGCTGACCATTCGCAGCTTCCCGACATCGCCTCTGGCGCTGGCTGACAGGCGTTCTATATCGGATCGATGACCACACTCACCGATCCGCGCTCGCATCTCTACCGCCCCGACCAGCTTTCGCCCGAAGAGGCCCAGGCGCTCGCGCGCGAGACGCTCAGCCGGTGTGACGATGGCGAGCTCTACCTCCAGTTCATCGCCAGCGAGACGTTCAGCTTCGACGATGGCCGGCTCAAGACAGCCGATTACTCGCGCGAATCCGGGTTCGGCCTGCGCGGCGTAACCGGCGAGATGACCGGATTTGCCCATGCCAACGACCTTTCTGCGGCCGCAATCCGTCGCGCCGGAGAAACGCTAAGCCTGCTCGATCCGGCAAGCGCACCTCGCCCGGCCCCGCCGCGCCAGAACAACCGCCACCTCTATACCGACGCGTCGCCGCTCGACCTGGTGCCCTTTGCTGCCAAGGTCGAACTGCTCGAAGGCATCGACAAGGTGGCGCGCGCACGCGACCCGCGCGTAAGCCAGGTCACTGCCTCGCTGTCAGGCTCGTGGTCGGTGGTCGAGATCGTGCGGCCGGACGGGTTCCTCGCTACCGACATTCGCCCGCTGGTGCGGCTTAATGTCTCGATCGTCGCTGAGAGCAACGGCAGGCGCGAGAACGGCACGTTCGGCATGGGCGGGCGCTGGCTCTATGACCGGCTGTTCGAACCGGAAAGCTGGAACCGCGCCATCGACGAGGCGCTGGCACAGGCGCTGGTCAATCTCGAAAGCGTCGATGCACCCGCAGGCGAAATGACCGTGCTGCTTGGCCCCGGCTGGCCCGGCGTGCTGCTCCACGAGGCGATCGGCCACGGCCTCGAAGGCGACTTCAACCGCAAGGGCACAAGCGCCTTTTCCGGGCGGATCGGCGAGCGCGTTGCCGCCGAGGGTGTCACCGTGGTCGACGACGGCTCGATCCCCGACCGGCGCGGCTCGCTCTCGATCGACGACGAAGGTACACCGACGAGCGAGACGGTGCTGATCGAGGATGGCATCCTGAAAGGCTATATGCAGGACCGCCTCAATGCCCGACTGATGGGCCTGGAGCCGACCGGCAATGGCAGGCGCGAGGACTATGCCCATGCGCCGATGCCGCGCATGACCAACACCTTCATGAAAGACGGCGAAGACGATCCCGCCGAACTGCTCTCGCGGGTGAAGAACGGCATCTACGCCACGAGCTTCGGCGGCGGGCAGGTCGATATCGTCTCCGGCAAGTTCGTGTTCTCCTGCACCGAGGCCTACAAGGTCGAGAACGGCAAGCTGGGCGCACCGATCAAAGGTGCGACGCTGATCGGCGACGGGCCCTCGGTGCTCACGCGGGTTACCGGCATCGGCAACGACATGGCGCTCGACGAAGGCGTGGGCGTGTGCGGCAAGGGAGGACAGTCGGTGCCAGCCGGAGTCGGTCAGCCAACGCTTCTGGTTGAAGGCCTGACCGTCGGTGGCACGGCCTGAGCCGCCTTTTCAGGCAGTCAGCAGGCGTTCATTGAGGCATCGTTAGCCTGAACAGATTAGAAGGGAGAAGAGAATATGAAACGTATTGCAATCGCCCTCGCCACGACTGCGGCACTCCTGGCCGCTCCCGCCGTTGCCGGCAAGCAGCGCATGACCGGTGAGGAAAAGCTCGCCAAAGTGCTCGAAGGCCGGGTAGCCGGCGAGCCGGAACGGTGCCTGCCCTACAGTGCCTCAAGCAACATGAAGGTGATTGACAAGACCGCGATCGTCTATGGCCGCGGCAACACGGTTTGGGTCAACCGTCCGGCTAATCCCAACAGCCTCGACGATGACGATATCCTGGTGCGCAGCTCGCACACCGCGCAAGTCTGCAGTCTCGACATCGTCCGGGTCGTCGAACGCACCTCATGGATGCAGGTCGGCACCATCGGCCTTGGCGAATTCGTGCCCTACCGCAAGGTGGCAATGGCGAACTGAGCCCTGACGCACTAGCATCCGGCGGATGACGCGAATCGTTGTCCGCTGGCTGCTCACCGCAATGTACCTGGCCGCCGGGATCGCGCACCTGCGGTCTCCGCAGTTCTTCCTGCCCATCACGCCGGGCTGGGTGCCCGCTCCCGAAGCGGTAATCCTGTGGACTGGCATTGTCGAACTGGCTGGCGCTGCCGCGCTGGCCCAGCCGTTCAGCCCGGCGCTGCGACGACTGGCTGGCCGGTCTCTGGCTGCCTATGCGCTGTGCGTATGGCCCGCCAATATCAGCCACATGCTGATCGATGACGGCGCGAACCTTGGCCATCACATTCCCCGCATGATCGCGCAGCCCTTGTTCATCTGGGCTGCCTTGTGGTCATCCGGCGCAATCGAATGGCCTTGGCGACGAAAGCCCGACGCAGCGCACTGACATGCGTTTCTGGGCCAGCGACCTGCTGCGTTTCTGGTTCGACACGCTTGGACCGTCCGACTGGTTCGGTTCGAGCACTTCCGTCGATGACGAATTGCGGCGTCGCTATGGCGGCCTGCTGCTGGCACTCGCCAACCGGAGTCCGGAGGAGTTCCTGACCGGTCAGCGCACCGCCCGCGCCGCGATCCTCCTGTTCGATCAGGTGCCCCGCAACCTGTTCAGAGACGACGCACGGGCTTTCGCTCACGATGCGCTGGCGCGCGCGATCTGCCATGGCATGCTCGCGCGGGGCTGGGATCGGCCATTGTCGCTGCACGAGAAGCAATTCGTGCTGATGCCGCTGATGCACAGCGAATACATCGCCGACCAACGCCTTTCGCTGCGCCGCTTCGTCGCGCTCGGCGATTCATTCGTTTTTGGCTTTGCCCGCGACCACTACCGGATGATCGCCCGGTTCGGCAGGTTCCCGCATCGCAACGCAGTGCTTGGCCGCACCTCGACCGCCGCCGAAAGACGGGCGATCGAGGCGGGCAATGTTTGGTAGGGGCGCGGCCCCGTCAAGTCAGGCCGTGTAAGGCTCGGAGACCTGTTCGTACATCATGATCGTCGCGCTCTCAAGATCGATGTCGTCGGTCATGATCATCTTGTCGGTTCCGGCCCGCGAGGTCAGCTCGGCCACCACGGCATCGGGATCGTCCGCTTCCATCTCGTAGATCGCGAGATACTGGGCCGGGCCTTCATCGCCCTTGAGCTTGAAACGCTGGGCTCCGGTGAAACCGGGAACGTTGCACACATCGGGAATGTGCTGCTCGTTGTACCACTTGTTGTAATTCGCCTCATCGCCGCCCTTGGCGACATTGCTGAAGACGAGCATCTTGAATTTCGGCATCCGGATTCTCCTAAAGCGATTCTTGCGTGCGCCTGTATCGGACGCGGAAGCGGCGCTGTAAATGCGCTTGTGCGATGTGTCATTCAGGCCACGCGACGCGCCCGAAGTAGCGATCGAGCTGCTCCTCACTCGCTTCACGGCGTGACTGCCGGTCGAGCTGGCCGATCGTGTCCATCCGCGCCACCGCCGCCTGGACGGCTGGCCGCGTTTCGATTTCGGCATACCAACGCCGCAGCGCCGGGGTCTTGAGATCGTCGGCGAAGAACATCTCCAGCGTCCGGATCCACGGCCAGAGCGCCATGTCGGCGATGGAATAGTCGCCCGCGAGATAGTCCGAAGCGGCCAGCCGCGCCTCGATCAGTTTCAGCTGCTTGCGCATCTCGATGGTGAAACGGTTTTCGCCATAGGGGCATTCCTTGGTGGCGAAGCTGAAATGGATCGCGTTGCCGAAGGTTGGGCCGCAATTGGCCATCTGGAAGGTGAGCCACTGGCGCACCTGCGCCCGTTCGTCGTCCCCCGCTCCGCCGAACGCGCCGTTACGCCGCGCCAGCCAGTCCATGATCGCGCCCGATTCGAACAGGGAGAAATCGTCCTCACTCTCCCGATGCTCGACCAGCACCGGGACCTTGCCGTTGGGATTGAGCGCGAGGAACCACGGCTCGCGCTGTTCGCCCCGGAAGACGTTGACATGAACGAGCTCGTAGGTCTGGCCCAGTTCTTCCATTGCGATCACGACCTTCACGACATTGGGGCTGCCCATGCCGTAGAGTGTGTAGGGGGTCATTGCGGGCTCTCTCCTTGCGCGCGTGTCGAGTGCGACCGTGCCGCCGGAACCGGCTCCAAGGCAAGGACTTTTGCTAGCTTTGCTCCGCGCCCGTCGCGCAATCGATGCGCGGCGGGCATTCCTCGCAAAGCGCCCGCGCCGGCCGGCACAGGGCCTGTCCGAGCTTCTTGAGCAGCAGGTGTTGCTCGTCCATGTCGGCGGCGGACCATTCCTCGGGCAGGAGCGGCATCAACGCATCAAAGGCCCGCGTCGTATCCGCTTTGGGCGGGATCAGGCCCATGCGCTGCATGATCCGCAAGTGATGGCCGTCGAGCACCATCGCCGGGCGTTCGAAGGTGCTGGTGCTCATTACTTGCGCGGAAATCTTGCGAGCGACGCCCGGCAGGGACTCCAGCCAAACCATAGCCTCTTCGGTCGAAAGGTTGGACAAGTGGCGCAGATCGACCGCACCGCGCTCGGCCATGATCGCCTGGAGACACTCCCTGAGCCGCCGCGCCGATTGCTCCGGGAAGGTCTGGTTGGACAGGAGCGCTCTCAGATCCTCGAGAGGCGCACCGGCCACCGCTTCCCACGATCCGTAGTCGGCCAGCAGCCGATCGGTCGACGTATTGGAGACGATCGTCTTGCTGCGCGCGCCGATCACCCCCTGCACCAATGTCCAT
>CAZRVW010000143.1:0-7416 GCA_964603645.1 uncultured Novosphingobium sp. | reverse complement strand
CATGGAAGGCCTGCCGCTCGAGGCGCTGGTCCACGACATGCCGACCTATGGCAACCGCAATGCCACCGCGATCTGGCACATCGATTCGACTTTGGGCGTCATGCCCGCCTCGTTCCTGATGCTGCGAGCGCTCAAGCTGCCACCCGGTGGCGGCGGCGACACCTGCTGGGGCTCGATGTATGCGGCCTACGAGACGCTGTCCGATCCGGTGAAAGAGATGATCGACGGTCTCTATGCCGAGCATTCGGGCGAATTGACTTTGGAGCTGCTCGATCCCAACGACCGGCACGTGCTCGACGAGCCGATGCGCAATGTCCATCCGGTCGTGCGCGTCCATCCCGAAACGGGGAAGAAAGCGCTGTTCGTCAACGAGCTATGGACCGACCACATCGTCGGCGTGTCCAAGCACGAGAGCGAGTCGATCCTGACCATGCTCTACCGCCATTCGCAGCGCGCGGAATTCACGATGCGCTGGCAATGGCGCGAGAACGATCTCGCCTTCTGGGACAACCGCGCCTTCCAGCACTATGCCGTGCGCGATTACGAAGGCGAGCGAGTGTTGCAAAAAGCCTATGTGAAGGGCGACGTGCCGGTCGGCCCGCGTCCACGCTGAGCGAAACACCTGAACGAACAATCGGAGAGCGAACTTGTCCAAACCCGTGATCATTGAGGCTGCGATCAATGGCGGCACCACCAAGGAAAAGAATCCCAACACGCCGATCACGGCCGAGGAGATCGCGGCGGACGCGCTGGCCTGCTTCGATGCCGGCGCATCGATCATCCACGCCCACTGCAATCCCGGCGCGGGAACCGGCGAGGAAGTGGCGCAGCGCTATCTCGATGCCTTCCGCCTGATCTGGGCCGAGCGGCCCGGCGCGCTGGTCTACCCCACACTCAATTTCAACCGGGAGGAGAAGTTCGGCCATCTCGAAACGCTGGCCAAGGAAGGCCTGCGCGTCGGCCTGCTCGACCCCGGCTCGATGAACCTGATCGGCAAGATGCAGGACGGCGTGACCAGCGGCGGCAGCGTCTATGCCAACACTTTCGACGAGATCCGCGACGTGCTGGCCATGCATGTCCGGCTGGGCCTTGGGCCGAGCCTTGCCATGTACGAGCCGGGCTTCATGCGCACCTCGATGGTCTACTGGAAAAGCGGCAAGATGCCGAAAGGCGCGATGGCCAAGTTCTACCTGTCGGTCGAGGAAGGGCTGACCGGTACGCCGTTCGGCCTGCCGGTGACGCGCAAGGCGCTCGACGCCTATGTCGAACTCACCGAAGGCATGGACATTCCCTGGGCGGTGTCGGCGGTCGGCGGCGACATAGGGCGCAGCGATGTCCTCCCCTATGCGCTAGAAATCGGCGGGCACGTGCACCTCGGCCTCGAATTCTACGGCGGCGACCGCAAGCCGACGAATGTTGAACTGGTGCGCGAAGCCGCTGAGGTTGTCGCCGCGTCAGGCAGGCCGCTGGCGTCGCACGACGATGCCGTGGCGATCCTGGGGCTGCCCTAGGCTGCCCTACCCCGCCGTAACAGGCCGCCTTCCCACCCCGCTCCAGTCGATATTGCGGGTGGTGTACATCACCCCGGCAAGCGCCACGAACAGCAGCACCGAGCCGATCAGCAGCGACCAGGCTTCGAGATTGAGCAGGACGTAAAGCAGCGCATAGACAAGCAGCAGCGGGATCATCAGCGCAAAACCGATCAGCGCTGCAAACAGCAGCTTGATCCCCGGCGAGCGTTCCCTTGGGCCAGCCTCGTCCATCGCGCATCTCCCGCCTTCCGCGTCTCATCCATTCGCAGTGATGCCGTTGCAAGCCTTGCTCGGTGCTGAATGCGCCAAACCCGGCGTTTTGCTTGACAGCGGCGCGGCGGCGTTGAAGGTCCGTAGCGCAATGGAAGTACCAACCGTCGACATAAACCTTTACGGCCCCGATATGGCCAAGGACCCCTGGCCAACGCTCAGGCGCATTCACGATCTCGGTCCGCTGGTCTGGAATGAACAGCGGCAATGGATCACCGCGCACGACCGCGTCTGCCGCCAGATCATGAATCGCCCGCTCGAAGCGACCATGAAGGGCGTGATGACCAACACCTTCGGCGAAGGCGCGTTCATCACCATGGACGACAAGACGTCGCACAACGCCCTGCGCAACGTCTGGGTCTCCGCCTTCGGCACGCCGGGGGTGAACAGCCTGGTCGCCGTAACGCGCGGCTTTATCGAGGCGCGCCTCGACAATGTGCTTACCGAACTGGAAGCCAACGGTACGGTCGACATGCAGCCGGTGTTCTGCCGTCCGATCCCGGCGCAGGTGATCGCACACATGATGGGCGTGGGCGACGACATGATCCCGACCATCGTCGAATGGTCGGACCATATGGCGACCGGCACGTCGAGCGGCCATCCGATCGACTACGAGACCGATTTCTTCTGGCTGCGCGCGGAAAAGGCCCGCGCCAGCCTTGCCGATTTCCTGCTCGAACAGGTGCAATACCGGCGCGAGAACCCCGACCAGGGCCTGATAAGCCGCATGGTCCATTCAGACATGGCTGCGACGACGCCGGACTGGCAGATGGTCGTGAACCTGCGGCAGTTGCTGTTTGCGGGCAACGAGACAACGAGCAACTGGCTTGGCCATGTGGTCCATGTGCTCGGCACCATGCCGGATGTCCGCGACGAACTTGCCGCCGACCGCAGCCTGATTCCACAGGCGCTGGAGGAAATGCTGCGCTATTTCGGCATCGTCCATGCCGTGCCGCGCATAGTCTGCGAAAAGGGCATGGAAGTTGCCGGGGTTCACATTCCTGCCGGCTCGCACATCATGGCGCTGATCGGCGCGGCGGGCCGCGATCCAGCGCGCTACGACAATCCCGATGTGTTCGACATCCACCGCGAGCAAAAGCCGCACCTTGGCTTCGGATTCGGCATGCATACTTGCCTCGGCGCAATCCTCGCGCGCATGGAGACATTGCAGGCGACCAACGCATTGCTAGACCGGATGCCTGATTTCCGGTTCGCCGAGCCGGTGACTTACGACTCCTACATGTTGCGCGGGCCGAGAAGGCTCGTGATCGAGCGGGCGTAACCTTGGCGACGTTCCGGTTTCGCCTCGATCCGGGGGTGCCGCCCGTCAGTATCGAGGAGTGGCGGCAAGCCGCGTCCCGCAAGCTGCCGGGCCTTGCCTGGGGCTATGTCGAAGGGGGCGCCGACGATCGCGTCACCAAACAAGCCTGCGAGGACGGGTTTCGCCGCTGGCGGCTGCGCCAGCGCGCATTGACCGGCACGATTGCGCCGGACCTTTCGGCGAAGATCGGCAAGACCGAGATTTCCCTGCCAGTCGCGCTGTGTCCGGTCGGCGCGACCGGGCTGGTCCATTGGACCGGTGAGCCCGCCGTAGCCCGCGCAGCCGAAAGCTGCGGCACGCGGCTGATGCTGAGCACGGCGGCGAGCTACCGCGCCGAGGAAGTGGCTGAGGCGACCGAAGAAAACCACTTCTTCCAGCTCTATCCGGTAGGGCGGCGCGAACGCATCAAGGCCCTGCTCGACCGGGTGAAGGCCGCCGGTTACGCCGCGCTGTTCGTCACCATCGACGTCCAGACCGTGGGCAACCGCGAGGACGAACGCCGCTGGCAATTCACCCTGCCGTGGACCGTAACGCCAAGCCGCGCGCTGCACATGGCGCGGCACTTGCGCTGGGTTTACAATGCGCTGAAGCACCGCCGACTCGCTTCCGCCCATCACGCCGACGAAGCGAAACTGCGCGCGCAGGAGGAAGGCGGCACCGCGCCGACCGGCAAGCTCACTGCTGCGCTGGCCGAGGCCGAAGCGTCGCAGAAACACATGGCCAGGATCGTGATCCAGTCGGACATGACCTGGGAGGATCTCGCCTGGATACGCGACGAGTGGCAGGGCCCGCTCTACGTGAAAGGCATTCTCGACGCCGATGATGCCGCAAAAGCGGTGGACGAGATCGGCTGCGAAGGCGTCGTCGTTTCCAACCACGGTGGGCGGCAGCTTGACCGCTCGCCCGCCTCGATCGAGGCCCTTCCCGCCATCGCGGAGAAACTTGCCGGTCGTGGCGAGATATTCCTCGATGGCGGTGTGCGGCGCGGCAGCGATGTCATCACCGCACTGGCCTTGGGCGCCAAGGCCGTGTTTATTGGCAGGTCATACCTTTATGGCCTCGCAGTTGCCGGAGAGCAGGGCGTAAAGGATGTGATCGAACTGTTGCGGGCCGAGATCGCCCGCGATCTGATCCTCATGGGTTGTTCTGCATCAAGGGAACTTGATAGAAGCTGGGTTATTCTCGCCCCATAGACGGGGAAAGGACTGTGAGATGGACCGCGACTACACTTATTTCACCGCTGGCATCCGCCAGGCCGAGCCGACCAGCAGCAATCTGCTGAGCACCTCGAAATACCTCAATCATCCCGGCCTGCGTGACTGGATGGTCACGCATTTCCTGCGACGCAACGGGCCGGACATTCCGGTCCCTGCCGACCCGGTGCTCGGTCTCAATCAGGCGATGGACGACCTGCGCGACGAAAAAGAGCTGACCCGGCTGATCGACGCCGAGAAGGAAAAGAACCCGAAAGTCCGCAAGTGGCTCGACGAAGAGCGCCACTACATGGGCCTCACCAAGGAGGACTTTTCCAAGTTCGAGCCGGAAACCTTCGGCGGCATCTATTACCGCTATATCACTGACAACAATTATGAATTAAATCTTGGTTGGGGCTACGAGGTGCCCAAGGACGACCTCACCTATATCCGTATTCGTTCGGGCCAGGTCCACGATTTCGAGCATCTGATGACCGGCGGGCAGTTCAACTCGCTGGGCGAGCTGCTGCCCTACTATTTCCGCATGTCGAACCCGTTTTCGCATTTCTCGCCCGAGCTGGCGGCGGGCATCTCGCAGATGTTCATTTTCGGCGGCACCCGCCTCGTGATGCGTGCGTTCCTGCACTATCCGCAGGTCTGGCCGACGGTGCTCGACCTGATCCAGCGCGGCATCAAGATCGGCAAGGCCTCTGAATCGACGCATATGATGAATTACGAGGCAGCGCTGCATCTGCCGATCCCCGAAGCGCGCGAATTCCTCGGATTCCGTCATGCCGAGGATGTCGATACCTACGAGATGGACCTGATCTACACCGAGCAGGTTGGGCCTGGCGAAACCATGCAGGAAGCGGCCGAGTAGGTTCGAAATGGACCGCGACTACTCCTATTTCACTAGCGGCATCCAACAGGCCGAACCGACGAGTAGCGCGCTGCTCTCGACGTCGAAATACCTCAACCATCCCGGCCTTCGCGACTGGTTGATGACGCATTTCCTGCGCCGCAACGGTCCGGACATTCCGATCCCGTCCGATCCCGTGTCCGGCATCACCCAGGCGCTCGACGACCTGCGTGACCATGCGCGCTATCAGCGGCTGATAGACGCGGAAAGGGAGCGCAATCCCTCGTTCCGCGACTGGGTCGAGGAAAAATGGCTCAGCACGATGCAGGTGGAGGATTTCGCCGACTTTGATCCCGGCAGCTTCGGCGGTATCTTTTACCGGTACCTCGTCGACAACGGTTATGCGCTCAATCTCAGCTGGCAGGAAGCGAACCCGAAAAGCGACGTCGAATTCATCCGCATGCGGTCCGGGCAGATCCACGATTACGAACATCTGATGACCGGCGGCGGTTTCAACTCGCTGGGCGAGCTGCTGCCGCTGTTCTGCCGCCTCTCCAACCCGTTCCGGCACTATTCGCCCGAACTGGCGCAGGCGATGAGTGAGCTCTACATCTTCGTCGGCCCGCGCATGGTGATGCGCAGTTTCCTGCACTATCCGCAGACCTGGCCGATGGTGCTCGAACTGATCCAGCGCGGCATTGCGGTAGGCGAGGCATCCGCCCCGGTCTACGAGATGCGCTTCGAGGATGCCCTGCACCTGCCGATTCCGGAGGCACGCGACAAGCTGGGCTTCGTTGGTGCGGAAGATTTCGACTCTGAAGCGATGGACCTGATTTTCACCGAACAGGTCGAACCGGCCTGACATCGCCATGGCAACAACCAGCCAGACTCAGGACTGCCTGCTTCCGCACATCGATTTCGCGCACGAGGATGTGCCCGATCTTCACACCCTGCTCGCCAGCGTGCGCGACGTCGCGCCGATCGTGCCGATTAAGTACTGGGGCGAGCGCCGGATGCTCATCCACCGTCATGACCTGCTCAAGCAGGCATGGCTCGACGACGAGCATTTCCGCTCCGCCGATGCCTATCGGGATATTGCAGAGCCTTCGATGGGCCGCACAATCCAGGTGATGTTCGGCGAGGAGCACCGGCGCAGCCGCTTCCTCGTTTCCGGACAATTCACACCCAAGGCACTCAGGGACCTGCGCGAAAGCCTGATTGAGCCGATCGTCCACGAATTGCTCGACCGGATCGAAGGCAAGGCCGAGGTCGATCTGGTCAGCGCCCTGACCCAGCCCTTTCCGTTCCGGGTCATCACCCGGCTGATCGACCTGCCTGTCGACGACGAGCCGAAATTCCTGTCGTGGGCGGTCAAGCTGCTCGACTATCCGTGGGATCCGGAAGGCGCGGTCGCGGCCAAGGACGAATTCACCGCCTACCTTTCCAAGGTGCTTGCCGAGCGGCGCGCCAATCCCGGCAGCGACCTGCTTTCCCGGCTGGCACAGGCGGAACTGGATGGCGAGCGGCTGAGCGACGAGGAAATTTTTTCCTTCTGCCGGCTGCTGTTTCCGGCGGGTTCAGACACGACCTACAAGGGCATCGGCAGCCTGCTTCTGCGCTTGCTGGGCGATCCCGATCTACGCGCCTTGACGCAGGAAAGCGACGAGACACGGCGCAAGATCGTGCTGGAAAGCCTGAGACTCGAACCGCCCGTCCCGATCCTTCCGCGCGTGTGCAGCAAGGACGTGGAACTCGGCGGCATCGCGCTGAAAGCTGGCGAGCCATTGATGTATGGCATCGCCATGGCCAATCGCGATCCGGCGGTTTTCGACGATCCCGAGCGGTTCGATCCCGAACGCAAGAACCTCGGTGCGGCGCTCTCCTTCGGTCAGGGCGAGCACCATTGCATCGGACGTATGCTGGCGCTTGCCGAGATGGAAATTGGCATCAAGGCGGTATTCGAGCGTTTCCCTAAGATGACCCTGATGGACGAGAAGCCGAGCGAAATCGTGCTCGCGTCGCTGCGCGGACCACGCGATCTGTGGGTGCGGCCGGGAGGCTAGCCCGCGGTCTGTTCAGGATGCAGCCGACACCCTGCGAAACTGCAGGGTCACGCCGTGGCGCTGCAATTCGAGAGCATCGCCGTTTCGCGTCATCGCCGTTTGGTTGAACCCTACGAAGCCCAGCTGGGCACCTCCAAAAACCTCTCGCAAATCCTGGCCTGATCTGATTCACTCGGGT
>CAZRVW010000142.1:0-7424 GCA_964603645.1 uncultured Novosphingobium sp. | reverse complement strand
TTGAACTTGGACTTGTTCTCGCTGCCGCCGCCCTTGGCGGCGACGTCGATCGACACTTCGCGGCCCGGGACCAATTCGACGGAAAGCACGCAAGGCGTGTTGTCCTTCGTATTGCGGCGCGTGAAGGCCGGATCGGCGAGGATTGAGGCCCGCAGCTTGTTCTCAGGGTTGTTGTATGCCCGCCGCACACCTTCATCGACTACGTCCTGCAGCGACAAGTCCGACTCAAGGCAGCAATCCTGCCCCCATTTCACGAAGACGTTGACGATGCCGGTGTCCTGACAGATCGGTCGGTGGCCTTCGGCGCACATCCGGCTGTTGGTCAGGATCTGGGCGATGGCGTCCTTGGCTGCCTCGGCCTGTTCCGCTTCGTAGGCTTCGCCGAGCGCGCGGATATAATCCATCGGGTGATAAAAGCTGATGAACTGCAGCGCATCGGCCACGCTGTCGATCAGGTCCTGTTCGCGAATGGTCACCATGTCGGCCATGCCGATGCTCCTGCCTGGTTGGATTTCGCACTTGCAATAGGCTTGCGACTGGCCGCCGTCAAAGCGCTTGGCGAGCCGGTCCGCTTGGCCTAGAAGTCCCGCTGAACGAACCGCGCGCGCTAGTCGCCGCGCTCTGGAGATGAAGGATTTTTCAGGCCATGACGACACTTGAGGAGAGCAGCGCCGCCCGCCATGTCGCTGCCCGCCGCGCCATGATCGACAGCCAGCTGCGCACCAGCGGTGTAAACCAGCCCTGGGTGCTTAATGCCATGGCAAGCGTCGCGCGTGAGGAATTCGTTCCGCCCGCGATGCGCGATGCCGCTTATATCGATCGCGCCATCACGCTTGACGACGGGCGCTTGCTGGCATCGCCACTGGTCCATGGGCGCATGCTCGCCGAAGCCGCGCCGACCAAGGGCGACAAGGCGCTGCTGGTAGGCGATGGGAAGGGTTATCTCGCCGCCTTGCTAGGCCCTCTGGTCGGTTCGCTCGACTCGCTTGCCCCCGATGAAGCGGCGGCCAAGCGCGGCAAAGGTGCCTATTCATTACTGATTGTCGATGGTGCCGTTGAAGACATGCCGGACAGCTTTGCCAAGCTGCTCGCAGAGGGCGGCCGTATCGTAACCGGGGTGCTGGAAGGCGGCGTCACCCGCCTGGCGATCGGCACCAGAGTCGGGCGTGAGCTGGCTCTGCTGCCAGTCGCCGACATCGGTATCCCTGTACTTCCGGAATTCAGGGCGCCCAAGCGCTGGAGCTTCTAGGTGTGAGGCGTTTGCGGTTCCACACTGGCCTGCTTGCGGGCGCGGGAACGATCCTGCTTAGCCTGGGCGCGCCTGCTCCTGCGGACACATTGCGCGAAGCACTGGCGCAAGCCTACGCGTCCAACCCAACGCTGCATTCTGCACGGGCGCAGCAACGCGCCGTCGATGAGGTGGTGCCGATCGAACGCGCCGCCGGCCTGCCATCGGTCACGACCGACACAACCTACACCGAATTCGTCAAGAAGAGTGCCAACAGCTTCACGAGCCCCGACCGGGTTCTGTCATCGCAGGTCCAGCTTGGCGTGCCGATCTATTCGGGCGGGGCATTAAGGAACGCGGTAAAGGCCGCCAAGACCCGGGTCGAGGCGGGCCAGGCGGACCTGCGCGGCACCGAGTCGGCGATATTCTCGCAAGTGGTCGCTGCCTACATGGACGTGATCCTCTCCGAAGCGATCGTAGGTCTCCGGCGCAATCAGGTCGAAGTGCTCGACGTCAACCTGCAAGCAACCAAAGACCGCTTCGAGATCGGTGACCTGACCCGCACCGATGTCGCCCAGTCGCAGGCGCGGCTGGCCCTGGCACAGGGCGACGCACGCACCGCTGGCGCCAATCTTGTCGGAGCGCGAGAGACCTACATCCGGTTGGTCGGCTCGCCACCGGGAGAGCTGTCCCCTCCCCCGCCGCTTCCCAACCTGCCCGAATCCCCCGAAAGCGCCGTTGCCGTCGCACTCGAGAACAATCCTGATTTGATCGCCGCGCGTGAGGGCGCCAAGGCTGCGCAATACGACATCGAGGTTGCCGGTGCGGGCCGGCTGCCCCAAGTAAGCCTTTACAGCCAAGGCGGTTACAACGACTATTTCAATACGCTTGGCAGCGGTATTCCCGGCGCGGATTTCGCCCAGTCCGAAAAGTCAGCGCAAGTCGGTGCGCGCGTTTCGCTGCCCTTGTTCCAGGGCGGACGGCCCGCCGCACAACGGCGGCGCGCCCAAGCCTTTGCCAGTGCTGCACTGGAAGCGGAGATCGCCGCCGAACGAGACGCCGTTGCCCAGACCCGCGCGGCCTATTCCTCCTGGGTCGCGGCGCGCGAACTGATCGAAAGCTCGCAAGTCGCCGTCGATGCTGCCGAGCTCAGCCTTGAAGGCGTGAGAGCCGAAAACACCGTGGGCAACCGCACCATACTCGACATCCTAAATGCCGAGCAGGAACTGATCTCCGCGCAGGTGCGGCTGGTTACGGCACGTCGCAATGCTTACGTCGCCGGGTTCTCGCTGCTCGCGGCGATGGGCCGGGCCGAAGCACGCGATCTGGGCCTCGACGGCGGCACGCTGTATGATCCGCAGGTCAATTATGATCGCGTGCGTGGCAAGTGGTTCGATTGGGAAAGCGATCCCGCTCCCGAAGCAAGGAGCACGAGAACCGTTGACACGCCAGTCCAAAATGGCGAGATTCCAGAGAATTGAAGCGAATTCGGCAGGGAAGTCACATGGGGCAAGGTTCTGAACCGAGCGTCGAGGAAATCCTCGAATCGATCAAACAGGTTATCGCGCGCGACAATCGTGCCGGCGCGGCCGAAGTCAGGCGCGATCGCGAGACCCGTGGGCTCGCGACACCCGACGTGCTCGACCTTGCATCAGAGGCCAGCATTCTCGAAGACGGCAATGCAGAAGATCAAGTAACCGAATCCGAGGAGACGCTGCTTCTCGGTGACGAAGCGCAGGCCGACATCGGTGAATCGCTTGCTGCCCTTGCCATGCTTTCGCAGCCCGGCGCACCGCCGCAGATCGTGCGGTCGGGCGAGACGTCGATCGAAAGTCTTGTGCGCGAGCTTTTGAGGCCCGCTCTTGCCGAATGGCTTGAGAAGAACCTGCCGCCGCTGGTCGAAAGGCTGGTCGCCGAAGAAATCCGGCGCATTTCCGGCAAACAGGGCTGACTGGCTGGACGCACCGCGCACGTCCGCATAGACCGCGCGCATGGCAAGGCCCGAACCCTACCTGCTGGAACCATCCAGCTACCCGGTGCGCACCGAAATCGGACTGCGCTACAGCGATCTTGACGTCAACCGCCACCTCAACAACGTCAAACTGATCGACATTCTGCAGGAAGGGCGCGGATACCTCCATCGCGCGAGTGGCATGACCGAGGCGACCGCAAGGTTCACGATCGTTGTCGCGAACCTCAATGTGCAGTTCCTCGGGGAGGGCTTCTATGGCGAGCCGATAATTTGCCACACCGGTTTGCTTGCCTTGGGCCGGACGAGCCAGACTATTGCGCAATTGGCCATGCAGGCCGACAGCCCGGTCGCCTATGCCGAAACCATCATGGTAACCATGCTGGATGGCAAAGCAGCACCGCATCCCAAAGAATACCGGGAGCAGATGGAACCGTGGCTGATTCAAAAGTGATCCCGCCATCCGAAACGGAACTCGCAGGCGCACGTCGCGCGCTGGCTGCCTACGGCGGCGATGGCGCGCAACGCCACATCTTCCTCTGTGCCGAATCGGAAAAGGCAGCCTGTTGTCGGCCGGAAGTGGGGGCCGAGGCATGGAAGTATCTCAAGCGGCGGCTCAAGGAGCTGAAGCTCGACAAGCAGGGCGGGGTCTACCGCACCAAGGCCGATTGCCTGCGCATCTGCCTTGCCGGCCCCATCGCCGTCGTCTGGCCCGACAATATCTGGTACCACTCCTGCACCCCGCCCGTGATCGAACGAATTATCCAGGAGCATCTGATTGGCGGCAAACCGGTGGAAGAATACCGGCTGACGGTGCCGGTGTCCTAGCCCTCGCGCTCGTCCGCGAGAGGGTCGATAATCGCATCATCATGGCCGGTGCCGGCCGACAGGAACACCAGCCCCATCAATGCCGACGTCAGCAGCATTGCAGTTCCGATTCCGAGCGCCGTCGCAATGTAGAAATGCACCGAAACGAAGCCATTGCTGCGATAGAGCAGCACCAAGGCCACAACGACGACCGCAAGGGTGAAAGCCAGCATCCAACGCATCAACCTGCGATAGCGCGCCCAGGCGAAGGCGGCCTTATCGGGATCGTCAAGCGGGCTTTCGGGAATCATCGCGTGGCAGCCATCGCGCGCCTTTGTCCCAGGCGCAAGGCAATTCCGGCTTCTTCGGTCTCCGCGCTGGCGGGATTCGCGCGAATCCGTGTTTTGTGACATAGTGAACATCATAAGACATGGGAGAAAAGCGATGACGATCAGCCGCATTCTCGAGGCCCGCACCTTCGACGTGGTCACCTGCGATGCTGACCTGACCGTATCACAGGCCATCAAGCTTCTTGCCGAGCATCGCATCGGCGCCCTGCCGGTGATGGAGGACGGTTCGGTTGTCGGCATCTTTTCAGAGCGCGATGCGATCTACCGGCTGCGCGAATTTGGCACAAATGCGCTCGCGCTTAACGTGCGCGACGCCATGACCGCCCCTGCAGTGACTGTGGATTCCACGACCGAAGCGCTCGAAGCGCTCTCACTAATGACCAAGCGCCGCATTCGCCACCTTCCTGTGATTGAGCAGGGAAGGATGATCGGCTTCGTATCGATCGGCGATCTGGTCAAGTACCGGATCGAGAAGATCCAGTCCGAGGCCGAGGCGATGCGCGACTATATCCAGACGGCGTGACTGCTCCCTTCTTGCCCTGCGGCTGCGCGCTGCCTACATCTCCGCTATGAACGCGCAAACACTCACGCTCAGCCCGTCCGCCGCAGCGCGGGTCGCTGCGATCGCCGTGAAACAGGACAAGCCCGCGATTCTGCGCCTTGAGGTGGAGGGCGGCGGCTGCTCGGGCTTTCTCTACAAGTTCGGCCTGGCCGAGGCGCCGGATGCTGATGACCTGATTACCGAGACCGATGGCGTGCGCCTCGTCGTCGATCCGGTCAGCCTCGATCTCGTAGCCGGGTGCGTCGTCGATTACGTCGAATCGCTAGGCGGCTCGGCCTTCCGCGTTGAAAATCCCAACGCGGCGGCCGGGTGCGGCTGCGGATCGAGCTTTTCCATTTGATTTTCGTTCGTTTGCCTCGCTTCCAAACTAATCCATGAAAATCGCCAGCTTCAACATCAATGGCATCAAGGCGCGACTGCCACGCTTGATCGAGTGGCTGGAGGAAACGCGCCCCTCCGTCGCCTGTCTCCAAGAAATCAAGTCACAGGACGAAAACTTCCCTGCCGCCGAATTCGAGAAGATCGGATACAGGGCAATCTGGCACGGCCAGAAAAGCTTCAACGGCGTGGCAATCCTCGCCGACGGAGAACAACCGGTCGAGGTGCGACGCGGCCTCGATGGCGAGCCGGAAGACGACCATTCGCGCTATATCGAAGCGGACGTATTCGGTGTGCGAGTGGCTTGCATCTATCTGCCCAACGGAAATCCGCAACCCGGCCCCAAATTCGATTACAAGTTGCGCTGGATGGAACGCCTGCGCACGCGCATGGCCGAGATCGCAGCCGAAGAGGTTCCTTCGGTCGTGCTGGGCGACTTCAATGTCATTCCCGAAGACAAGGATGTCTGGTCGATCAAGGCGATGGCAGACGATGCCCTCAGGCAGCCAGAATCACGCGATGCCTATTACCGGCTGCTCGGCGATGGCTGGACCGACGCGGTCGACCTCCACAATCCGCGCGGCGGGGTGTGGACTTACTGGGACTATCAGGCCGGTGCCTGGCAGCGCGATCACGGGTTCCGGATCGATCATGCCTTGCTCAGCCCCGAACTGGTCGACCGCCTGGTCAGCTGCGGCGTCGACAAGGCGCATCGCGGCCGGGAAAAGGCCAGCGATCATGCGCCGATGTGGGTCGAGCTACGCGCCTGATTTTTTCGCAGCGCCTGATGCAGAAAACCGGTTTCCACTTTTCTGCGCGATGCTCCTCAGCGGTAGAAGATGTGGTTGTCTATCCGGGCGAGGCGCTTGAGCCGCCATTTCGGTGAAACATAGGTGGCGTGGAAGAACAGCGCGCCTTCGGCGGGACTCTCCCAGGAACCCTCATCGGCAATGTGCGCAAGGGCCACCGCGCGCTTCCAGGCCCGAGAATTCTCCCGAATCGTCGGCATGGTTCGACCACGTACGAACGAGAACTGCGAGCGCTGGAACACGACACCGCAATAACTGTCGGGGAACCGACCTGAATTGGCGCGCTCCACAACGACCCTGCCAACGGCAAGCTGCCCCGCGAGCGATTCGCCTCGCGCTTCGAAATAGATTGCGCCAGCAAGGCAGCGCATCTGGCTATCGAGCGCGCCGACCTTCGGCTGCGCTTTGACATGCTGGGCGAGCGTCGCGGCGGACTCCGGTTCAAAGGCAGGCCCTGATTCTACAGGCTCCTGCGCCTGCACCGCGACCTGAATATCCGACTCCGCTGGCGCAGAGTCGGCAGGGAATACCGATACGGGTTGTTTTTGAATCGACTCCGACACGAGCACCGGAACCATCTCGACTGCGCCTGCATCAGATCCGCTGGTGCTGAAAAGGGCAGTCGCCAGTGTCGCAGCAACGGCGATGCCGCTGGCCACGTTCAACCTCTTACTCATCAATTCCTGTTCAAATGGCGGTGAGCGCGCCTGCACGAACGGAAACAATCAGCCGCCTTGCGACTTTCTTATGATTGCCCGGATTCGCCGGTTGCCCCCCGTCTGCGTGCTAGCAGCATGGCCCCTTGCCCATGCCTGCCGCCTCCGCGAGTGCGAGGAGGCACTTATTTTGCGGTGCAGCAAAGTCAACTTTCTGACGGCTCTAATCCGATGAACCGTTCACCACGTGCGATATCCAGTTCCAGAATCCATAGGTCCGGGTCCTGAAATCTGCGGCGATCAAGGAAATCTTGGATGTTTCCTTTATTTTCAATATCCTCAACAAAGCACTGGATCCATACTCGGGTGCCGTCAAGTTGCGGCATCCGCTCGTAAGCCCGCATGTTTTCGCCGTTTTCGACCAGAACAATTAGTAATGTCCCGGCGTCACGTTCACCTTTGTGGAGTACGGTTCCAAAGCCGCCTTCAGCCTGGACTTGCCGGATGAGGGCTGCCACTTCGAGGTGCGCGGGCAGCCTGGTATCCATAAGGAACCGGTAACCTCAGTCCGAACCGCCGGAATAGCCCGGCAAGCTCGAGAGCGGAATGCGCGAACGCATGAACGTGCCCGTACCACGTCCGATTTCTTCGCCTTCGGCATCAAT
>CAZRVW010000141.1:0-7473 GCA_964603645.1 uncultured Novosphingobium sp. | reverse complement strand
CTTCGCGGCAAACGCTCGGAGGGCGGGTGTGTGCGGCGAAGCCTTGGACGTCGAGGCCATGGGCGAGGGCGGTGATGTCTTGCTGTTCGCCGCTTCCCGTGATCCTCAAGAGCCCGAGCCCGGCGGCCATGTCCACTTGCTGCCAAGGGCCATGGTACCGCGCAACGAAGCACTGACCGACACGGGCGTGGGCGGCGGCATGCACGCCGATTCGCAATGCCCCAGCTGCGACGTATGGCTGCACGAAAATTCGTTTCCGGGCGCCGAGCCCGTAAGCCCAGATGACCTGACGGTGGGCGTGCACTCCCATTCCGAGGACGAGATCATCTTCATCGTCTCCGGTCAGATCAGGCTGGGACGAAAGTTGTTTCCTGCCGGTACGGCCATCGCGATTCCCGGCGAAACGCTCTATTCGTTCACCGCAGGGCCCGACGGCCTCGCCTTCGTCAATTTCCGTGCGGGACTGCCGGCAGACATCCGCTTCCCGAGCGGGCCGACAATGAACGAGGCTGAATACTGGCGCGAGAAGCTGCCGCACCCGCAGTACCTCGAACCGGTCTGAGATCAGGCCCCGGCCGCGGGCTTCGGCTTGGCCACGGCGCGCTGCCAGATGTCGGCTATTGCCGCACCGTTGCGGTCCCAGCTGAAGCCTTCCACGGTCTGCGCGACGCTTTCCTGCTTGGGCGGGTCCGCCAGAATGTCGCGCACCGCGTAGGCAATCGCACCGGCATTGCGCTCGACCAGGCGACCCGCCGCAGGGCTTTTCACCACTTCGCGCGCGCCGCCGATATCGGGAACCACGATCGGCGTGCCGCAGGCCAACGCCTCGACCCAGACATTGGCAAGGCCTTCACTTGCCGAGGGCAGGACCACCGCGTCGGCGGCGCTGAACAGCTGCGGCAGCAGGTCATGGTTGACGTGGCCGAGGAACTGCACCCGGTCATTGAGACCGAGTGAGGCGGCGAGCGAGCGCAGCGAAGCCTCGTCCTCGCCAGTGCCTGCCAGCGCGAGATGACACTCCGGCAGGTCCTTGAGCGCCTCGATCACCAGCGCCTGCCCCTTGCGTGCGATCAGCGCGCCCGGCGTGACGAGCAGATGGCCTTCCGACCAGACCCCCAGACTGGGCAAGGCCGAGACGAGCGCCCGCGCCGCGCCGCGTTCGACCGGCTTGAAGGCCTCGCGGTCGAGTCCGGTATAGTGCACGACAATGCGATCCTTGGGCATGCCGAGCGCCACCATGTCGGCCTTGAGTGCCTCGGTCACGGCGAGCATCAGCGAAGCCTCCTGCGCGGTTTCGACGATCTGGGCTAGCGCGGCGGGCCGCTTGCCCCAGAAATGGATGTCTGCCCCACGTGACTTGACTGTGAAGGGTAGACCCAGCTCGGCGGCGATCCGGGCGACGGCGGGTCCGTCGGGAAAGAAGAAGGAGGCATCGACAATGTCGAAGGGGCGTTCCTCATGAAGTGCGCGAGCCAAGGGCAGGACCGCCTCTACGATCCGGTCGGGGTTGCTGTCGCCTCCAATGCGCGGAATCGTGCGGAACTGGGGATAGTGCACCGGGATGCCGGGAAAGTCGCTCGTCGCGGGCAGTTTCGAGAGGCTGCGATACGGCTCACGCAGCGACAATGGCCAGGGAGGAATACCCACCGGGCTGACCATCGTGAGATCAACCTCGTCCTGTGTGGAAGCCGCAATCATCTGGCTCCGGACGAAATTGCCGAAGGCAGGTCGCGCGGGATTCGGGAAAAGCGTACTGATCGAAAGGACTTGCATCACGCCTTCTTATCCGATCACAGCTTGCGAACCAGCATTTCCGCGACCGCAAGCCATGCCGGATGTTCGATTACTACCTGCCGCTGGCCAATGCCGTGGGGAAGCAAGGCAACGCGAGTATCGTCGCGGTCGATCATTCGACCGAAGGCAAATCGACCGCCAGGGCGAGGCGCAAGCACGTCTCGGTTGATGAGGCGGGCGTGTTCTTCCAAGGGTACTTCGCGCAGCCAGACCTGATCGTCGGCGCGGTATTCGCCCACGCTTGCCTCGATCGAGAGCGCCATCACGGCTTCACGGCCTGCCAGTGCTGTCGGCAGCACTGCATCGCGCGGACTGGAAAGTGCTTCGGCGCCGCTCTCGGTCAGGCGCGCGACGATTTTCGGCTCGGCGCGCTGCTCGCTGCGCAGCAGCAGTTCCGGTTCGACCTCGAGCGCGGCAGCGATGCGGTTCATCCAGTCAAGCGAGAGGTTGCGCATCCCGGTCTCAAGCCGTCCGATCGTCTGGGCGGTTGTCGGCGGATCGCAGCGCTCACCGACCTGGTCAAGAGTGAGCCCCTTCTCACGCCGGACATCGCGAATGCGGTTTATCATTCCAGCCCCAAAAATAACCAAATAGGTTTTATATTTCCTACAATATGTCGATTTTGGCAAGTAGATTTCTGCATGGTTGAGATCGCAAGGGGAAAGGCATGAAAAGGGTTCTGGTCGAACGCGAACTGACAAGCGAGGGGCCGACGCGGCGGACAGCGCGCGCCAGGGGACGCAGCGCCACGGTCAATCTCTGCGAATCGCCCCTCACCTGGCTGCACGCTCGCGGCCACGTTTCGGACCGCCAGTTCGACGCGGGCGAGCGTTTGCGGGCAGATTGGGAGCGTGCGCAACTGTCCCCCTCGATCACCATGCGGTGGGACGCGGTGCGTGTTTCTGGCGGCGCGGCTGCTGATCTCACCCCGGGTGAGCGCCAACTGGCAGCGCGCGACCGCTTTCGCGGTGCCGTCGATCACGCGGGGCCTGACCTGTCCGACGTGTTGTGGCGCGTGGTCTGTGCGGGCGAGGGCTTGCCCCAGGCCGAGAAGGCGCTTGGCTGGCCGGTGCGGAGCGGCAAGCTGGTCCTGCGGATTGCGCTCGACAGGATGGCCGATTTCTATCGGATAGCCTGACGAAGTCCTAACCCTAGCCGAGCGCTGCGGCCACACGTTCGCGCAGGATCGGGACCAGCTCCGCCTCGAACCACGGGTTGTCGCGCATGAAAAGTCTGGATCGCCAAGCCGGGTGCGGCAGCGGCAGGAATTGGGGCAGGTAGCTTTCAAAAGCGCGGACACGTTCGGCAAGGGTCATTCCCTTCGTTTCCGGCAGATAGGCGGCTTGCGCATAGGTGCCGACCAGCAGGGTCAGCCGCAGGGCGGGGGTCGCCTGCCACACACGGTCATGCCACAGCGGCGCGCATTCCTTGCGCGGCGGCAAGTCGCCGCCCTTGGCCTTCCCGGGATAGCAGAATCCCATCGGCACGAGCGCCACTATTGCGGGGTCGTGCATCTGTTCCAACGTCAGGCCAGTCCAGTCGCGCAGCCTGTCGCCGCTGTCATCGTCCCACGGCACGCCGCTGGCATGAACACGGCTGCCGGGCGCCTGACCGACAATGGCGAGGCGCGATGCCGTGGAGAATTGCACGACGGGTCTTGGCTGGTGCGCAAAGTGCGCGGCGCAAATCGTGCACGCGGCGATCTCCCGGTGAAGCGCCGTCAAGCGCTCGCCTCGACCATTTCGGCCAGTTCCAGCCAACGCTCTTCCGCGGCATCCTTTTCGACGCGCGCCTGTTCCAGTGCCTCGGTCAGCGCGGAGAATTTCGCCGGGTCACGAGTATACAGATCGGGATCGGCGAGCGCGCGCTCATCGCGGGCGATGGCTTCGTCCAGCTCCTCGATCCGTGCGGGCAGCAGGTCGTAATCGCGCTGGTCCTTGTACGATAACTTGGTCGATTTTGGCTTGGGAGGGGTAGGGGGCTGGGCTTCCACCTTGTCCGATTTCGCCGCTCGAGCCGGTGCATTGCGGCGCTTGCGCTTCGCTTCCCAGTCGGCGTAGCCCCCCGCGATAATGTCGATATGGCCGGATCCATCGAGGCCGAGCGTTATCGTCACAGTGCGGTCCAGGAAGTCACGGTCGTGGCTGACGATCAGCACGGTGCCTTCGTAATCGGCGATCACTTCCTGCAACAGATCGAGCGTTTCGAGATCGAGATCGTTGCTTGGCTCGTCGAGCACGAGCAGGTTCGAGCGCCGTGCGAACTCGCGCGCGAGCAACAGGCGCGAGCGTTCGCCGCCCGACAATGTGCCAACCTTGGCGTCGGCGAGGCCGGGATCGAACAGGAATTCCTTGAGATAACCCTGTACGTGTTTGCGGACTCCGCGCACGTCGATCCAGTCGCCACCCTCCGCCAGTACGTCGCGCAGGCGTTTTTCCGGACTGAGCAAGCTGCGCTGCTGGTCGATCACCGTGCCGCTGAGCGTCTTCGCACGCGTGACTTCGCCCTCATCCGGTTCGATCTCGCCAGTCAGCAGCTTGAGCAGGGTAGTCTTGCCCGAGCCATTGGCGCCGACCACGCCGATGCGGTCGCCGCGCTGGATGCGCAAAGAGAAGTCGCGGATGATCGTCCGCTCGCCTTCACCGTCGGGAAGCGGAAACCGCTTGGTCACATGTTCGGCGACGATCACCGACTTGGTCTTGGTTTCGTCGGCAACGATCTTCAGCTTGGCGGTCCCCGCCGGATTGAGCATGGCGGCGCGCTGAGCGCGCATTTCCCATAGCTTCTCAAGCCTGCCCTGATTGCGTTTCCGGCGCGCGGTCACACCGCGTTCGAGCCAGTGCGCCTCGATCTTGAGTTTGGCGTCGAGCTTTTCGGCGGCGCGCGCCTCTTCGGAATAGACCTGCTCTTCCCAGGCTTCGTAACCGCCGAAGCCCACCTCCTTTCGGCGGAGCGTCCCCCGGTCGAGCCAGAGCGTTGATTTGGTCAGGCGGGTGAGGAAAGTACGGTCGTGGCTGATCGCGATGAAAGCGCCCTTGTATCGCCCGAGCCAGTCTTCCAGCCAGTCGATGGCGGCAAGATCGAGGTGGTTGGTCGGCTCGTCGAGCAGCAACAGGTCGGGCTCGGAAGCCAGCGCTCGGCAAAGCGCCGCCCGGCGGCGCTCGCCCCCGCTGGCGCTGGATGCCTCTCGCGACAGGTCGATGCCGAGCTGGCCCGCGACGCTCTCGACTTCGTGGCGTGGTGGGGCGTCGTCGCCCGCCAGTGCGAAGTCCATCAGGGTGTCGTAGCCGGTGAAGAACGGATCCTGTTCGAGCAGGACGATCCGCGTTCCTGGCTGTACCGAGCGCAGCCCCTTGTCGGCTTCGATCTGATCGGCGATCAGGCGCAGCAGCGTGGTTTTGCCCGCGCCGTTGCGGCCGATCAGCGCCAGCCGGTCACGCGGAGCGATATGAAGGTCGATGTCCTGGAAGAGCCAGCCCGATCCCTGGATCAGGCCAAGGCCTTCCCAGCTGAGGATGGGTGCGACTGCCATGGCCCGCGCACTAGCGGCTGGTCGCCGTATCTGACAAGATGCAGGCAGCACTAGTCATCTGGCCGGGGACAAATGACCGCATTCACAGCTTGTTCAAGTGTTTCGGCCTAGCCATTGCGATGCAATGAAACACCATTACGCTTCGATGATGTTGGTATTGCCTGTGCTGCTTGTGGCCCTGGCCGTGCCTGCGCCGGCCGAACCGGCCGCCGAGCAGGGACAGGTGCGTGAACAGCGTAAGACCGGCTCCGTGCGTTCGTTGCGCCAGATCGAGCAGCTCATCCTGCCAAAGATGAAGGGCAAGCAGTATCTTGGGCCGGAATACGATCCGGTCGCAATGGCCTACCGGCTGAAGTTCATCAAGAACGGAAGGGTCGAGTTCGTCGATGTCGATGCTCGCAGCGCCGAGATTCTCAACCATTCGCGCTGACGACAAGCTTTGCCGCTCGCTTGACGCAGGGTCCGTTTCGGCCCATTTCGAGGGCGGTTCACAGGGGGGACTTGGAAATTGCGCGTCCTGATCGTCGAGGATGAGCCCACGCTCGGCAACCAGCTCAAGAATACGCTCGAGGCGAACGGCTATGCCGTCGATCTTTCACGCGACGGCGAAGACGGACATTTCCTTGGCTCGACCGAGGAATACGACGCAGTGATCCTCGATCTTGGCCTGCCCGAGATCGACGGGCTGTCGGTGCTCGGCATGTGGCGCAAGGAAGGCCGCGCCTTCCCGGTGCTGGTGCTGACCGCGCGCGATAGCTGGTCCGACAAAGTGGCCGGGCTCGATGCTGGGGCCGACGACTATCTGGCAAAGCCTTTCCAGACCGAGGAACTAATCGCTCGCCTGCGCGCGCTGATCCGCCGCGCCTCTGGAAATACTTCATCGGAACTGACGGCAGGAGGTGTCCGGCTGGATACGCGTTCGGGCCGGGTCACGCTCGATGGTGAGCCGGTCAAGCTCACGGCCCAGGAATACAAGCTGCTGTCCTACCTGCTGCATCACAAAGGCAAGGTCATCAGCCGAACCGAGCTGATCGAGCACATCTACGATCAGGATTTCGACCGCGATTCAAACACTATCGAGGTGTTTGTGACGCGAATCCGCAAGAAGCTTGGTGCCGATGTCATCACCACGATCCGCGGCCTTGGCTACAGCCTCGACGATCCCGCCGACGCGCCGCGAGGCTGAGCCGGAGGCCGCCGCGCCTCTCGCTCGCGATGCGGCGGGCGAGGATGCTGCGGCGGTGCCCGGCGAGGCGGCCGAGGAAACCGCTCCGGTCACGCCTCCGCATACCGGCTCGCTCGCCCAGCGCATGATGCTGATCGCGTCGGCATGGATCATCGTGCTGCTGCTGGTCGGCGGGATCGCGCTTGACCGCACGCTGACCGGCCTCATCACTCGCAATTTCGACGAGCAGCTCGGGTACATGCTGACCGGCATGATCGGCTCGGCCGAAATCGGGCCGGACGGAGAAGTCTTCTTCAACCGGCCGCTCGGCGACCAGCGTTTCCTTGAACCCAATAGCGGCCTCTACTGGCAGATCACCGGCAAGGGGCACGAGGATTTCCCGTCGCGCTCGCTGTGGGATCGCACGCTGGAGACGCGTGGCGATGATTTCGATGCGCAACCGCACGTCCATGACAGCCCTCAGTTCGCGGGCGAACCGCTCCGGGTGATGGAGCGCTCGATCATCCTGCCGGGTAGCGACACCGACTGGCGCTTCGCCGTAGCGGCGAGCCGCGAGGAACTCGATGTCCAGATCGCGCAGACGCGCTGGATTCTTGCCTACAGCTTCATCATCCTCGGGATTGGCTTGCTGCTGATGGCGGGCTTGCAGACATGGTATGGCCTCTATCCGCTGCGCCATGTCCGGCGCGGTCTTGCCGAGATGCGGGCAACCGGGACAAACCGCGTAACCGAGCCGCTGCCGCTCGAGGTCCAACCGCTGGTCGAGGAATTGAACGCGCTCCTAGCGCACACCGAACGCCAGGCTGAGGAAGCGCGTACCCATGCCGGCAATCTCGCCCATGCGCTCAAGACCCCGCTGACCGTGGTGATGAACGCGGCAACCGCACATGCGCCAGACCTTGACCACACCGTGATTCGCGAGGCGGCTGTCATGCGCCGTCAGGTCGATCACCATCTGGCG
>CAZRVW010000140.1:0-7526 GCA_964603645.1 uncultured Novosphingobium sp. | reverse complement strand
GCGACCCGCCGCAATCCGTTGTGGCTGCTTCCTTCCGGACCTGACCAGGTTCGCGAACGCAAACGTCCACCCGACTCCCGGAGCGGCATATGGCGGCAAAGGGACGATTCGGCAAGGCTCCCTGCGCCTAACGGAAATTGTCGGCGTAGGCCTGGATCTTCAGGCGGCGCGGCGGCGTACCGTGAATCCGCGCCTTGATGCCGTAGCGCTCGGCATAGGCCTGTGCTTCGTCCTGACTGGCAAAGGATAGCTGCACTTGCTGCTGCATGTCCCCCGATCCGGCCCAGCCCATCAACGGATCGGGCTTCTTGGCTTCGGCGGGCGCGAAGTCGAGAATCCAGTCGCCGGTGCGGGCCTTGCCCGACTGCATGGCGTTCTTGGGGCGTTGGTAAATGCGCACGGTCATAATTTGTTTGATCCCTTAAACGCCGGGCGGCTGGCATACGCCTGCCTTGGCTTCACGGCAGGAACCGCGACGCGCGTTCGCGCTTGCGGGCCTGTTCCAGGCCCGGAACTAGATCAGCCTGCATCCTTTGAAAAGGCGTTCTTGGTCTTGAGGCTTGGTTTTTCCGCCCATGGTTCGTCCGGCCAGCGGTGCTTGGGATAGCGCCCTTTCATCTCGCGTTGCACGTCGCGCCAGGAACAGCGCCAGAATCCGGGCAGATCTCGGGTCGTCTGGATCGGACGAGCGGCGGGCGAGGTCAGCTTGAGCAGCAAGGGCGCGGGCGGCTTGCCGATCAGGGGATGCGCGTCGAGTCCGAACAGCGCCTGCACCCGCACCTCGACCGAGGGCCCACCCGGATCGGCATAGTCGATGGGGTGGCTGGTCCCGGCAGGGCTCTCAAACAGGCGTGGCGCCAGCTTGTCCAATGCCTGCCGCGATTCCCAGTCGAGGAGGCCAAGCAGCGCATCGGTGAGCTTGCCGCGCGTAATGTCGAGATCGCGCCGCCCTGCCAGCAGAGGTGCAAGCCATTGGTCGGCGCTGTCGCAAAGGTTTTGCGGGTCAAGCACAGCAATCCCGGCATGACGGGCCCGCGCGATCAGGTCGGTTGGCAGCAGGTCGTCCAGCCGCTCAAGCGCAACATCTAGCAGGAATGCGCTGATCGCCTCGGGATCGGGATTCGGGTCGGGGCCCGAGGCCAGCACAATTGCGCCCATGCGGCTTTCCAGCCGAGCCTCGGCGCGCGCATCGCGATCGTTCCAGCGCAGCGAGCTGCGGCGTTCGATCAGTTGCCCGAGATGCCTGTCGATGTCGCTGGCATCGAGAGGCGCGGCGGACACGATGCGGGCACTCTTCGCCTGTCCCTGCGCATCGCCGATCGCCAGCCATTCGGCTCGTGCCAGCGGCGATGTGGGGTCGAGCGTATAACCGCGCCCGCCAGCCGACAGCCATTGCTCGCCGGAAGGATCGCGCCGCTTCGCCACCATGTCGGGCCGCGCCAAGGCGAGGAACAGCGCCGGACCGACCGGTTCTGTCCGGGACTCGTTCGAGACCAGCGCCTGCGCCCGCTTCGCCCAGCGCGCGGCAAGCTTGCGCGCTGCCCCGGCGCGCGCGCCCCGCTCGCCGTTCCAGCGATCGAGCCGGTGCAGCAGGTCGTCCGAGCGGCCACCCAGCCCGCGCTCCTGCAACAGCAAAGCCAGCCGCGCCGCTTCCTCGGCCTGTCCAGTCCGTGCCCCGAACAGCACCATTGTCGCCTCGTCGGGCGCCATCGGCAAGCTGGCGACCTGTTTACCGAAAGGTGTGATCGCATTGTCGTCATCGAGCGCGCCCAGCACCCGCAGCTTTGCGCGGGCCGCATCGACAGAAGCTTTGGGCGGCGGATCGAGCCAGGCCAATGCCATCGGATCTCGCGCACCCCAGTCGGCAAGCGCCAGCACCAGCGAGAAAAGGTCGGACGTTTCTATTTCGGGCGGATCGAAGGCAGCGCGCCCGGGATGTGCAGCTTCTTCCCAGAGGCGATAGGCGATGCCCGGCCCCTGTCTCGCGGCGCGCCCGGCCCTCTGATCCGCCGAAGCGCGGCTGGCACGGTGGGTAACAAGACGGGTCACACCCGCCGCGCGGTCAAATTCGGCGCGGCGCGACAACCCGGCATCGACAACCACGCTCACGCCATCGAGGGTGAGCGACGTTTCGGCAATATCCGTAGCGAGGACGATACGACGGCGCCCCTCAGGGTCGCGACGGATCGCGGCGCGCTGTGCGGCGGGATCGCACTGACCATGGAGCGGCAGGATCAGGGCATCGGGCAAAGATTCAGCAAGCCGCTCGCGAGTCCGCTCGATCTCACCGACACCGGGCAGGAATGCCAGGATATCGCCGACTTCCTCACGCCAGGCCGTGACCAGCGCGGACGTCATGGCATCCTCGATTCGCGCTTCCGGTCTGGCACCCAGCCAGCGGAGCGTCAGCGGCCACGCCTTGCCCGCGCTTTCGATCACTGGGCATTGGCGAAGGAGCGAAGCAAACCGCGCCCCGTCGATGGTCGCCGACATCACCAGCAACCGCAAATCGTCGCGGAGGGCCTCGTGCGCTTCGATGGCCAGCGCCAGACCAAGATCGCTGTCGAGATGGCGTTCGTGCGCTTCGTCGAACAGCACCGCAGAAACGCCTTCTAGTCCGGGATCGGCAAGGATGGTCGAAACGAAAATCGCTTCGGTCATCACCAGTATCCGGGTGCGGCCCGAGCGCTTGCTGTCGAGCCGGGTCAGGTATCCGACCGTCTCCCCTGCATTCTCGCCCAATTCCGATGCCATGCGCTCGGCAGCGGCGCGCGCGGCAACCCGGCGCGGGCTGAGCAGGATTACCGTGCCGCTAGACCAGTCCTCGCCCAGCAAGGCCGGCGCGACCGCGGTGGTCTTGCCAGCGCCAGGCGGCGCGATCAGCACGGCCCTGCCCTCCTCGCGCAGCGCGCAAAGCAGGTCCGGCAAGACGGCATGGATGGGAAGCTCGCTCACTGGCGAGCCCCTATCGGATTTCGGATTGGCGCGCCACGGGAGGAGAGGACGGCTGGTCCCCTCCCTGCGACCCGATCAGGCGTTGACGCTTTCCTTGGCGGCAGGTTCGCGCGCGGGGGTCAGCTTCGCCAGTTCCGGCAGGCAGAACTCGCCGAACAGTTCGATGCTGTCGCGCACGTCTTCGTAAGGCTGGTGCGCGTTTTGGCCCATGTTGAGGAAGTGGCCGAAGCCGCCGGCCAGTTCGTTGAACGCCGCGATCTGGTCGACCACACGTTCCGGCTCGCCCCAGAACAGGATGCCCGCCTTGGCGAGATCGTCGGCACTGGTGGCCCCGCCGCCCATTCCGCCTGGGCCGGCACCTGGGGGAGTCTGCATCATCGAGGTGATCGCCTGATAGTGCGAATATCCCGGTGGATTGACATGGGCCGGTCGCATTCTGGCGACGCTGGCGAGATAGGCGAAGGCCGCTTCGATATTGCGCTCGGTCTGCGCCTTGTCGCGCGAGCAGGCGACCATGCCAAGATAGGCCAGCCGGTCGGGATGCGCCTTGTGGCCGTGGCATTCCTCATAGGTTTCGCGATAGGCGTCGAAGGTCTGCCTAACTGCCGGGCCGGTAAGGAAGGCCGCGTTCACATAGCCCTTGGGCGCGGTGAGCTTGGCGCTGCCCGGGCTGTTGCCGGTGAACCAGACCGGCGGATGATCCTGCTGCACCGGGCGCGGCCACAGATTGACGCAGCGATAGTCGAAATGCTCGCCTTCCCAACTGAATGGCTCGTGCCGGGTCATGGCGGCCAGGATCAGGTCATGCGCTTCCCAGAAGCGGTCCATGCCGCCCGAGGGATTTGCGTTGGAGGCGTAGAGCTCCCAGCCCGCACCCTTGACCAGGCCCATATCAAGCCGGCCGCCCGAAATCGCATCGACGATCGAGTATTCCTCGGCGACACGGATCGGATCGGGGCGGTTGGTGATAATCGAACCCAAGCCGAGCAGGCGCGCGTTCTTGGTGATGCGCGCCAGCACCGCAAGCGTCAGCGTGATCGAATTGTTCATGCAGGTAGAGGCGATGTGGTGCTCATTGACCATCACGTTCATGCCAACCTGATCGGCCAGCTGATACATGTCGAGGTATTCGTTCAGCAGCTTGCCGGAGACCGTGGGATCGCCGTGCTTGTTGGGGATGTCCCCACGCAACATGCCATCGAACTTGCCCCAGGCGGGGTAATGCGACTGTTCTGAGAAGAAATAGACGTCCATCGTTTCGTTCCTATCTCACGCGTTCTGCTTACTGCCGGAAAAGGCCAGCACGGCGCTGGCAACGGCATCGGGCTTGTCGAGGAAAGCGAAGTGGCCTGCGCCCGCGACGACTTCCAGCGAAGCGTTCGGCAGCGCCTTGGCATAGGCTTCGGCATATTCGCGGGTAGCAAGTTTGTCCTGATCGCCCCACAGGATGAGCGTCGGCACGGTGACGCGATGCACGCGGCCGGCAAGCTTCGGATTGTGAAGGTAGGGCGACCAGCCCACCTTGATGAACATCTCGCGGCTGCGCGCGGCGCGCAGGGCAATGTCACGCTCGACCGAAGGCCAATCGCGCCCGTCCATCGGTTCGCTGGCCGAGAAATAGCCGCTCCACTGCGCAGGCAGGTCCTGGAAAATATCGGGAAACTCGCGCTCGGTGGGATCGGTCTTGAATCGCAGGCCAAGCGGATTGTCGAGCACCAGCCGGGCAATGCGCGGGCTTGCCTTGGTCGCCAGCTCAACTGCCAGCCAGCCGCCCAGCGAACTGCCGACGACGGTGATGTCGGTCAGGTCCAGAGTTTCGATCAGGTCGAGCACGACATAGGAGATGTCATCGACAGTCTTGATGAACGATGCCTTCTCGCTGGTGCCGAAGCCGGGCAGCGCGGGCATGATTACCCGGTTCGTCTTCGTCAGCGTCTCGATCAGGGCAAGCTCAGGGCTCGGGCCTTCGCTGCAGTGCAGGTAGAGCACGACGGGGCCGGACCCCTCATCGAAATATTCGGTTTCAAGCCCCGACAGGGTGATCTGTTTGGGCAAGGCTGCTGGATAATACATCTTGCGGCTTCTCCCCTTCCCGCCCACGAGCCGCGCCATTGTAAGGTCGCGATGGTCATGGTGCGGGTGCCTTATCGTGGAGGGCAAGGTGACTCAAATCCGGCGCGCTGACAACTCAAGCCCCCGGAAACCGGCCACTTCCATATATACAGATATGTGTTTCGGGGGCGCCGTTCGGCGGCTCACGACGAGTCAGTAGCGGCGTGCCACCGCGAATTCAGCCGCCTGCGCCATTGCGTTGCGCGCCTCGCCAGCCGGGAAGCAGGCAATCGCATCGATGGCCCGCTGTGCGAAGTAGCGCGCCCTCTCTCGCGTGGCGAGCACGGCATCGTGGCGGTTGATAAGCTCCACCGCGTGGGCCAGATCCTCGTCATCGGTGCGGAAACCGGCGATGGCATCGCGCCAGAATTCCCGCTCTTCCTCGGCTCCCCGCGCATAGGCAAGGATCACCGGCAAGGTCATTTTGCCTTCGCGGAAATCGTCGCCTTTCTCCTTGCCCGATTCGCCGCTGTCCGAATCGTAATCGATCGCATCGTCGACCAGCTGAAAGGCGATGCCGAGATTGCGGCCATAGTCCTCCAGCGCGCGCTCCTCTGCATCGGAGCATTCCGCAAGAACCGCGGGAACCCGGCAGGCGGCGGCAAACAGCGCGGCGGTCTTGGCTCCGATGATGGAGAGATACCGTTCTTCACTGGTTTCGATCTGGCGCTGGGCGGTCAGCTGATCGACCTCGCCCTCGGCGATGATAGCACTGGCGGCGGACAGGATCTTGAGGACACGCAGCGAGCCGTCTTCGACCATCAGTTCGAAAGCCCGGCTGAACAGGAAATCGCCGACCAGCACCGTCGCGGGGTTTCCGTAAACGATGTTGGCGCTGGCCTTGCCGCGCCTGAGGTCGGAGCCGTCGACGACATCGTCGTGCAGCAGGGTCGCGGTGTGAATGAATTCGACCGCGGCCGCCAGCTTGTGGTGGCGCGTGCCCTGATAGCCACACAATTCAGCCCCGGCGATCGCCAGCATCGGCCGCATGCGCTTGCCGCCGCCCGAAATAAGATGGCCCGCCAGCGCCGGAATCAGGGGAATCTCGCTCTGCATCCGCTCGAGGATCACAGCGTTGACCGCATTCATGCCGGGCGCGGTCAGCGACAGCATTGGCTGCAACGACGGCTCACTCGCTCCGGGGCGCAATTGGACGACTTCGGCACTCATGGCGCGGCGCATCGCGCTTTGGCGAGGCAATGGCAAGTGTAAAGGTTGAATGCTGCAGTTGCAGCAGGTGCAATTGGGCGATGACAAGTGGCAAGGCGGTCTGCTAGCCGCATGCGTGCAATGACAGACGCAACCGCCTCGACCGCGAGCGACCCGGTGCTTGCCGGATACCGCTCCAGCATCGACAATATCGATGCCGCGCTCATCCACATGCTGGCCGAACGCTTCCGCATCACCAAGGCGGTAGGCGCCTACAAGGCCGAAATGAAGCTTCCGCCCAGCGATCCGGCGCGCGAGGAGAAGCAGATCGCGCGAATGCGGGGCCTTGCCGAACAAGCCAATCTCGATCCGGAGTTTTCTGAAAAATTCCTGCGTTTCATCATCCAGGAAGTGATCCGTCATCACGAACAGGCGCAGGGCGGCGCCTAGACAGTGCCTCGGCGGATGGCGCGCTATGATGGGCCATGCCATTGCGGCGCGGTGCGCTTCACAATCGAAACCGATTTTCCCGAGCTGACGACCTGCGATTGCTCGATCTGCCGCCGCAAGACTGCTCTGATGGTGAAAGCTCCGGAGGATCGCGTGACGATCCATGGAGGCGAAGACAATCTGACGGAATATCGGTTTCACACCCACACGGCGCGCCACTTCTTCTGCAAGACCTGCGGCATCTATCCGTTCCACCGCAAGCGGGTCACGCCCGACTTCTTCGGGGTCAACGTGTTCTGTTTGGATGACTTCGATCCAGAGGGAATTCCCGTCCGCGCAACCGTGGGCAAGGGGATGACCTGAGGACCTACTACCCCGCCACCCTCGGCAGTTTCAGCCTGACCAGCAAACCGCCAAGGTCTTCGCTCTCGTCGAGTTCGACATCGCCACCATAGATGCGCACCACATCGCGCACGATGGCGAGGCCCAGCCCCGTCCCCGGCTTTTCGGTATCGAGCCGCGCACCGCGATCGAAGATGCGATCGCGCTCTTCCTCGGGAATGCCGGGGCCGTCATCCTCTATCCAGACTTCGCAATGCTCCGTGTTGGCTCGATCGGCGTCGATTGTGAGGAATACCGAGCCGCCACCATACTTGGCAGCATTCTCGATGAGGTTTCCGAGAATTTCGTCGAGGTCCTGCCGCTCGATTGCCACGCTCGCGTCGCGCTTGCCGTCGAGATCGAAGCGGGTACGCTCGTAAAGGCGGGTCACAGCTCGCAGCACCGCCTCGGCGCTTTCCCATACCGTGGCACGCGACATGCCGACCGCGCGCCTGCCAACCGCGCGCGCGCGCGCCAGA
>CAZRVW010000139.1:0-7574 GCA_964603645.1 uncultured Novosphingobium sp. | reverse complement strand
GAAGCCGCCCTCGATCGCAAGGGCGGGATCGCTTTCGATCCTGATTTCGCGACCGGTCCGGCGCGCCAGCTCCTCCAGCCATTCGGGCCAAAGCCGCGCCTTGATCGCGGGATGGCAGGTCAGCAGCAGCGCTCCGGGTTGCGTGACATGTTCCGCGCGACGCAGCAGCAGGCGTGTCGCCGCGCCAACCCGATTCTGGCCGATCCGGTGAAGCAGGCTGGGACGCTCCAGCCGCGCGACGATCTGGACGAAGCCAAAGCCGTTCATTGCGATGCGCTCATGCGGCCAATCGACCAGCGCGATTTCCAGCGCTTCATCGATCGCGCGGCGGTCGGATTTTGATTCCAGTGTTGGGTAGTCGATGCCGATCGAACCGCCCAGATCGAAGCGTCGCAGCGCGTCAGATAGCGGCGCGACGCTGGCAAGTGCCAGGTCGCGAGGCGGCGATGATCCATCGATGTCCACCAGGGTCATGGCCGGGGTCGTCGAGAAATGGAGCGATCCGCCCGCGAAGTCGACAATGCCTGCCCAGGCTTCGATCCATAATTCCTCCCAGAGCCCAGCAGGGAACTGGCGGATAAGTCTCGCTGGCGCAGCGTGCGCCGGAAGTGTTTCAACAAGGCGCGGGGCAGGGCGGACTGCAAGGTCGGTCGGGCGGGCCTGCGCCAGTTTGGTCCGACCTCTTTCGCTCGTCCTGGGCCGGTGCACTTCGAGCCTGATCGATGCACCTTCGCTGGCATCGCCGGGCAAGCGATCGACCAGCGCCTCTTCGCCGCTGGAGAAACGCGCGGTGCCGCGCCTCGAGCCGCTTGCCCGAGAGACCAACACGGCCTCCTCGACCTGACCGGCAGCGAGCGCGCCCGGCCAGTCAATCCTCGCAGCGAGCACACGGTCGTGGTCCAGGAGGATGGCGCGGTCTTCACCGATTCCCTGCTCGACTAGCCACTCAGGCAATGGGAAAACCTGCTGTCTTCAGCAGCGCCCGTGTTTCGAAAAGCGGAAGCCCGACGACGCCTGAATGGCTACCCGAAATCCACGCGATCAGGCCCTCAGCGGCACCTTGAATCGCATAGCCGCCTGCCTTGCCGTGCCATTCGCCGCTGGCAAGATAGGCCGCGATTTCGTCGGGTGCGAGGGGTTTGAAGCGCACGACTGTCTCGCTCAATTTGTCGCGCAGCGTGCCATCCGGGTAACGCAGCGCGACTGCGGAGAGGACTCGATGGCGGCGGCCCGAAAGCAGTTCGAGGCAGCGCCGCGCCTCGGCTTCAGTCTCTGCCTTGGGCAATATGCGCAGGCCCGCCGCAACCACGGTGTCGCCGGCCAGCACGAATTCTTCAGCATCGGGCGAACTCAGCGCCTTTTCACGCGCCATGCGCACGGCGTAGTCGCGCGGACGCTCGCCCTTGCGCGGGGTCTCGTCGATGTCGGCCGAACGTATTTCGACAGGTTCGATGCCTATGCGCGCCAGTAAATCGCGACGGCGTGGACTTGCCGATGCCAGGATCAGACCTGGCGCTGGGCTAGCCAAATTGGCCGGGGCCGCCGCGGCCGGGCATGAAGCGGTAGGTTATGCGCCCCTTGGTGAGGTCGTATGGGGTCAGTTCGCACAACACTTCGTCGCCGACGAGTACGCGGATGCGATTCTTGCGCATCTTGCCTGCGGTGTGGCCAAGGATTTCGTGGCCATTCTCAAGTTCGACCCTGAACATTGCGTTGGGCAGGAGTTCGACCACCTTGCCGCGCATCTCGAGTAGTTCTTCTTTCGCCATGCGCGATCAGATTCCGGTGCTTTTCTGCGTCATAGCGGCGCGCCATAGCCGCGACTTGCCGAAAAGGAAAGACTGGGCGTTCTTGCTTTCGTTAGGGTTACGCGACAAAATGATACGCGAGATCCCATTGAATTTACGGCAGCTTTGGTCGATTCTAGCAGAGGGGATGCCTTGGCGGGATGGATTTTTCGTCGCGAAGGATGATTTTCTTGCGTTTCCTCGGCCCAATCTCGCTGGCACTTTTTGCAACCTCTTCGCTATTCGCGCAGGATCTCGGCACAGGCACCGATAACGAACTCGACAATCGCGAAGCCCAGCGCGTCGATATTGTCGTCATCGCTGCGCGTCTGGCCGGTCAGATCGACACGGATATTCCACCGGTCCTGACCTTGGATGAGGCGGATATTACTGCTTACAGCGCCGGTTCGATTGCTGAACTGCTCGATGCGGTCAGTCCGCAGACAGGAAGCGGCAGGGGTAGGGGCGGTGGCCATCCCGTCATTCTGCTCAACGGTCAGCGCATATCCAGCTACCGCGAAATGCGCTCGATTCCCCCGGAAGCGATCCGACGCATGGAAGTGCTGCCCGAGGAAGTGGCGCTGCGTTTCGGCTATCCGCCGGATCAGCGCGTCGTCAACTTCATCCTGAAAGACAATTTTTCGAGCAAGCAAGTCGCGGGCGAGTACAATGTCCCGACCCGAGGCGGATTTGTGAACACGGAACTGGAAGCCGGCTTTCTGAGCATCGACGGGCCGCATCGCATGAACCTCGAAGCCAAGATCGTAGATACTACGCTCCTCACCGAGGCAGAGCGTTCCATTATTCAGGATCCTTCCGACCTCGCTTCAGTCCCGTCCGGAGTGGATCCCGGAGATTATCGTAGTCTTGCGCCCGCGACCGGTGAAATCACGCTCAATGGCACTTGGTCGACCGGACTTGGCAAGGACGCGATTGGCGGATCGCTGAGCGCGAACGCGGCTTATACGCGCACCGATTCGCGCTCATTGCAGGGACTTGATGACCTGCTGCTGACTGCATCCCCGCAGCAATTGCGAAGCCTGGAACGCGACAGCGGCACGGACCAGTTGGAGGCAGGCCTTGCGCTCAACAAGCCACTGGGCGACTGGCAGCTGAGCCTGACTGGTGATGCTTCCTATTCCGATGCGAGCACCCGTAACGATCTGCCTGGCGGGACGGCGGCGGGACGCGATCTGGCGCAAACCAAGGACGTTTCTTTGTCTTCGCTCGCCACGCTTTCGGGGCGCCCGTTTGTATTGCCCGCAGGCGATGCCTCGCTGACCGTGAACGCGGGCTTCGATTTCGACCGCAGCGACAACAGGGATTCGCGCGACGGGATCGTTCGAGCGGTGCTCAAGCGCGGCGATGTGACCGCGGGCGCGAATCTGTCTCTTCCGATCGCCAGCCGAAAGAACGATGTCCTCGCCGCCATCGGCGACCTGTCGTTCAACGCCAGCGCCGGGATCAATCATTTGTCCGATTTCGGAACGCTCAGCGATTGGAGCGCTGGCCTGATCTGGAAGCCGACTGAGAAGCTGACCCTGCAAGCGAGTTATCTCGTCAACGAGGCCGCGCCGAGCCTGTCGCAGCTCGGTGCGCCTAGCATCGTAGCCTTCAATGTCCCGGTGTACGATTTCGCACGCGGAGAGGCGGCATCGGTTACGGTGACAAGCGGCGGCAACCCTGATCTTATCGCCGAGAAGCAGCGGGACTGGAAGATCTCGGCCAACTGGGATTTGCCGTTCCTGCGCCGCTCAAACCTCCTTGTCGAATATTTCCGGAATCGTTCGAACGACGTCACGCAGTCATTCCCCTTGCTCACGCCTGCAATCGAGGCGGCCTTTCCGGGGCGAGCGGTCCGCGATGCAACCGGCGCACTGGTTGCAATCGACCGGCGTCCAGTAACGTTCTCGCGCGTCGAGAGTTCGCGACTGCGCTGGGGCATCAATCTTTCAGGTCGTCTTTCGAAGCAGAAGCAGCGTTGCGAGAGTGGCGCTGACGGAGCCCGCGGTCGCGGCGAAGCCGCTGGTCGGCAAAGAATGCCGTTCGGGCGCGGCGGACCGTCCGGCGGTCGCTGGAACCTGTCGGTCTATCACACCGTGCGCTTCACTGACGAGGTGACGATTGCCCAGGGTGGTCCGGTGCTGGACCAACTCGCCGGTGATGCGATTGCGACTGGCGGCGTACCGCGACATGAGATCGCTTTCGAGGGTGGCGCGTTCAGGAATGGTCTAGGGCTGCGTCTGAGAGGCTCTTGGTCAGCACCCGCCACGGTCCTGTCGAGCGGCGCGCCTGACTCTTCGGACCTGCGCTTCGGCAGCACTTTCGTGGCGAATGCCCGGTTGTTCATCAACATCGGCATGCGGCAGGGGCTGGTCGATAAAGTGCCCTTTTTCAAGGGGCTGCGCATAGCATTGACGGCCGACAATATCTTCGACTCCCGCCAGAAAGTGACAGACGAGGCGGGGGTGATCCCGCTTGCCTACCAGCGCGCCTATCGCGATCCGCAGGGCAGAGTGGTGGGCATCGATCTGCGAAAGATGTTCTGAACAAGACGCGCCGCAGGGCTTTTCAATCTGGCGGGGCAGGCCCTATCTGCTTGTCATGAGCCGCACGCCAGCCGGGACCCCGCCCAATTCCAAGGGCGCCGAACGCTTCAACGAGGAGCGTCAGACCTATGCCGTGCGCGGTTCCGACAAACCGGATCTCCAGAAGGGCATAGAAGTCATCCGTGAAACGGTGCGCACGCTTCTGGCCAAGCCCGGCGTCTATCGCATGAACGACGTACGCGGCGACGTGCTCTATGTCGGTAAGGCGCGGGTTCTGCGGAACCGAGTCGGCAATTACACGCAGGTCGAACGTCTGCCGTCGCGATTACAACGGATGGTGAGTCAGACACGGTCGATGACGATCGTCACCACCAATTCCGAGGCCGAAGCGCTCCTGCTCGAAGCACAGCTCATCAAGCGCTATCGCCCAGCCTACAATGTGCTGCTGCGCGACGACAAAAGCTTCCCTTTCATATTGCTGCGGTCGGATCATGCCTTTCCAAGGATCATGAAGCATCGCGGGGCGAGGCACGCCAAGGGTAACTACTATGGCCCATTTGCCAGCGCCGGTTCGGTCAACACGACGATTAATGCACTACAGAAACTCTTCCTCTTAAGAAGTTGCACTGATTCGTTTTTTTCGCGGCGGGATCGGCCTTGCTTACTCTACCAAATCAAGCGCTGCTCCGCGCCCTGCGTGGGGCGGATCGACGAAGAGGGCTATGACGATCTGGTGCGGCAGGCGAAAGACTTCCTTGGCGGCAAGTCCAGCGCTGTTCAGCGCGAGATCGAGGCGCAGATGGCCGAGGCTGCCGAGGCGCTGGATTTCGAGCGGGCGGCGATGCTGCGTGACCGGCTGCGCGCCGCGACCTTCATCCAGGGCTCGCAGGCGATTAACGCCGAAGGGATCGACACGGCCGATATCTTTGCACTCGCCACCAAGGGCGGTCAGGTAGGTGTGCAGGCGTTCTTCATTCGCGGTGGGCAGAACTGGGGGCACCGGGCGTTCTTTCCCAGCCATACCGATGGTCTGAGCGAGGCGGAAGTGATGCAGAGTTTCCTCGCGCAATTCTATGAGGAAGTGCCGCCCGCGCGGCTGATTCTGGTCGACAGGGATTTGCCTGAAGCGGCGCTGCTCGAGGAGGCCTTTACCGAAAGCGCAGGGCGCAAGGTCGAGATTTCGGTGCCGCAGCGCGGAACACGGCGTCGTCTGCTCGATCAGGCGAGCCGCAATGCCGCAGAGGCGCTCGAACGGCGCATGGCTGAGCGTGGATCGAAGGCCAGGATTCTGGAGCAAATAGCCGAGTTCCTTGAATTACCGGAAGTGCCGCAAAGGATCGAGATATACGACAACAGCCACATTCAAGGGGCCAAGGCGGTCGGCGCGATGGTGGTCGCCGGGCCTGAAGGTTTCGTGAAGAACCAATATCGCAAGTTCAATATCAAGACCGCGCAGACCGACGACGATTTTGGGATGATGCGCGAGGTGATGACCCGCAGGTTCGGTCGGGCGCTCGAGGAAGACCCGGACAGGGAGCGGCAATCCGGGGATGGTGTGGCCATGTGGCCGGACCTGGTGCTGATCGATGGCGGCAAAGGGCAGATGAATGCGGTCAAGGAGGCCCTGGAAGAGCTGGGTGTCGAGGATGTGCCTCTCATCGCCATTGCCAAGGGTCCGCACCACGGGCGGGAAGGACGCGAGGTTTTTCATTTCCCAGACGGGCGCGAGAAGACGCTGCCGGTCAATTCGCCGGTGCTGTTCCACTTGCAAAACCTGCGAGATGAGGTGCACCGCTACGTGATTGGCGCGCATCGCGCCAAACGCAGTCGAGCGATTCAGGCCAGCCCGCTCGATGAGATTCCCGGCATTGGCCCGTCACGCAAGCGGGCGCTGCTGCTGCATTTCGGCACGGCGAGCAAGGTTCGCGCTGCCTCGCTTGAGGATCTTCAGCGCACCCCGGGAATCAGCGGGGCAGTGGCGCGAAGGATCTACGATTTCTATCATCCGGCAGGTTAAATCCCTGCAATTATTGGAACGTGTGGGTCATGGTTAGGCAATCTTAACCATACTCGTCGTATTCTCCCCTAGACGGGAGCGCATCTGAGCCCTCTCGCCGGGGACGGAGCCGGGCCACGCAATGATACGCAGCAACACCACGCTGATAGTTGGCGCCGGCGCAAGCTGCGAACTGCAGTTTCCCGGCAATGAGGAATTGCTCGCGCGGATAGGCCAGAATTACGATCCTGCACGGCTAGGGAGCGATCTTCAGTCGAAGGACAACTTGTTGCTTGCCCAATATCTGCAAAAGATGGCCGGGCGGCTCGGCCAGTTCGTCCCATGCTCGCACGTCCTTCGCCAGCGATTGCCACGATACCGCGTCAATCGCGTGGCTTGGCGCTGCGGACGCAGTTCCAGCGTAGCCTTTGGCGTTGGGCGTGAGTTGGACGGCCTCGGTCGCCACGTCAGATGGTTCCTCGCTTAACCTCTTCCTGCAGGGAAGAGCGCGAGGTTTAGCACTGGCAGGTCACCAAATTCCTAAGGTTTTGGGGCGAGTCCCATGCCGAAGCAGTGGCGACGCAAACGGTTAACACGAATCGAAAACCCCGCCCGGATCGCTCCGGACGGGGTCTTCGACCTGAAAAAGGCCGTTTGATCAGTGGCCCGCCAGCGCCGCGAGCAGCAGCAGCGCGACAATGTTGGTGATCTTGATCATCGGGTTGACGGCAGGGCCCGCGGTATCCTTGTAGGGATCTCCGACGGTATCGCCCGTAACCGCGGCATGGTGAGCGTCCGAGCCCTTACCGCCATGGTTGCCGTCCTCGATGTACTTCTTGGCGTTATCCCATGCACCGCCACCGGCAGTCATGGACAGCGCAACGAAGATACCGCCAACGATCACGCCGAGCAGCAATGCACCGACAGCGGCAAAGCCGTTGTCCTGTCCAGCGATCGCGGTGATGACGAAATAAACCACGATCGGGGCAAGGACCGGCAGCAGCGACGGAACGATCATTTCCTTGATCGCCGCCTTGGTCACCAGATCGACCGTCTTGGCATAGTTGGGACGGCTCGTGCCGGCCATGATGCCCGGGTCGTTCTTGAACTGATCGCGCACGTCGATGACAACATCGCCCGCCGCGCGGCCAACCGCAGTCATGCCCATCGCGCCGAACAGGTACGGCAACAATGCGCCGAGCAACAGCCCGACGATGACGTACGGATTCTCAAGGCTGAACG
>CAZRVW010000138.1:0-7662 GCA_964603645.1 uncultured Novosphingobium sp. | reverse complement strand
CCTTTGTGGCCAATTCTAAAATAGAAATTGGGCCACTCAGAAGGGGGCAGATCATTCGGGGGCATCGTCGGCACGGAAGAATTCGTCGCGGTCGAACTCGTAAAACGGCATCTGCCCAGCCAGTCGCTTCGCGGTGCGCGGGTGCCCGGCCAGTGAACCGTGCTTCGCGCGCGAGAGGCGCAGGCGCTCCCATGCCTTTACGCCAAGCAGCGCGCCGAGCGGTGCCAGCAAAACGCCTGCCGCAAATCGATTTCTGGTCACGTCAGTCTCCTCGGAGCCATCGGGAGCGGCATTGCATGAGCCTGCGCAAATCGATCCGTAGGGTCTTTCAGGCCGAGGAACTCAACTTCCTTCTGACCAACCGTATTCCGCGCCATGCCTGCACTCGCTTCATGGGCTGGTTCAGCAAGCTCGAAAACCCGCTCGTCGCCCGTCTCTCGATTGCCCTATGGCGCTTCTTTTGTGACGTTGATCTGACAGATTCGCGCGAAACCCGCTTTGCTTCGCTCCACGCCGCCTTCGTGCGCGCAATCAGGCCGGGCGCCCGCCCGGTCGATGCAGATCCCGCCGTACTGACCGCGCCGAGCGACGCCATCGTCGGCGCATTTGGGCGCATCGAAAACGGCATGGCGCTACAAATCAAGGGCATGGCCTATTCAGTCGCCGACCTGCTCGGAGATGATGCCGTCGCTGCGCAGTGGGAAGGCGGCTGGTACGTCACGCTGCGGCTCACTGCGGGAATGTACCATCGCTTCCATGCGCCGCACGACATGATTGTCGAAAAGGTCCGATACATCTCGGGCGACACCTGGAACGTGAATCCGCCCACACTCAAGCGCATCGAGAGGCTTTATTGCCGCAACGAGCGTGCGCCGATTCACGCTAGGCTTTGCGTCGATCAATCGAGGATTGCGCTGGTGCCGGTCGCTGCGGTGCTGGTGGCGAGCATTCAGTTGCCCTTCCTGGACGAAGCTCGCGGCCTTCGCGAAGGCGGCGAGCGCACCGCAAATGTCTCAACCAGATTTGCCAAGGGTGAAGAGATGGGCTGGTTCGAGCATGGATCGACGATCGTCATGCTCGCTCCTGAGATTTGGAGGCCCGTTGCCGGCCTGACCACCGGAGCGCATCTCCGTATGGGCCGGCCATTGCTCGAAAATCTCGGCTGATGCGATCCGGCTCAAGTGCTTTGTGATCCGGTTCGCAGTTTAGTGCTCCCTGTCCTTGAAGTCGATCACAAGTTGAGTAATCACTGCCTTGCAGACCGCTCATGAGGCCCATGAATCAGGCCTCCTCACAAGCGGAAAAATATTCTCGATTGATGATCGCCGACACGCGGGCATTCAACGAGAGTCAGTATTCCATTCGCCTCGATGATTAAGGTTGTTCAGGCACAAATTGCGGCGGGACAAGCTAGCCTCAATGTCGATTGCATCGCGGATGGCATACGCTTCAAATGTCAGGTTTCGGGAATGGCGATCTTTGCCTCCAATGTCTATTGTTAGGGCGCCTAGCTGACATTTTGATTGGCTCACTGGAATGTCCACTTGTCGCCATCCGTGCTCTTAAATCGAGACGTTCCGTACCTTCTGAAAAATCAGTCACTTAATGCGCTAGTTCAGCCCTGCGGCAAGCAGCCCCTGCAATTTCGTAACCGGGTCCCTGCGACGTAATAACGTCCTGTCAGGTATCGGAATTCCCCTGGAGTCATTCTTTTGAAATTTGAGTCAGACTTCATGCAATCCGACAGTGGCTGAATAACCTGGATGCCCCGTGAGGATTCGAACCTCAATTGACGGAGTCAGAGTCCGTAGTCTTACCATTAGACGACGGGGCAATATCGGTAAGGCGCGCGCTTTAGGTGGAGTGGCCTTGCCCGTCAAGTCGCCGCACTTGCCCGCATGACACATGCTCGCTAGCATCACGGTCAGGTAACTGCCGGAAGCGGCAGGAAGTATATAAATGAGTTAGAAGTTCATGGCGGATGATGCTCCGCCGGTCGCTCAGGCGCAGCCTTCGGGCAAGCGCGGATCGAAGCGCCGTAACCGGCGCAACCGATCAAAAAAGGCCGGCAATCCCAGCAGGCGCAGGTCAGCAGCTCCGGCTGCCGTCGCCGCCGCACCGGCTCCGCCGCCGCTGCAGCCAGCTACGCAGCAGGCGTTTCGCGGCTCCTATGCCGCGCTCGACCTTGGCACCAACAATTGCCGCCTGCTGATCGCCCGGCCCACCGGAGACGCGTTCACCATCATCGATGCCTTCAGCCGCGTCGTCCGGCTTGGCGAGGGGCTGGCGCAGACGGGCAGGCTCAGCGATGCGGCGATGGACCGGACCCTGGGCGCGCTCAGGGTATGCTCGGACAAGTTGCGCCGCCGCCGGGTGACGCTGGCCCGCTCGGTCGCCACCGAAGCCTGCCGCAGGGCCGAGAATGGCCCCGATTTCATCGAGCGGGTGCGCGAAGAGACGGGCATTGCGCTCGACATCATCAGCGCCCGGGAAGAAGCCCAGCTTGCCGTGCTGGGATGCCATGTCCTGCTAGAGCCCGGCTCAGGCCCGGCGCTGATCTTCGATATCGGCGGCGGCTCGACCGAGCTTGTGCTGATCGAGAGCAGCCAGGGCGAGCCGCGCATTCTCGACTGGCTTTCCGTGCCTTGGGGCGTCGTATCGCTCAGCGAACATTGCGGAGCGGAACTGCCGGGAGCGCAGGCCCGCGACGACCGCTATGCGAAGATGCGAAAGGTCGTCTCCGACAGTTTCTCGGATTTCGGCGCGAGAACAGCAGAACACCGGGCACGGGCTACTTCAGACGGGCCGTTGCGCCTGCTGGGGACGAGCGGGACGGTCACGACTCTTGCCAGCCTGCATCTCGAACTGCCGCAATACGACCGGCGCGCCGTCGATGGCCTGATTGTCCCGGCCCATTCCATGCGATTCATCAGTACCCGGCTCGCCACGCTGTCCATCGAGGACCGGCGTGAAGTGCCCTGCATCGGGCGGGAACGCGCCGATCTGGTGGTGGCGGGCTGTGCGATTCTCGAAGCGATTCTCGACCTGTGGCCCGCCGACCGGCTGGGCGTTGCCGATAGGGGCATTCGCGAAGGCATCCTGCGCAGCCTGATCGCCTCGGACGGCCCCGGAGGTCAGCGGCTTCCTTCCGTGGCGGCGCGCGCATGAGCCGGGGCGGTTCAGGCGGGCGCGAACGGGTGCGGACGGCCAAGAAGCGCAGCACCAGCTCGAATCGCTGGCTGGCGCGCCAGCTCAACGACCCTTACGTCAAGAAAGCCAAGGCGAACGGCTATCGCAGCCGCGCGGCCTACAAGCTGGCCGAACTCGATGAGCGCTTCGACCTGCTCAAAGGCGTAAAGCGCGCGGTCGATCTCGGGATCGCGCCGGGTGGCTGGAGCCAGGTGATGCGGGAGCGTTGTTCTGCCGCAAGCGTGGTCGGCATCGACCTGCTGCCCACTGACCCGATCGAAGGCGTGACCATTTTCGAAATGGATTTTCTTGCCGATGAAGCCCCCGAAGCGATCATGGGCGCGCTCGACGGGCCGCCCGATCTCGTCCTGTCCGACATGGCGGCCAATACGGTCGGCCACAAGCAGACAGATCACCTGCGCACGATGGGACTTGTCGAGGCGGCGGCGGATTTCGCGATTCGCACGCTGGCGCCGGGCGGCACTTTCGTCGCCAAAGTGCTGGCGGGCGGGACCGACAATGCGCTGCTCGGCCTGCTCAAGAAGCACTTTTCCAGCGTGAAACACGCCAAACCCCCGGCGAGTCGCAAGGGCTCGTCGGAATGGTACGTGATCGCCAAGGGCTTCAAGGGGGCGTGAAACAAAAAAGGCGAGGCTTGCGCCCCGCCCATTTCGTGATTTTTGAGAGTGCCGGTTACTCGGCCGGAGCTTCCGCGGCTTCGGCCGGAGCCTCGGCGCCTTCGGCAGGCGCTTCCGCTCCGTCATCGGCCTCGCCTTCGGCCGGATCGGCCTCGGGAGCAGGCGCAGCGGGAAGCGGCAGGTTCGAACCCTGGCTGTTGAGATAGACCAGGATAGCAGCGCGATCTTCAGCCTTGCCGAGACCGGCGAAAGTCATCTTGGTGCCGCTGGCGAAAGCCTTGGGGCTCTTGAGCCAAGCGTCCATGTTTTCCCAGGTCCAGTTGCCGCCGTGGCTCTTGAGCGCATCCGAATAGGCGAAACCGGGGGCATGGGCTCCGATCGCAGTGCCCATCACGCCATGAAGATTGGGGCCGATGCCCGTAGCGCCGCCGGCGTTGATCGTATGGCACGACACGCACTTGGCAAAAACGGCTTCACCCTTGGCCGGATCGGCTTCTGCGAGCAGTGTCGCAAGCGGCGGGCCTTCCTCGCCACCGCCTTCGGCTTCGACGCCTTCGATCTCGTAGCCCATGTGGTGCGGGCGATGCGGCTTGTCCGCCGAGAAATAATGCGCGCTGATGCTGTTGAGGCCCAGGCCGACGATGCCGGCGAACAGCGCCCAGCCGGCGATGGTATTGAAACGGTCTTCCATTCGAAGCTGCCCCGTAGGTAATGCTGCCAAGCGGTCTTGCGCGCCGCTCTAGTAAGGCACGCCGACAAGCGCAAGAGCCATTGCGGTTGTTGCTCTTGCGGCTTAATCGCTGCTCCGATGCATTCCTATCCAGAACCGGCCCTGGCTCTCGTCAGGCAAATGACCGAGGCAGCGGCGAAAGAGCCTTCGCGCGCGATGTCTTTCCAGGGCGCGCCCGGCTGTAACGGCCATCGCGCAGCGATCGAATACGATCCCGAGTGCCTGCCCTTGCCCTGTTTCAGTTTCGAGGATGCGCTCGACGCCGTGAAGGACGGCACGGCGGCACGCGCCATCATCCCGATCGAGAATTCCCAGAACGGCCGCGTTGCCGATATCCATTTCCTGCTACCCGAAAGCGGGCTCTCGATTGTCGGCGAGTATTTCCTGCCGATCAGCTATACGGTCATGGCACTGACTGATGGGCCTTTTGCCGCCGCCTACAGTCACCCGCAGGCGCTGGGGCAGACGCGGCACTATCTGCGCGAGCGCGGCATTGTGCCGATGGTCTATGCCGATACGGCCGGTGCAGCCGCTTTCGTCAAGGAGCAGGGCGATATCCAGGCTTGCGCCATCGCACCGCGAATCGCTGCCGAGCTCTATGACCTTAAGATTGTCGATGATGGGATCGCCGATGCCGAGGACAACACGACGCGATTTGTGCTGCTGGCCGAAGAGCCGCTCGATCCCGCCGTGCTCGAAGGCAAGCCGGTGATGACGACTTTCGTGTTCGAACTGACGAACCAGCCTGCCGCGCTGTACAAGGCGCTGGGCGGTTTCGCGACCAACGGCGTCAATATGACCAAGCTGGAAAGCTACCAAAAGGGTGCGAGCTTCGCAGCGACGACCTTCTATTGTGACATCGAGGGTGCACCCGGCGATCCACCGTTTGACAGGGCGATGGCCGAACTGGGCTTCCACTGCGACGCAGTGCGCATTCTCGGCACCTATGAACAGGCGCGGCCGCGCGGGTGAGTTCAGCGCAGGCCCCCTCGCCCGAGGAGGCCTGGCGCACCATGCGCGAGGCTGGCGACATCCAGTTCGCACCGGTCGAGCCGAAGCCGCCACCCGAAACGCCAGGCTGGCTTGAGCGGCTGAACGAGTGGTTGCGCGAGCTGTTCGAGCCGCTCGGCAGGGCACTGGGCATGTCGTGGCCGACGGTGCAATGGGTGCTGATCGCGCTTGCCGTGCTGATGGCGCTGGTGACTGCGTGGTTCCTCCTCGCGCCGCTGATCGAGCGCTGGCGCTTGCGTCAGCCCGCCGCGCCGGAAGAGGTATGGTCTCCGGACCGTGATTCTGCAGCCGCGCTACTGGCCGATGCAGACCGGCTGGCGGGCGAGGGGCGCTATGAGGATGCGGTGCACCTGCTGCTCAAGCGCAGCGTTGCCGACATTGCCGAGGCGCGGCCAGACTGGCTGCTGCCCGCGAGCACCGCGCGCGAAATTGCGCTTTTCCCCAAGCTGCCAGAACGGGCCCGCAGTGCCTTTAGTGTGATCGCCGAGCGAGTCGAACGCAGCCTGTTTGCCCTGCGGCGGCTCGACGAAGCGGACTGGAGCGCGGCGCGCCAAGCCTATGCCGAATTTGCCCTGGCGGAGCTGCCGGGATGAGCGAGACGGCGTCAGGCAATCCCTTCTCGCTGCGTTCGGCGCTCCTGCTCGTGCTGGGCGGCTCGGCGCTGTTCGTCGCCCTCCTATGGATGATCGGCGCGGGTATGACCGGTGGGAGCGCCAACGATGGCGGCGGCCATGGCGCGGGCAGGGGCCTCAACGGCTTTGCCGGATTCGCGCGATTGATCGAAGCGCAGGGTCGCGAGGTGCGGATGGCGCGCAGCGACAATCCGGGGCACGAGCAGGGCGTGCTGGTGCTGACACCGCCTGCCTTTGCCGATGGCGACGAGATCGACCGGGTCGTGAAACGGCATCGCAACAAGGGTCCGACGATTGTCGTCACGCCGAAATGGCAGGCCGTGCCGATCCCCCGATCGGTGCGGCCCGACGAGGCCAAACAGGGCTGGGTCGTGCTTTCGGGAGTGGCAGGCCCGCAGTGGCAGGGTTTCCTGGATGATGTCGGTGTCGGCATTGGTCCGGTGGGGGGAGGTGCGCGCTGGCAGACGCAGGGCTTTGGCGGAATCCTGCCCGATCCGGCGAAAGTGCTCACCGGCAGCGGCAATCGGCTGGTGCCGCTGGTCACCAGCGCGGACGGCGGCATTCTCGCAGCCTATCTCGCCGATGGCGGCCATTATCCCAGGCTCGCGGCGATGGCCCTCGAGCGTCCCGCGCCGACTGTCCGGGGGCGGAGTCGCTGGCCACTGATTCTGGTGTTCGAGCCCGATCTCATCGACAATTACGGGCTGGCGAGGAAAGAGAACGCACGACTGGCGCTGCTTCTGGTTGATGCGGCAACCAGAGGCGAGGACATGCCGGTCCTGTTCGACCTGACGTTCAACGGACATGGCCGCGCCACCAACCTGCTCACGCTTGCATTTACGCCGCCGTTCCTTGCGGCGACGCTGTGCCTCCTGCTTGCCGCTGCGGTCATTGCCTGGCGTGCGTTTCTGCGCTTCGGTCCACCGCGCAAAGCGACGCGCGCAATTGCTTTCGGCAAGCGCGCGCTGGTTGCCAACTCGGCCGGCTTCCTGCGGCGTACCCATCGCCTGCATCTCGTGACACGTCCCTATGCCGACCGGGCGAGGACCAATCTGATCCGCGCGCTGGGACTTGCCCGGCAGCCGAGCGTCGAGGACACCGAACGCGCCATCGACCGGGCGCTGGCGGCGCGTGCGCCCGATTCCCAGCCGTTCTCCCAAATCGTCGCCCGCCTGCGCAATGCAGGCAGCATTACCCAGGCCATTGGCGCAGCACGCGAGTTGCATGCGCTCGAGAGGAAACTGACCCGATGACAGACCAGCCCACTCCCGCATCCGGCGCGATGAGCCTTGCCGAACTGGGCGCGCTGGCAGGCGCTATCCGAGGCGAGGTCGCCAAGGCCGTAGTCGGGCAGGAGGAAATCGTCGATCACCTGCTGATCGCCCTGATGGCCATCCTGGGATTTCATTTTTAAGAGAGTTTAATCTATAAAAATTAAGATAGAAAAAGTAATACTAAAATT
>CAZRVW010000137.1:0-7666 GCA_964603645.1 uncultured Novosphingobium sp. | reverse complement strand
TGGATGACCCTCAGGCGTTCTGGATCGTGGTAGGCCTGTGCTCCGCGATCCTGGGGATGCAGCTTCTCCTGTTCTGGCGATGGAAATGGTTCTGACCGGGTCAGGCTGCAAGTGCCCGCCCCGGCCAGATTTGCCCTTCAGAACATGCGCGACAGGTTAAGGCTCACGCCGAAATTCTTGGGAGACTGAATCCCATTGAGGTCCTGATAGACCGGGAGCGTGGCTTCGGCACCAAGCCGCAAGTTGCCGCCGATCACGACATTCGCCCCAAGTCCGGCCTGAAGGACTTGACCGCCGTAATTCTCCTGCCGGTCGGGCGGAGCAGCATGATTGTGCGGGCCATTGTAGTGACCTTCGATCTTGCCTTCGTCAGCATAGGCAATCCGCGCGGTGATTGCCGCGGTCGGCGATAGCGGCCTGGCCAGCCAAGCGCTCGCATCGAAGCGGTCGCCAAGCCGGTACCCGCTTTCGTTGCGGTTTTTCGCCCGGAACTTGTAGCGCGCCTGCGCGCCCCAGCGCAGCGCGTCACTGCCGCCGCCAACCGTGAAGGATGGGATCAGGTCCCAGGTGCCGCTGCCCGGCTGCATGCCGTAATGCACGAAAGCGCCGTCATGGCCCTTGCGCGATACGCTCCCGGTCGGGATCGATACGGCTAGCCCGGCATGAGCGGAGAGCTTCGGATTACGCGACAATGCGACAAGCGCGCCGAGTTCCGTATCGCCAATGCCGCTTACGGAATGTTTCATCGTTTCGCCGGGTGCAAGAGCGTGATGCCCCCCATGCTGGCCGCCTCCATCGTGTCCGTCATCGTCATGGGCGCCGATGCCGAGCATGGTCATTTCCATGCGCATCCACATCGGCATGAGCGCGAAGGTGACGCGGTCGCTTGGCGCCCACATCAGGTGTAGCATCACCATGTCCATCGTCATCGACTTAGTGCGGGATGTATATCCGGCCATGGCAATGTCGTGATCGGAAATGGTGCGCGTTCCGGACTGGTTGGCTCCGCCGAATTCGTCGTGCATCCAGACAAGTCCGACCATGAACTCGCCGCCGCGATGGACGTGTTCGCCCATGATTCCGGCAGGGCCGTGCTCATCGGCGCGTTGGCCGATGGCGATAATGTGGTTGTCCTCGTGGTCGGCATGGGCCGCCGTCGGGGCAACGGCAAGCAGCATCGGCAGCGCAAGCGCGCCGCCGCGTTTCAGTTTCTTCATAGCTATTGTCTTTCGCTTGAGTGATTTTCTGGAAATCAGCGTCAAACGATGACGGGAGGCCCTCTTGCCGGCGGTCGCAGGCCGCGTGCGGCGACCAGTCGCGCGGTGACCGATTGCGGTGCAATATCAAGCGCAGCGATGGCGGGCATTGCGGCAAGAGCCAACGGCACGGGCAAGTCCAGGGCCTTGCCGAGCGTTACTCCGAAGGGGCAGGGATCGCGCGGTACTTCGTCATGCGACGAATCCGAATGATGCCCTTTGCCGTGCGATGAACCCGCACCATGCTCCATACGATGCAACGAGCCCGCGCCATGCGCTGCGTGGCCAATCTCAGGCTGCGCCACCGCGATCGGGACCTGGCTCGGGCAAGGCATCATACGCAGGCCATGCTCGGTCTGCATGGGCATCCAGCCTAAGGGAATTGCCGCACGCGCCAGGATCGCTGCGGCGACAAGCAGCAGTGCGATCAGCATCAGTCGGGAATGGCGGTCAGGCCCCATAGCGCCGCGGGCTGTAGGTCAGACCATCAAGCCGCGCAAGGCAACGGGTGGAGTGAGAATAGAAACTCGTCGTCGCGGTGGCTGGTCACCCAGAAATCGATGTCGGCAACCTTCTCAAAGCCATAGCGCCGATAGAATCTCTGGGCGCCGGAATTCTCGCTCCAGACGGAGAGTTGCACTTCGTCCGCGCCGTGGCTTCGCGACTCGCACAGCGCCCAGTCCATCAGCTCCGTGCCGATTGCCTGTCCAGTGCGGGCAGGATCGACATAGAGCCTGTGCAGCGTGACCGGTCTTTGCCCGCGCGCATGCTCGGGCCATTCTGCCGCGAGGTGCATCAGGCAATAGCCGATGATGGCATCGTCCTGCGTGGCAAGCTGGATGCGCACCCAGGGGTTGGCGATTTCGCCGCGCACCGCAGGTTCGCCATAGGCCTTTTCCAGAAATGGTTCGAGGTCGCTGCTAGCATAGCAATGCCCGAAGGCCGCGACGAAGGCGTGTCGCCCGAATGCCGCAAGGCTTGCGGCATCGTCAAACGAAGCGGGGCGCAGGATCATGATCCCACGCCCCGCATGCAATCCGGCAATTGTGCCGAAGGAATCAGCCCTTGCGGTCCCACTCCTCAAGCTTGCGTGCCGCCCATTCGCGACCGCCAAGGCCGAAGGCGAGCGCGCCGGCCACGGCCAGGCCTACCACCATGGCGCCGAACGCGGTCTCGGTGATGATGTCGCCAACCCCGGTGAAGGAAAGGCCCATGAAGGTGAAGATAATGATCGTTGCCCAGCGCACTATGGTTGGAGCCATCGATCCCTCGCCAGCACCGCCCATCAGCTTGGCAAGCAGATTGGCAATGAGGAAGCCGAAACCGATCACCACCGCACCGAACACCACCGAACCGCCCAACTTGAGCACTTCGTTGAGGATCGCGGTCAGCTCGGGAAAGCCGAGCTGCTTGGTCGCGGCAATAGCGAAGAACAGGATGATCGCCACTTGCACGACCCGAGCAATAACGCCTGAGGCGCTTGTCCCGTCGGGCAGCAATCCGGTCTCGCCCAAGGAACGATCGACGCCGAGACCCGGCAGCACGTCCTTGAGGATATCGACCACGAACTTGCTGATGAAATAGCCGATACCGAGCAGCAGCGCGGCCGCAATTATGTTCGGTATCGATTCCAGAATCATGCGCAGCATATCGCTGGCTGGTCCCGAAATCGCGGCAATATTCAGCACGCCCAGCGCACCGATGGCGACCGGAATCGCGATCAGGGCATAGATGACAGTGCCGATGGTCTTCGAAATCGCGCCGCTGCCGGTCACGTTCTCGACGCCGCCCTTGGTCGCCCATTTGTCGAGATCGGCAGTTTGCATGGCCGTCACCGCGATGTCGCGAACGATACCTGCGATCATCAGGCCAACGAACAGCAGCAAGCCTGCACCGACCAGATTGGGGATGAACCGTACGACGTTTTCGAGCAGCGAATTGATCGGGCCGCCGACGGCATCGAGTTCCAGCACCTGGAGGACGCCAAGGAGACCGAACAGCCAGATGAAGAGGCCAACAATCTTGCCGAGCGAAACGCCGACGCTCTCGCCGCTTGAACTGGTCCGCTGGAGCAGCGGCACCGCGTCGATAAGCTTGGCAAAGGCCCATTTCGCGGCCTTGGCCAGCGCCCAGGTTACAATAAGGATGCCGATGGCCATCAGCGCCTTCTCGCCGATGGCAATAGCCAGCTCCTGATCGAAGACATAATTTCCAATGCGCATCCGATGTCCCCCTTTATCCGTTATTTGAGGCGGCGGAACCTAGCACAGATCAGCTGATTTCCCAAACCGGGCAGCTGGCCTGACCGGGGAAAACGGAAGCCTAAGCGAACTTGTCGGCCTTGCGCTCGCCCAGCCGCATGCGCGTTTCAAGCCGGGCGCGAAGCTGCGAGTAATAGGCATCGAGGAAGGCCCGTTCCTCGCCCTCGCCGTCAGTCCGGCCGATCTTGCCGGCGATAGCCTGCCGCACATTGGCCAGCGCCTCCGGCCGGTTTTCGCGCAATACCCTTTCGAGCGTCTGCAGCTCGTACTCGCCGTAAACGTCGAGCTCCTCGTCGCTAAACCGGAAGGCTGGGGCAGGCGCTCCATCGACGTCCTCCTCCTGTGTGGCGGACATGGCGGCCTCCAGCTTGCGCTTGGGTTGCTCCACCACCCACGAACCGGCAACAATGTCTCCCGCGCGCAGCCGATCCTTATTCCAGAAGGGAAACAGCGCGAAGATCAGAAACCACGCCGCTCCGGCCAGCATCGCGGCACCCGCATCCTCATCGCCGGCCGAGGCGATGAAAACCAGCGGCAAGAACAGCTCGATATCGCGCAGCAGGTTGCGCGCGATCACCATTTCGACCGACAGCCTGCCCCCGTCGCGCGCTGCGACCCGGACGCCCACAAGCCGCTTGCCCGGCGTCGCGCCGCGCGGACCCAGCTCGAAAAACAGGAAATAGGCGTTACGGAACAGGAACATGGCGATGATCCACAGCACGAAAAGGAATTCGAGCGCGCCGATCCCGCCGGCCTTGTCGCCGGCCTCGAAGAAATTGGCCAGACCGCCAAACGCGATCGAGGCCAGCGTGATCATCGTCACGATCTGCAGGAACGTGATGAAGGCGAGGTCCATGATAAGTGCACCGGCCCGGGCACCCTTGCTGGCCACAGTGATCGGCAGCGCGATTCCTTCGGGGGTGACAAGCTCACGGTCGCGGGTCGACCGTCGCAGCCTTTCAGGCACGGCGGGGCTCACTTGTCCTCCTCCTCGCCACCGCGACCCAGTGCAAGGAAATAGGCCAGCCACAGGACCAACATGAACAGGCCGATGACGAACCGGCCAAGCGAATCGCCCACCAGCTGCCGCGCAAAGCCCTCGAGCAGGGCGGCGACCACCAGCATCATCACCACGCCGGTCATCACCTGCGCGGCGCGGCGTCCCGCCACGGCGGTCGCTTCGAGCACGCCAAGCTGACCCGGAAAAGCCATCGAGCGCCCGACATGCAGGCCCGACGCGCCCGCCAGCAGGATCGCGAACAGTTCGGTCGTGCCATGGACCGAGAGCCATGCCACGAATTCGAGCAGCAGCCCCTGCCCGGCAAACAGCCACAGCATCGCGCCAAGCCCAACCGTGTTCTGCACCAGCAGCATCAGGGTCGGCACGCCGAAGGCGAACCCCAGCGCAAAGGCGAGGATCGAGACCTGCGCATTGTTGCTGAACAGGTAGGCGGCGAAGGCGGATAGGCCGGTGCTGCCGTCCGTCGCTTCTAGCGTCTGTTGGAGCACTTCGCGGCTCGCACCCGGTACTCGCCCACCTGAAAGACCACCCGGCACCAGCGAGCCGTACCAGTCGGGATCGCCCGCCACCAGCAGCCAGCCCGCAGCCGTGCCCGCCACCATCACCGCCAGCGCGATCAGCACGTCGAGCCATATAGCACGCACCGAGCGGCTCCAGCCTCCGCCCAGGAATGCCCGCAGCCACGACCAGAGCGAGGAACGCGGCCCATAGACCACGAACCATGCGCGCTGCACCAGCGCCTCGAGATAGGCGAGCGTTGCCGCGTCGAGCGAAATCTCGCGTGCGACCGAAAGGCTGGAGGCGACAGTGCGGTAAAGCACTGGAAGCGCCTGCACGTCCTCATCCGAGAGACGGCGCAGCTGGCCCTTCTCCATCCGCACGACGATCGCTTCAAGCCGCTTCCAGTCGGCCTCGCGCTCGAAGCGGAAGCGATCCGAGCGCAGGGCTGCGGCCTCGATCGCGCCGTTTTGCGATGGCGGCGCGCTCATCCGATCGCTCCGGCGCGCTTGATTGCGAGGTAGGCGTCGATCAGCCGCGTGCCGACCTGATCGTAAGGCGCCTCGAGCACGTCGGCCCCCGCCTGGCGCAACCGCAGGCGCACCAGCTCGCGCTGGCGCAGCAGCGAATCCGCCGTCACCGCCATGGCCAGCTTCTGCATGTCGTCGGGCGCGGCAGCGGCCATGCCCTGCAGTTCGGCGTCTTCAAGAGTCACGAACAGCACGAGGTGGCGGCTGGCGAGGCGACCCAGCGCCTCGCGCATCAATTCGGCGCTGGTGGGATCAGTGAAATCGGAGAACACCACGATCATCGAGCGACGCTGCAGCCGAGCCGCCAACGTTGCCATGGCGAGCGTGAAATTGGGCTCCTGCGCCCGATAGTCGAGCCCGGCAGCCGCCTGCTGCAGTCGGTGGAACTCGCGAGTCGAGGAAACGAAGGGGCTCATCGTCTCGGGACGAGCGGCAAATCCGAACAGCGCGGCGCGATCTCCCGTCCGCAGTGCGACATAGGCAGTTGCGAGCGCAGCGGAGACTGCCCGATCAATGCGCGGCATGCCATCGATCGGCTCGCACATCGCCTGCCCACAATCGACGGCGAAGACGATCTGGTTGTTACGCTCTGTCTCGTACTCCTTGGCAAACAGATGCACGTGACGCGCCGAGCTCTTCCAGTCGATGCGGCGACGGTCCATGCCCGGCTGGTAATCGGTCAGCGATTCGAACTGCGTGCCCTCGCCGCGCATCCGCCGGGCAATGAGGCCGACCTGCGCGTTGCGCAGGAAAGTCTGCAGGGGGGGACTGCGCACCGGTCCGATATTGGGCCAGATCCGCACGTCCTCGTTCGTCTCCTCGCGATGCATCCGTGCACCCAGACCGAGCGGCCCGGTCCAGCGCAGCCACAGCGTTGCGAAACGAGCGGTGCCGCGCCGGTTGGGCACGAAAGTCGTTTCCGCCAGCGCCGAGCCATCGGACAGGCGATCAAGCGCAAAGCTCGCCCGGCCGCCATCGAAGAGGCGCGAGTCGCAGGCCAGAGCGCAGCCAACCTCGCTGCGTGGACCACCTGCGAAGAGAGCGCGGACCTGCAAGCTGCTCGCTTCGCCAACTTCGGCATCGGGCGCGGTCGTGAATTCGAGACCGGTCAGACGCCCCGCGATCACGGCATCGATCACGATCAGCACTAGCAGGGCGAGGCCGAGCAGCGGCGCAACGATCCACGCGTAGGCGGCTGTCGCCCCGATCACTAGCGCCGGCGGCGCGGCCAGAGCCAGCACCACGGCGGCGCGACGCGTCGGCACGATGAGGCTGGTGGGGCGAATCACGTCAGCGCGGCGCCTCGGTCTGGGTCACGAGATCGGCGACCAGCGCCTCGACCTGCTTGCCTTCGATCTCGGCAGCAGGACTCAGCAGCAGGCGGTGGCGAAGCACGGCGGTTGCCAGCGCTTTGACATCGTCGGGCAGGACATAGTCTCGCCCGTCAAGCGCCGCGCGCGCGCGTGCGGCGCCAGCCAGCAAGACCGCGGCACGCGGGCTTGCGCCCACTGCCAGATCGGGGCTTTCGCGCGTGGCTCGCACCAGCCGCACGACATATTCGGTCACCGCGTCAGACAGCGTAACACCGCGCACGGCCTCGCTCGCGGCGTTGAGAAGCTCTGGGGTCGCGACCGTGGCAATGCCAAGTTCGGCGGGCGACGCCAGCCCGCGGTTTTCGCCAAAACCGGCAACAATCCGCGCTTCCTCCTCCTCGCTCGGATAGGGCACGAGCAGCTTGAACAGGAACCGGTCGAGCTGCGCTTCGGGCAGCGGATAGACGCCCTGGCTCTCGATCGGGTTCTGCGTCGCCACGACCATGAAATGCTCGGCCAGTTGGTAGGCCTCCCCGTCGAGAGTCACGCGTCGCTCCTGCATTGCTTCCAGCAGGGCAGCCTGTGTCTTGGGCGGCGTACGGTTGATTTCGTCGGCGAGCAGGAGATCGCAGAAGATCGGGCCGCGCGTCAGGGTAAACTGGCTGGTCTGGAAATTGAACAGGTTGGAACCCAGGATGTCGCCGGGCATCAGGTCCGGCGTGAACTGGATGCGCCCGAAATCGAGGCCGAGGCTGGCGGAAAAGCACTGCGCGAGGAAAGTCTTGGC
>CAZRVW010000136.1:0-7721 GCA_964603645.1 uncultured Novosphingobium sp. | reverse complement strand
GCATGGTGATCTTCATCAACCAGCTGCGCATGAAGATCGGCGTGATGTACGGCAACCCTGAAACGACGACCGGCGGCAATGCGCTCAAGTTCTATTCCTCGGTCCGGCTCGATATCCGCAGGACTGGCCAGATCAAGGACCGCGACGAGATCGTTGGCAACGCTACACGCGTGAAGGTGGTCAAGAACAAGGTCGCGCCACCATTCAAGCAGGTCGAATTCGACATCATGTATGGTGAGGGCATTTCCAAGGTCGGCGAGATTCTCGATCTTGGGGTCAAGGCGGGCCTGGTCGAAAAATCTGGCGCCTGGTTCAGTTATGATTCGATCCGCATTGGCCAGGGGCGCGAGAACGCCAAGGACTATCTCAAGCAGAACCCCGAGGTCTGCGAGCGGCTCGAAAAGGCGATTCGCGGCAAGGACGAAGACCTTGCCGAGGAAATGATGACCGGCCCGATTGCCGAGGACGAGGCCGAGGGCGAAGAGGCCTGAACCTGCGAAATTCCGGATTCGCCGGCGGCAGGTGCTCCCCTGCCGCCGGCATGCCGTTGCGAGAACTCGCGCCAACTAACGCCTGCGCGCGGCTGCTCCGATCACACTGACCGCGCCTTCGCGCTTGTCGGGTGCGCGCGGGTGGCTTATCGGGCGCGCATATGATTTCGACCAACGATATTCGCCGCTCGTTTCTCGATTACTTCGTGGCAAATGCGCACGAGGCTGTCGCCTCCGCTCCGCTCATTCCACATAACGATCCGACGCTGATGTTCGTCAACGCCGGGATGGTGCCGTTCAAGAACGTCTTCACCGGGCTGGAAACGCGGCCCTACGTGCGCGCTGCGTCATCGCAGAAATGCGTGCGCGCGGGCGGCAAGCACAACGATCTCGACAATGTCGGCTATACCTCGCGGCACCACACCTTCTTCGAGATGCTCGGCAACTTCTCGTTCGGCGACTACTTCAAGGAACAGGCGCTCGAACATGCCTGGACCTTGCTGACCCGTGAGTGGGAATTGCCTGCCGATCGCCTGACCGTCACGGTCTATCACACCGACGACGAGGCCTTCGACCTGTGGCGGCGTATCTCGGGACTTCCCGAGGAACGTATCATCCGCATCGCCACGGCAGACAATTTCTGGTCGATGGGGGACACCGGCCCATGCGGCCCTTGCTCGGAGATTTTCTACGATCACGGCGAACAGATACCCGGCGGTCCGCCGGGTAGCCCCGATGAGGACGGCGACCGGTTCGTCGAGATCTGGAATCTGGTGTTCATGCAATTCGACCAGCGCTCGGATGGCGAGCGGTCCGAGTTGCCGCATCCCTCGATCGATACAGGCATGGGCCTGGAGCGCATTGCCGCCGTGCTTCAGGGCGTCCACGACAATTACGATACCGATACCTTTCGCACGTTGATCGCTGCGTCGGAGAACGTCATCGATGTGGCGGCCGAGGGTGCGCACCGCGCCAGCCACCGTGTCATTGCCGACCACTTGCGCTCTACATCGTTCCTGCTCGCCGACGGTGTGCTGCCATCGAACGAAGGGCGCGGCTACGTCCTGCGTCGGATCATGCGCCGGGCCATGCGCCATGCGCATCTGCTCGGCGCGAGCGAGCCGGTCATGCATCGCCTCGTTCCTACACTGGTGGACGAAATGGGAAATGCCTATCCCGAGTTAGTGCGTGCCCAGGCCCTGATCGAGGAGGTGCTGGAGCGCGAAGAGACACAGTTCCGACGCACTCTCGCCAATGGCCTCAAACTGTTGGACGAGGCGACTAAGGGTCTCGGCTCTGGCGACAGCTTGCCGGGCGAGGTCGCATTCAAGCTCTATGACACCTACGGCTTTCCCTACGATCTTACCGAAGACGCGCTGCGCGAGCGCGGTGTTGGCGTCGATCGCGCCGGATTCGATGCTGCGATGGCCGAGCAGAAAGCGGCGGCCCGTGCGGCCTGGAAGGGTTCTGGCGAGGCCAGCGACAGCGAGGTCTGGTTCGACATTGCCGACCGCGAGGGTGCGAGCGAGTTCACCGGGTATGGCGCGACCAGCGGAGACGGGCAAGTTGTCGCCTTGGTGCGCGACGGTGCCGAAGTGCAATCCGCGGCCTCTGGCGATGACGTGATCGTGTTGACTAACCAAACGCCCTTCTACGGTGAAAGCGGCGGACAGGTTGGCGATTCGGGCAGGATATCCGGCGCGGATGGCTTGAGGCTGTCCGTTTCTGACACCACCAAGCCGCTTGGCAGGCTTCATGCCCACCATGCTACGGTCGAGGTCGGCACGATCCATAAAGGCGATACAGTGCACCTCGCCGGCGATCCTGAGCGGCGTGAGGCGATCCGCGCCAACCATTCGGCGACTCACCTGCTGCACGCGGCGCTGCGCCGCAAGCTTGGCGAGCATGTCACCCAGAAGGGCTCGATGGTTGCGGCCGACCGGCTGCGCTTCGATTTCTCGCATCCCAAGGCGCTCAGCGACGAGGATATTGCCGCGATCGAAGCCGAAGTGAACGCCGAAATCCGCGCCAACGAGCCGGTTTCGACCCGGCTGATGACCCCCGACGATGCCATTGCCGCGGGCGCCATGGCGCTGTTCGGCGAGAAATACGGCGATGAGGTCCGGGTTCTTTCGATGGGGCGGGCCGGATCGGATGAAGAGGGCCGTCCCTATTCGGTCGAGCTGTGCGGTGGCACCCATGTCCGCGCAACCGGCGACATAGGCCTGATGCGGATCGTCTCGGAAAGCGCGGTCAGCTCGGGTGTGCGCCGCATCGAAGCCCTGACTGGCGAAGGTGCGCGCCAATGGCTTGTGGATCGTGAAGATGCGCTGAAGCAGGCGGCGGGCCTGCTCAAGACCGCGCCTGACGAGGTTGCCGCTCGTGTTTCGGCGTTGCTCGACGAGCGCAAGAAGCTGGAGCGCGAGCTGGCCGAAGCGAAGAAGGCCCTCGCACTGGGTGGCGGCGCTGGAGGCGGCAGCTCATCGGTTGCTACCGATGCAGACGAAGACATCGGCGGCGTCAAATTCTCGGGCCAGGTCATCGAGGGTCTCGATGCCAAGGAACTGCGCGGCCTGCTGGATCAGGCGAAGCAGCGGCTCGGCTCGGGCGTGGCCGCGATCTGCGCTGTCAACGATGGCAAGGCGGCCTTCGCAGTGGCGGTGACCGACGATCTCGCCGACCGCTTCAGCGCCGTCGACCTCGTGCGTGCGGGCGTCGAAGCGCTGGGCGGGAAAGGCGGCGGCGGCCGACCGGACATGGCCCAGGGCGGCGGGCCCGATGGCGGCAATGCCGCCGGAGCAATCGATGCGGTAAAGGCATTGTTAAGCTCATGACGGGATGATTGCTCCGTTTGGAAAGCGGAGGAGCGGTCATGCATTTCAAATCCAGTTTAGCATTGGTGGCGCTTTGCACGGCCGCCTTGCCCGCGTCTGCCACTGAGGCGCGCACAATTGCAGATGTGATCGAGCCTGCCCGTGCGCCGGTAGAAGCGGCAGTCGTCGATATCGAACTGTCTGAGCGCACCCAGCGTCTCTGGTCCGGGTCGCTGCGGGTCGCCGCGCCTTATGGCAATGCAAGCTATTCCCAGTCGAAAAGTGAATTCGGCGGAAATTGTCCGGGACAGGCGGCGCAGGGCAACACGAGCAATTCAAACCAGCAGCCAAATTTATTCTCGGTCAATGTGACATGGACGCGGGCCGTTCATCCTTGTGACGGTGGAGGAAACAACACCATTGGCTTCGAACGGCCGGTCGAACTTCCGCCGGGTGGATCTGCGACAATCAATGGTCCGGGCAACCTGACTGTGCGGCTGACGCGCCGGAGTTGATCCAGGCGCAGGGCCCTGGCTCAGGCTTCGCGTTCCTGGAGCGTTGCCGAGCGTAATGTCGGACGCTCATCGAGTTCGCCCTCTTCCATGATCTGGTCGCGCAAGCGGTCTCTCATTTCGTGGATCGAGACGATCACCGGTCCCATGGGAACACCCAGATCCACCAGCACCGCTTCGGACAGCTGGAGCGAGCTTTCGAGCGTTTCCGGCACGGCGTGCGAAGCACCGTCGCGATAGAGCGCGGCCGCATGTGCGGCATCGCGCGCGCGGGCAATTATCGGCAGGTCCGGACAACTCGCGCGCAACCGCTTGACCATGTGGCGCACGGCAACAGGTTCGTCCACGGTGATGATGACGGCCGTCGCCTGCTCGGCACCAATCCTGAGCAGGGCGTTGCCGCTGGAAGCGTCGCCGAACACGACCTTGTATCCATCGCGCTGGCCCTGGGTCACCAGATCGGTGTCGCTGTCGATGGCGATATAGGCCTTGCCGTGCTTGTCGAGCATGTCGGCCACAAGCCGGCCGACCCTACCCAAGCCGACAATTATCGAACGCTGCGCGCCGGTTTCGCTGTCCGCCTGCGGCAACGGCTCTATCGAGTCGACCCGGCGCGCGGCGACCTTGCCAATCAGGGCAAGGATCGGCGTTACGGTCAGGCCAAGGGCGGTGACGATCTGCCAAAACTGCGCGGTGCCCGGCTGGATGAGTTGCGCGCTGGTTGCTGCCGCGAGAACGATCAGCGTGGTTTCCGAGGGGCTCGACATCAGAATGCCGGCTTCGGTGGCGGTGCCGCGCCGCGCGCCCATCAGGCGCAGCAGAAGCCCTGTTACGAGAGCCTTGAGCAGCACCACGCCGACGGTCGCGCCAAGGATCATTCCGAGATTCTGCCAGACCGCACGCAGGTCGATGCTCATACCGATGGTGAGGAGAAACACGCCAAGCGCCAGGCCCTTGAACGGCTCGGTGATGTTTTCGACCTCGGCATGGTATTCGGTCTCGGCAATCAGCAGGCCGGCGATCAGCGCACCGACGATCGGCGAAAGGCCTGCCGCTGCGGTGGCCAGCGATGCGGCGATCACGACGAGCAGGCTGGCCGCGAGGAACAACTCCGGGCTCTTGGTCCGTGCCGCCTGCGCGAACAGTCGGGGGAGCAGTAGCCTGCCGATTACCAGCAGTGCGCCAACCACAAGCAACCCCACAACCAGCGTTCGTGTAAAGCTTCCTTCATCGGCCACGGCATGAGGTGCCATCGCGCCCAGCAGGAAGATGATCGGGACGATGGCGATATCCTCGAACAGCAGCATCGCGAGCGACGCTCGTCCCACCGGCGTATTGGTGTTGGTAATGCGCAGGACGAGCGCGGTCGAAGACAGCGCCAGAGCCAATCCTAGTGCAATCGCTCCGGGTATCGGCTGTCCCATGGCGGCAAGGGCAAACGTAAGAAGTGCGCCGCAGACAATCAGTTCCAGCGAGCCGAGCCCGAAAACGAGGCGTCGGAGCGCCCAGAGCCTGTCGAACGACAGCTCGAGCCCGATCGAGAACAGCAGCAGGACGATCCCGAGCTCGGCAAATATACCCAGACCGTCCGGATCGCTGATCGTGACGTGGGCGAGTAACGGATATTCGAACACGTACCGGCCGAGACCGTAAGGCCCGACCAGCAGCCCGACCAGAATGAAGCCGATGATGGGTGTGATGCGAAACCGCGTGAACACCGGAATGACGAGGCCAGCCGCGCCCAGGATGACGAGCGCGTCTGAAAGCATGGGGGAAGCGAATTCACCTGCGGCCATGCTTGCTCCTATCGCAATCCCGGAGCATTTGTCACGGCATGAGCGGGATTGGCGAGGCAGATGTTGTGATTGTCGGCGGCGGCCCGGCCGGGATGATGGCCGGGCTCCTGTTCGCACGTGCTGGCGTCTCGCCCCTGGTGCTCGAAAAACATGGCGATTTCTTCCGCGATTTCCAGGGAGACACCGTCCACCCTTCCACCATGGAAGTGCTTGATCAGCTTGGCATGCTGAAGCGGTTCCTCGAGCGACCGCACGACAAGGTTCTTGGCGCGCAGATTCGCATAGCCGGCAAGGATTACACCATCGGCGATCTTTCGTATCTGGATACGCCAGCGCCCTTAATAGCGATGATGCCGCAGTGGGACTTTCTGGATTTTCTCCGGGATGAAGCGGCGGCTTTCCCGGCATTCCGGCTGGAAATGGAGGCGGAAGTGAGCGCCTTCATCGAGGAAGGCGGCCGGGTAACCGGGGTACGGCTTTCGGATGGCCGCGAGGTTCGTGTGGGCAGGCTGGTACTGATGGCGGATGGGCGGGGATCGCTCGTGCGCAAGCTGGATATGCTGCCGGTCAGGAAACTTGGTGCGCCGATGGACGTGTTCTGGTTCCACCTGCCGAAGGCGCCACACGATGGCGAGGTGTTGCGCGGGGCGATCGATATCGGGCGGATGGCGGTCCTGATCGACCGCCGCGACTACTGGCAGGCTGCATTCCTGATACCCAAGGGCAGCGCCGATGAGGTCAAGGCGCGAGGCATCGGCTGGCTACGCGACCAGATCGCCGCGCTGTTCCCCGAACTTGAGCTGTCGGGCGGGCTCGAAAGCACCGATGACCTGTTCCTGCTGTCCGTGGCGCTGGACAGGCTGGAGTCGTGGCACCGGCCCGGTTTGTTGGCGATCGGCGATGCGGCCCATGCGATGAGTCCGATTGGCGGGATCGGCATCAATCTCGCGATTCAGGATTCGGTCGCGGCGGCCAACATTCTCGCGGCGGCGCTGGCGCGCGGCGAAAATGTCGATTCATTGCTGGGTCGCGTGCAGGAGCGGCGCGAATGGCCCACGCGGGTTATTCAGCGGGGCCAGAAACTGGCCCAGGACAACGTTATCGGTGCAGTCCTGTCCGGCAGGCCGATAACTCGCGCGCCTTGGCCGGTGCGGATGTTGAACCGCGTCCCGCTACTGCGGCGAATACCGGGCCGCATCATTGGCCTCGGTCTCCGCCGCGAGCGGGTGGAGTCGACGATGGCTTGACCCCTCCCCGGAGCGGAGAGGGGTTTGCGGCATCAGGCCTTGGCCATTTCCGCTTCGAGGTTCTCAACAATCGCCTCGAAGAATTGCTCGGTGGTCATCCACGCCTGATCGGGGCCGATCAGCAACGCCAGATCCTTGGTCATCTTGCCGCTTTCGACCGTCTCGATGCAGACGCGCTCGAGCGTTTCGGCGAACTTGACCACGTCCGGCGTCTCGTCGAACTGGCCGCGATAGACCAGGCCGCGCGTCCAGGCGAAGATCGAGGCGATCGGGTTGGTCGAAGTCGCATTGCCCTTCTGGTGTTCGCGATAGTGGCGTGTGACCGTGCCGTGAGCGGCTTCGGCCTCGACGGTCTTGCCGTCAGGCGCCATGAGCACCGAAGTCATCAGGCCAAGCGAGCCAAAGCCCTGTGCAACGGTATCCGACTGGACGTCGCCGTCGTAGTTCTTGCAGGCCCAGACGTATTTGCCGTTCCATTTCATCGCCGCGGCGACCATGTCATCGATCAGGCGATGCTCGTAGGTAATGCCCTTGGCGTCGAACTTGTCCTTGAATTCCTTGTCGAAAATCTCCTGGAACAGATCCTTGAAGCGTCCGTCATAGCGCTTCATGATGGTGTTCTTCGTCGACATGTAGAGTGGCCAGCCCAGATCGAGCGCGTAGTTCATCGAAGCGCGGGCGAAATCGATGATCGACTGGTCCAGGTTGTACATCGTCATCGCGATGCCCGGGCTCTGGAAGTCGAATACCTCAAGGTCGATCTTGTCGCCGTTCGCGCCGTCCCAGACCATGCGCAGCTTGCCGGGGCCGGGGATCAGCGTGTCGGTCGCGCGATACTGGTCGCCGAAGGCATGACGGCCGA
>CAZRVW010000135.1:0-7723 GCA_964603645.1 uncultured Novosphingobium sp. | reverse complement strand
TTCGATCAACTGGGCGCGGCTGATGGCGCAAGTCGTCTACTATTTTGCAGCGGGCTTGCAGCTAGGCGCACCGCATCGGCAGGTGGCGTTCTCGGTGCCGACCGGCAATTTCGGTGACGTCTTTGCCGGCTATGTCGCGGCGCAGATGGGCCTTCCGGTCGCGCAGCTGATCGTGGCCACCAATGTCAATGATATCCTCCACCGTGCTCTCTCAAGCGGTGACTATTCGCAAGGCACGGTGACACCGACTGCCGCACCGTCGATGGACATTCAGGTGTCCTCCAATTTCGAGCGGCTGCTGTTCGAGTTGGGCGGGCGCGATGGCACGGCGCTGGCGGACCAGATGGCCGGCTTCGAGGCCAGCAAGGCGATGCGATTGACCAACGCTCAACAGCAGGGTGCCGCGGCGCTGTTTTCGAGTGGGCGTGCCGACGCCGCCGAGATGAGCGAAGCGATCCGTTGGGCCTGGGAAAATTGCGGTGAACTGATCGATCCGCACACTGCCTGCGGTGTCAGCGCTGCACTCGCAAGCGATTTGCCCGCTGGCGTTCCGATTGTCACACTGGCGACCGCTCATCCGGCCAAGTTCCGCGACCCGGTTGAACGCGCTACCGGCAACCGCCCGGCCCTGCCCGCGCGGATCGGCGACCTGTTCCAGCGCGAGGAACGCTGCGTTGAATTGCCGGGGGACTATGCGGCGGTGGCGGACTACGTGGCGAGCCACGCGACTGCGAAGGCCTGATGGCCGAGCTGGCGCAGCAGCCGCTGATCCTCGCCAGCCAGGGCTGGGAGGAATACGCGCTTGCTGATTCGGGTTACGGTCGCAAGTTGGAACGATACGGACAATACAGCTTCATCCGCCCAGAGCCGCAGGCGCTGTGGTCGCCGCGCCTCTCGGATTGGAACGCGCACGGCGAATTCGTGCCCGGTTCAGACGAGGATGGCGGCGGCCGGTGGCACTTCGATCAGCCGGTGCCGCGTGAAGGCTGGCCGCTGGCATGGCGCGATGTGCGCTTCACCGCACAATGTACGCCGTTCCGGCACCTTGGTTTCTTCCCGGACATGGCCCCCGTGTGGGACTGGATGCGCAGGCAACTGGAAGGCAAGGCAGACGCAACCAGCCTGAACCTTTTCGGCTATACGGGAGTTGGTACGCTGGCGCTATCAGCCTGTGGCCCGGTCACCCATGTCGATGCCAGCAAGAAATCGGTGGCGCAGGCGCGCCAGAATGCTTCGCTCTCAGGCATGGTAGAGCGCCCGGTGCGCTGGCTGGTCGACGATGCGGCCAAGTTCGCCGCGCGCGAGGTTCGGCGCGGCAAGCGCTATGATGGCATCATTCTCGATCCGCCCAAATTCGGGCGCGGGCCGGACGGCGAGGTCTGGCGGCTGGAGGAAGGCTTGCCCGGGCTCATCGGGGATTGCCGCAAGCTGCTCGACGCGGAAAGCCGGTTCCTGTTTCTCACTGTCTATGCCGTGCGGATGTCTTCGCTGGCACTTGCTGGACTGCTTGCCGAGCATTTCGCCGACCTACCCGGCACTATCGAACATGGCGATTTGGCGGTGTGGGAAGAAGGAGAAGGAGCCCGCATGCTGCCGACGGCAATATTTGCGCGCTGGTCGAACCGCTGAGGCGCGTCGGTATGCTGAGATCGGTCAGCGGCAATGCCATCGCCTTAATGCGAAACTTGTCCCGACGATCAGCAAGGTTGCTAAATGGAAGACCACGAGTGTCCAGAGATACGCGATTTGGTCGTCGCTCCTCGCAAACTCAACCGGGACATCGATGACCCAGTTTCGAAACACGGTGTAGAGTACGATCTGGCTTGCAGCGGCTACGACGAACAGCACCAACCCGACATGTGGGCGGATCAGGAGTCCAATGACAACGCCCAGATCGAGGACAAGATAGGAAATATCCAGAAGGCGCCACTTCAGAGGAGCGCTTGCCCAGTCGAAGCCAGACAGGTCAGCCATGTTTGCGACGTGAACTGCCGCTCCATAGACGTAGGCTAGAGCAGCCCATAGCGGATCACTGGGTGAACGGGTGACATGCCCGCGGAGATATTACGAATTCGGGTTCTGGTCGCCTTGCGCCGGGATGGCCGCGCGACGCTCATGTGCGAGAGCGTTTCAGTTATCCCGCAACAGTGTGTAAACGCGCCGCTATGGCCGATTCGCTCATCCTTGAGGTTGCCAATTTCGAAACAGATGTCCTCACCGGCATCTATTCGGAAGAGACCGGCAAACCGCAGCCTTTGCGGATTTCGGTGTCTGTGCGGCTTACGCCCGCTGAGCGTTATGAGCCTGCGACGCCGCTCTCGGCCAGCAAGAATTACATGGATTTGAAGTTTGCAGCGACCCAGGCCTTGCCAGACGGTGTACATTTCAAACTCATCGAGGCAGTGGCCGATCATATCTGCGAGACGCTGTTTCTTCAGGACCGGCGCGTCGAGGCGGTAACGGTCAAGATCGTCAAGCTCGCGATCAGCGAGAAGGGCGAAGAGATAGGTATTACCCTGCATAGGGACAGGCGCTGAGCGGTGCTTTACCTCATCGAATCCCGGCCGGAATCAGCGCTCGATGCGGCTGCTGCATTCCATTCCGAGGTGCTGCCAAAAGTGCGCGATGCACTTTCCAGTTCCGGCGGCGATCTGCTTTTGGTCTTCGCAACGGCCACCCACGAGCATCGCGCATGGCGGCTCGCCGCGGTGCAGCAAATGGCCCGCGATTATGCGCCGAACCGCGTCAACGCGCTCGAAGCGGACGATGACGCTGCCATTAAGGCAGTCAGCGCCTATCTCAAAGAGGCGCCTGGAATGACCGGTCAACTGCTGAAACTTGATGGAAACGGCGCACAGGCGCTATTATCTGAATCGCAATGACGAATAGTGCACCTCTCGTTGACCAATTCGCCCGCCGCATCTCCTATCTGCGGCTGTCGGTGACGGACCGCTGCGACTTGCGTTGCGCCTATTGCATGCCCGAGCGCATGACCTTTTTGCCGCGCAAGGAGGTGCTCAGCCTCGAAGAACTTCACGACATGGCGCTGGGCTTCATCGCCCGCGGTATCACCAAGATCCGCCTCACCGGCGGCGAGCCGCTGGTCAGGCGTGATATGATGGAACTGGTCCAGGCGCTTGGCCGCAAGATCGGATACGGCCTTGAAGAGCTCACAATGACCACCAATGCCACCCGCTTGGCTGAATTCGCCGAAGGCATCGCGGCGGCAGGGATCAGGCGAATCAATGTTTCGCTCGATACGCTCGACCGCGAGCGTTTCGCCAAACTGGCGCGGCGTGATTCGCTGCCGCAAGTGCTGGAAGGCTTGCAGGCGGCCAAAGAGGTGGGGCTGGCGGTCAAGATTAACACCGTGGCGCTCAAGGGCATCAACGAGGATGAGATTGCCGACCTAATCGCTTGGGCACACGGGCAGGGCTTTGACGCGACGCTGATCGAGGTCATGCCGCTCGGTGAAGTCGAGGAAGACCGTTTCGATCATTACCTGCCGCTCGCCGCGGTGCGTGACCAGCTCGAAAGCCAATGGACGCTCACTGCCAGCGATCACCGCACTGGGGGACCGGCTCGCTATTTCGATATAGCCGAGACTGGTGGCAGGCTTGGTCTTATCACGCCGCTCACCAACAATTTCTGTGACGGTTGCAATCGCATTCGGGTTACAGCGACGGGTCAGCTCTATGCCTGCCTTGGCGGCAACGAGCGGGTCGATCTTCGCGCTGCAATGCGATCGCCCGATCTGCAGGCAGCGCTCGACGAGGCGCTCGACGCAGCCATGAAGATCAAGCCTGCGAAGCATCATTTCGCCATCGACGATCGCGGCCAGGCTCCGGCGCTGGCGCGCCATATGTCGATGACCGGCGGCTAATGTCGCTAAATCTGGTTTTCCTTGGCCGGCTTGCCGATGCGGCAGGCGAGGGCGAGCGCAAAGTTTCTACTGTTCCGTCGATAGCCGCGCTGATTGCCGGGCTGGAGCCGGAGCTTTCTGCGGCGCTTGGCAGCCCGAAGGTCAAGATCGCGGTCAACGGCAAGATTGTTTCCGACCGCGCCATCTTTACTCTGCGCGATGGCGACGAAGTGGCGTTCCTGCCTCCCGTCAGCGGAGGCTGACATGATCGACGTACGCCTGTTGGCCGAACCTTTCAGTCCCGGAGATTTCGTCGGCCCCTTCAGCAACGCGCATCCCGGCCTTGGCGGTGTTTGCACATTCGTAGGCGAAGTGCGCAGTGGGCAGGGCGTCGAGGTGCTTGAATTGTCGCACTATGAACCGCTTACCCTGCCAGCGATGGAAGAACTGGCCCAAACGGCTGTCGCGAGATTCGATCTTATGGGCATCCTGATCGTGCATCGCACCGGCCAGATGATGCCGGGCGAGCCGATCGTGCTGGTCAGCGCGGCCGCTCTGCACCGTCGCGAGGCGATCGAAGCAGTCGATTTCGCGATGGATCACCTGAAAGGCGATTCGTGGTTTTGGAAACGCGAGAAACGCGAGGATGGCTGGCACTGGATCGAGCCGCGCGAACGCGACCATTCCGATCTGGCGCGGTGGCAGTGAAAAAGTCGACAAGTTGACAGAAATCAAGGCGAAGCTGGACTGAAAGGGCCATTGAGTAGGCACGAAAGGAGCCCGTTTCATGGCCGAACATATTTCCCAGCAAGATCTCGCCCGCGTGGCTACGGTAACTGACGCGCCTGCGCGCACCAGAGTGGATCGCACCTTCGGCTTGCCGACCGGCCTCTATGTCGCGACTGCGGTGGCCTATATGGCCTTTATCGGGGTTATCGCAGTGACGCTGATGAACCCCGGCCTTGTCATGCCGCTCGCGATCTGCGCGCTGCTCCTCGTCGCCGCGTTCACCGTACCGTCGCTGTGGGCGCGGATGAATCCCGAAAATGACAGCCGGGCACTCACGTTCGACCAGTTTCGCCATCGCGGGATCGACACCCTTTCCGGACGACTCACCGCGGGTGAAGCGACCGTTCAGGTTCTCATCCTGCCGGTGCTGATCCTATCATGGGGTCTGACCTGCGCCGTGATCATTGCGCTGACCTGAAACGTCTCTCTCTCATTCTGCCCAGGCAGTGCGATGATGAAGCCTCCCCTCCGCTCACAGGGGAGGCTTCTTACATTCAGATGGCACTAGCTTCGAAGCTGGCTTGCAAGCCTCGCAATGGTGCCGTTCTGTTCTTCGACCCAGCCATCGACTTCCTCGCGTGCCCGGGCCAGAGCTTCGGCTGTAGGGCTGATCGAACCTGGCTCGGCCAATCGCTCTTCGGCGAACATCAGATCGAGATCGGCCTGCGCGATGACGGCCTGGCTACGCAGGCCCTGGAGGCTCGCAAGAGCGAGCTGCGCGGCGATCCATCTATCAGAGGGCGGCGTGGTGCCTCGCGCGGCGTTGACCGCGTTAGTCGCCGTGCCGGTTCCTGCGACAAACGAACTGTGAGCCTTTCGCGCCCGTTCGAGCGACTGGGCAATGCGTTGGCTGGTCTGCTCGGACAGCGGAGCGGGCGGCGGCTGCAGCGCCGCTTCGACAGGCATGGCGCTGCCAGACGCGCGCTCGACATCGCGTATCGCCAGAGAGGGATATTCTCCGCCCAAGCTTGTGCAGGCGCTCAGTGCGAGGCAGTAGACCAAACTCAAAGGGCAAAAGAGTGCGCGGGGCATGTCGCCAGCATTAGCACGGCAACCGGCAATGGCGAGAGGCTGATGAGCACCATTTCACTCCACGCGCAGGTTGACACCAAGAAGGCCTTCGACTAACGGCACCTCTCTTTCGGATGGCCTGCGAGTTTGCAGGCGGTTCGATGCTTCGCCCGACGGGCGCCGATTTTGGTTGGCAGGCCGTGGAGCGGGCGATTTGAAAAGACTATACGGGTAAGGACACCATGTTCGCTGTAGTGCGCACGGGCGGCAAGCAATACCGGGTTGCCGCCGGAGACAAGATCGCGGTCGAGAAGCTGGCTGGCGAAGCCGGTGACGAGATCACGCTGGGCGACGTTCTGATCGCTGGTGAGGACGGCAAGGTGACCGATGCCTCCAAGGTTTCTGTGTCTGCCGAAATCATCGCGCAGGCCCGGGGCGAAAAGGTTACCGTCTTCAAGAAGCGTCGCCGCCACAATTATCGCCGCAAGCTCGGTCATCGTCAGCAGATGACATTGCTGCGCATCCTTGCCGTTGGCGAGGAGAAGAAGAAAGCGTCGCCGAATAAGGCCGCTGCGCCGAAGGCGGAAAAGCCCGCCGAGGACAGCGCCGAATAAGACCGGAGTAGCACGAGATGGCACATAAGAAAGCAGGCGGCTCGTCGCGTAATGGTCGCGATTCGCAAAGCAAGCGCCTCGGCGTGAAGAAGTTCGGTGGCGAAGCCGTGGTCGGCGGCAACATCATCGTTCGCCAGCGCGGTACCCGCGTCTATCCGGGCGTCAATGTCGGTATGGGCCGCGATCATACGCTGTTCGCACTCACCGATGGCCATGTCCGCTTCCACAAGGGCAAGCTTGGCCGCAAGTTCGTCTCGGTGGACATGGTGGCAGAAGCAGCCGAATAGCCGGACGCTCGATAAAGGGCCGTCCACACGGGATGGCCCCTTCCGGCATTTACGCCGGAAACAGCGAGGGAGAGGGGCCAGAACCCGTCTCCCTTTTTTGATTCTCCCTCTGTCGCGGTCTGGATGGGCTTTGTCGAAATCCAGATCGCACCGATGAAACGACCCTGTAATAAAAGCGCTGTAGAGGCGCGGCGCGGGGCGAACGATGGAGAGAGACATGTTCATTCGCAGCGAGAGGCTGTTCCTGAGGCTTGGTTGGCCCGAAGACTGGCAGGAATTATTTGGACTGATCCGCGATCAGGGCATCGTGCGCAATCTCGCACGTGCGCCATGGCCCTACACGCCAGAGCACGCCCGCGAATTCGCCGCGAGGGTTCAGGTTGGGGCTTGCCGACTTTCTTCATCACGCTGCCGGGAGCGCAGGGAGCGAAGCTGATAGGCTGCGCTGGGCTCGGCCGTGATGGAGGCGAAGTCGAACTAGGTTACTGGATCGCGCGCGATCACTGGGGCAAAGGATACGCGACCGAGGCTGTGCGTGTCGTGCTGTCTGTCGCGCGCGCTCGGCCACAGGCGGATTGTGGCCGCCCACTTCCTTGATAATCCGGCCTCCGGTCGGGTGCTCGAAAAAGTGGGTTTCACAAGTGTCGCGGGAACGACCCGGCGCTTCAGCCTTGGACGTGGCGAAGAGGTGCCGAGCCGTCGATATGAGATTTCGCTCGATCGGTGCGGCGACGATCCCGACGATGACTGTGACGCGGGAAAGCCGCGCATGGCGGCGTGATCTTCAGGCCCCTGGCAGCCAATCGGGTCGCCAGTCTGGCTGGATGTCCCCGGCCCGCAAATGATCGAGCGCCAGCCCAAGATCCGGCCACGCCACGCGCTGGCGGGCCGGATCGGAATTGTCGAGAGGCACCACAATGAGGCGGCGGTTGACCTTCTGACGCCAGTTCATCCGCGCGGTATTTTCCTGACCGACGAAACAGCCTTTCTTGAAATCTACGCCGTGAAGCTCGGCCGCATTGGTTTCGAGCCACAGCAGGTCGCCTAGTTCGGCGACGCCTTCGCAAACACCGAGGCGCAGCCGGTGTTCGAGATAGCCGGTCGTTTCCTCACCCGGTTCGGCAAGCCACCTTCTGCCCAGCGCAGGTAAGCGCGGATCG
>CAZRVW010000134.1:0-7875 GCA_964603645.1 uncultured Novosphingobium sp. | reverse complement strand
TATTCGGCAACGAACTGCCCTTCGGGAAAGTTGTTGATCTGACCACGGATCTCGGCGGACGTGAATGCGTCCGCCTTTCCATAGACCTTGACCGACAGCCGCGCGATGGCAGGTGCGTCGCTGGCCTTCGCGGGCCGGATCAGCAGTTTCGCCTTGGTGTTCGGGATCTTGGATGCAGGAGCTTTGGCCATGGCAGCGTTTTAGGGCAAGCGCACGCGCAGTCCAGCTTTGCAGTTGCCAAGCAAGGCCGAAGTCATTATGTTCCTTTTTTGTTCCCATCGACTAGGAGGGAGGGATGCATGCCCGACACAGGCGGATGTCATTGCGGTGCGGTCCGCTACGAGGTTGAAGGCGAACCTGCCCATGCGGTGCTGTGCCACTGCACCGATTCTCGCAAGAGCGCCGGGGCGCCGATGGTGGGCTGGACGGCTTTTGCCAAGGAAGATTTCCGGTTCACGTCGGGAGAAGCCGTGACGTTCAACTCTTCGGGCGCGTCCATGCGCAGCTTCTGTGGCAAGTGTGGAACAGGCCTGTGGTTTGTGAATGAGGAAGCTCTGCCGGGCATTGTCGACGTTCAGACCGCGACGCTCGATGCCCCGGACACCTTTCCGCCGCAGGCCCATATAAAGGTTGCCGACCGAATCGGCTGGATGGAGACGATCCACGAGTTGCCAACGTTTGAGCGTTTTCCTGGTTCGAACCAGTGAAGGTTGCGATCATGCGCCCTCGACCGAAGGCGCGCTCGCTGTATCATAATAGTCACGCCATGCGGCGATCTTGCCCGCGTCGTCGATTTCGAACACGCCGACGATCGGCACGCGCATTTCATAGCCACGCGATGAGCCGACAATCTCGAGCCGCTCGCAGAACACGATGTTGCCAGCCTGCGTAACGGGGCCGTATTCGCAATCGTAAGATCGCATCAGCTCCATGTACTTGGCCCATTTGGCGCGAATTGCCGTCTTGCCGGCCAGCGTTTCCGCATTCGGGTCGGGACGGAACCGACACTCTTCCGAAATGTGCGAGAGTGCGCCATCCAGATCGAAGCGGTGCCAGCAATCGAAGAACTCGCGGACCAGGTTTTCGCCTGCAGTCGCCATCGCACCTACTCCTCTGTCGTGCCTCGATTCAGCCGCGCCCTCGATAGGCGGCCACGCCCTGATCGGGAACCCACAGCCCCTCGGGCGCGGGACCGGACTGCCAGAAAACGTCGATTGGGATGCCGCCACGCGGATACCAGTAGCCACCGATGCGCAGCCAGTGCGGAGCCATTTCCGCAAACAGCCGCTGGCCGATGCCGACTGTCACGTCTTCGTGAAATCCGGAATGATTGCGGAAGGAACCGAGGAACAGCTTGAGACTCTTGGATTCCACGATCGTGGCTTCCGGTGCATAGTCGATGACGAGATGCGCAAAGTCGGGCTGCCCGGTCACGGGGCATAGCGAGGTAAACTCGGGGGCGGCGAAGCGCACGAGATAGAGCGATCCGGCGCGGGGGTTCGGAACATAGTCCAGCACGGCATCTTCCGGGCTCGCCGGAAGCGCGCTCGTCTGCCCCAGATGGACGGTCTTCTGTGGGTTATCGCTCATGGCAATCGTCCATGCTCCTTCGCGCGCCACTGGACAAGGCCGACATTCTCGCCAAACTGCCGCCATGGCCGACAAAACCCGGAAGAATGACGCTTCTAAGCTCGGAACTGGCACACGGCTTGTTGCTGCTGGGCGCAAGCCGGAATGGACCGGCCCGATTGTCAATCCACCGGTATGGCGCGCGAGCACCCACCTCTACGAGGACATGGCCTCGCACCGCGACGGCCCGCGCCACAACGAGGACGGGCGGTTCTTTTATGGCAGGCGTGGCGCGCCGACACAGTGGGCGCTGGCCGAAGCGCTGACCGAGATCGAACCGGGCGCAGCGGGCACGGTCCTTTACCCGTCCGGCGTGTCGGCAATCGCCGGGGCCCTGCTGACGGTCCTGCGGCCGGGCGATGTCCTGCTTATGACCGACAACGCCTACGATCCCAGCCGCGCCATGGGGCGCGGCCTGCTGGCCGACTTCGGCATTGAGACGCGGTTCTTCGATCCGCGCGACATATCTGCTTTCGAGTTACTATACTGCGAGCGCACTAAGGCGGTGCTGCTTGAATGCCCCGGAAGCCTGACGATGGAGATGTGCGACGTGCCCGGCCTGGCACGCGCGGCCCGCAAGCGCGGGATTGTCTCGATCATCGACAACACCTGGGCGACCGCGCTGGGCTTTCCAGCCCTTTCCCACGGTGTCGACATAACGGTGTCGTCGCTCACCAAGCATGTCAGCGGCCACTCCGACCTGATTATGGGCGCGGCCAGCGCAGGATCGAAGTTCTACCCCCTGCTGAGAAAACGTGCACAAAATCTTGGAATCGTTGTCTCTCCTGACGATGCAGCGCTGGCCTTGCGCGGGCTCCGTACCCTGCAGATCCGGCTAGATCGCGAAACCTCAAGCGCACTTGAGGTTGCAAATTTTCTCTCGGAACAACCTGAAATCGCTCAGGTAATGTGCCCAATGCTACCCGGATCACCAGGCCACCAGATTTGGGCCCGCGACTTCTCTGGTGGCTGCGGTCTGTTCAGTTTCGTGTTCAAGGGCGGAACCGCACAGGGGCGCGACGCATTCATAGATGCGCTCAACCTGTTCGGCATTGGCTACAGTTGGGGGGGCTTCGAAAGCCTCGCCGTTCCGGTCGATCCCGCCCCGTTCCGTACTGCGATGAACTGGCCGCCCGAAGGCCTTTCCCGCAAGGACCGGTTCGGCGTACGCCTGTCCATCGGTCTCGAAGATCCCGGCGATTTGATCCGTGACATCGAGCAGGCGCTGGCTAGTATGGCGGCATCATGAGCACTGAAGCCGATCCCCTGCCCGAGTCCGCCGCCACCAGCCCATCGCCGACCACCTCGCCCGAAAACGAGGCCAATGCGGTCGAGACTGCCGAGGGCATCAAGGAAGCCGTTACCGAAAAGAGCGAAACCATCGGCTCGATCGTCGACCACATCGATAGCCTCGCGCTAAAGGCAGGTTCATTTCGCGTGTCCATGTGGGACGTGCTGGTCGTCGGCCTCGTTATCACCGGCGTCATTGTCTTTGCCTGGTTCATCAGCAAGGCCGCCCATGCCGCGCTTGGCCGCGCCAGCCGGCTGGATCAGGCCCAGCGACTGCTGCTCGAGAAACTGATCACCCTCGCAGTCTGGGCCGTCGCGATCCTGATCGGAATCGACATCCTGGGCATCGATCTCACGGCACTGGCGGTCTTTTCGGGCGCCTTCGGCCTGGCCATCGGTTTCGGCCTGCAGAAGACCTTCGGCAACCTTATCGCGGGCATCATCCTGCTGATGGACAAGTCGATCAAGCCCGGAGACGTCATCGCAATCGCCGATCAGGCTGGTAACGAGACCTTCGGTCAAATTCGCAAGATCGGCATCCGCGCTGTCTCGATGACCACGCGCGATGCCCGCGAATACCTCATCCCCAACGAGAACCTGATGATCAATCAGGTTGAGAACTGGTCCTATTCTTCGCGTAATGTGCGCATGCAGGTCGATGTCGGCGTGTCCTACGAGGCAGACATCGCCCGCGCCGAGGAGCTGATGCTGGAAGCCGCAAATTCGGCAAAGCGCGTTCTCAAGACGCCCGCGCCAAGCGTCTGGCTGAAGGAATACGGCGACAGCTCGGTCAATTTCACCATCCACTGCTGGATCATGGATCCGGAGGAGGGCGTTGGCAACGTGCGCTCGGAAGTGCTCAAGAAGCTGTGGTGGCTGCTCAAGGAGAACGACATCGAGATTCCGTTCCCGCAACGCGACCTCAACCTCAAGGGCAACGAGGAATTTCGCGAGCTGGTCGCTGCTTTCAGAGATAGCGCCAAGGACCGGGATTGACGCCCTGGCGACCCAGGTCGCAGCAATTTGCCGCTGAATTGGCGCTAAAGCACGACTAACAGCCGGGAAAAACATTCTCGCTGGCATGTTGCGGTGCGGCAGGCCATGTCTGTGCCATGGAAGATGCATCATCCACAACGGGCACCGTCTATCTCGTCGGTGCCGGCCCCGGCGATCCCGATTTGCTGACCCTGCGCGCGGCGCGGCTGGTCATGCAGGCCGGTCTGATCGTGCATGACGGCCTGGTAAGCGAGGAAATCCTGGCGATGGCAGGGCCCAAGGCGCGGCTCGTCTCGGTGGCCAAGCGCCGCTCGCGCCACACCATGGTGCAGGACGCGATCAACGCGCTGCTGGTGCGCGAGGCGCTCGCCGGCAAGGATGTCGTGCGGCTCAAAGGTGGCGATCCCTTCATTTTCGGGCGCGGCGGCGAAGAGGCAGAAGCATGCCGCTCAGCAGGCGTTCCCGTCGAAATCGTACCCGGTATCACGTCCGCCCTCGGCGCGGCAGCTGCGGCACAGATCCCGCTGACTCATCGTGCCAATGCCTCGATCGTCAGTTTCGTTGCAGGTCAGTGCAAGGGCTTGACCGAACAGGATTGGTCCGGACTTGCCGGCAAGGGCCGCACCCTCGTCATCTACATGGGTCTCTCCGCCGCGCCGCAGATTGCCGACAAGCTGATCGCCGATGGCCTGTCGCCCGAAATGCCTGTCGCAGTCATCGAGAACGCGACCAGCAAGGCCATGCGGGTGCTGCGCACGCCGATTGCAGGCCTGGCCGATCTGGTCGAGCGCGAGCGGGTGAAAAGCCCGGCGCTGATCGTCGTCGGTGAAGTGGTTGGCGAACCGGAGCACGACCTGCGCGCATTCGCCTTGGAGTTTGCAGAATGAAGATCCTGACCGGAAACGACCTGAAGCACGGCCACGTCGTCTGGTGGGACGGCGAACAATGGTCGAAATTCGTCAATTCCGCTGCCGATGTCGGTGATCGCGGCGAGGCGATCATCGCCCGCGAGGAAGGCGCGCAGCGCGTGTTCGCGGCCTATGTCATCGACGGCGAGCGCGATGCCGATGGCGTGCGCCCGGCCCATATCAAGGAGCGCATCCGCGCACTCGGCCCGACCGTGCGCCCTGACCTGACACTGAAACCGGGCGACCCCGACGCCTCGAACTGGGTAATCTGATGTACAAGTACGACCAATATGACCAGCAGATGGTGGACACCCGCGTCGCGGAATTCCGCGATCAGGTGCGCCGCCGTATCGACGGTTCGCTGACCGAAGACCAGTTCCGCCCGCTGCGCTTGCAGAACGGGCTCTATTTGCAGCTTCACGCTTACATGCTGCGCGTTGCCATTCCCTATGGCACGCTCAATTCACGGCAGATGACGCTGCTCGGCGACATCGCCGACAAATATGATCGCGGCTACGGCCATTTCACCACCCGACAGAACATCCAGTACAACTGGGTCAAGCTGGAAGAGACGCCGGACATTCTCGCAGATCTCGCGTCGGTCGAAATGCACGCGATCCAGACCAGCGGCAACTGCATCCGCAACATCTCGTCCGACCAGTACGCCGGGGCCGCAGCCGACGAGATTGTCGACCCGCGTCCCTATGCCGAACTGCTGCGCCAGTGGTCGAGCTTCCACCCTGAATTCCTGACCCTGCCGCGTAAGTTCAAGATCGCCGTCATTGCCAGCGAGACGGATCGGGCAGCGATGAAGCTGCATGATATCGGCATCCAGATGGTCAAGAACGACAAGGGCGAGATTGGCGCGCGGTTCTTCGTCGGCGGCGGCATGGGCCGCACGCCGATGATCGGGCCGATGATTCGCGACCTCGTGCCGCTCGACCAGCTCATCACCTATTCGGAAGCGTGCCTGCGCGTTTACAACCGCTACGGGCGCCGCGATAACAAGTACAAGGCGCGCATCAAGATTCTCGTCCACGAACTGGGCAAGGAAGAATACACCCGCCAGGTCGAGGAAGAGTTCGCCCATCTGCTTACGCAGGACATCGAGCCGCCGCTCGCTGAACTGGAGCGGATCAAGGCGATGTTCGTCGATCCGCCGTTCGAAGCAGGCGCGAACGACGATCTCGACCTCTCCGATCCCGATTTCCGGCTTTGGGTGGAGCGCAATTGCGCGGATCACAAGGCACCGGGCTACATAGTCGCGACGGTGAGCCTCAAGCCGGTCGGCGGTATCCCCGGTGATGCCAGTGCGGACCAGATCCGGCTGATGGCGCAGCTCGCCAAGGACTGCAGCTTCGACGAGCTACGCGTAACTCATGCGCAGAACATCGTATTCCCACATGTGAAGAAGGCGGATCTCTATAAGGTATGGCAGACACTCGATGAGGCGGGCCTAGGCACGGCCAATCTCGATACAGTGGGCGATATCATCGCCTGCCCCGGCCTCGATTATTGCTCGCTCGCCAATGCCCGCTCGATTCCTGTGGCGCAGAAGATTTCCGAGCGCTTTGGTTCCGCCGAGAAGCAGGCCGAGATCGGCGAGCTCAAGCTCAAGATTTCGGGTTGCATCAATGCCTGCGGCCATCACCACGCCGGCCACATCGGCATTCTCGGCGTCGACAAGAAAGGCGTCGAAAACTACCAGCTTTTGCTTGGCGGCTCTGAAGGCGCGGACACTTCGCTCGGTCAGATCACCGGACCGGGCTTCGACGAGGACGGCATCGTCGCCGCCGTCGAAACCGCAATCAATGTCTATTTGCGCGAGCGCAAGAACGGCGAACGCTTTCTCGATACCTATCGCCGCGTAGGCATGGCACCTTTCAAGGAGGCGCTTTATGACTGACGTTCAGTTCCGCTTCCGCGACGATGAAGAGGCAGGCGATCCGGCCGTCACGGTCGATGCGTTCCTCGACCAGACGAATGCGACCGCTGTGCGCATCGAGCCCGGCGACGATGCCCGGGACCTGCTGCCCTATCTCGACCGGCTGCAGCTGATCGAGGTCAACTTCCCGGCCTGGACCGACGGGCGCGGGTATTCCTCGGCCCGCGTGCTGCGCGAAGCAGGCTATGTGGGCGAGCTGCGCGCCGTGGGCGATGTGGTGATCGACATGCTCTCACACCTTCGGCGCTGCGGTTTTGACGCATTCGCACCGGAACATGGCTTGAACGAAGCCGATGCGCATGCCGCCTTCCAGCGCTGGGACAACGTCTACCAGGCGACCGGCGATGGCCGGCAGGCGATCTGGGCCAAGAGGCATGGCTGAGACCGTGAAACGCGCGATTGACCGCATCGACACCGGCCCTCGCTTCCGCGAGGCCGATGCGGTGCGCCTCAACCGCATGTTTCAGGGCAGCGATACCCAGGAAATGCTCGAAGTGCTGCTGCGCGACAAGCTGGCGGGCGATATCGCTGTCGTCTCCAGCTTCGGCGCTGAAAGCGCAGTCCTGCTGCATCTTGTGAGCCAGATCGACCGGGCAACCCCCGTGCTTTTCCTTGAGACCGGCAAGCACTTTCCCGAAACGCTGGCTTATCGCGACCTTCTGGCCGAGCGTCTGGGCCTGACCGACCTGCGCAATCTTGTACCGGACCCGGCGATTCTCGCCGACAAGGACGAGAGTGGCCTGCGCTGGTCCTATGATCCGGACGGCTGCTGCGAAATTCGCAAGGTCATTCCGCTGGACAAGGCGCTGGCGGGCTTCGATGCCTCGCTTACCGGCAGAAAGGCTTTCCAATCCACCTCTCGCGCGAAGCTGCCGCGCTTCGAAATCGACACAAGCGATGTGGCCGGGCGGCTCAAGATCAATCCGCTGATCGACTGGTCGACGCAGGATCTTGCAGCCTACGTGGCCAAGCATGACTTGCCTCCGCACCCGCTGGTTGAGCAGGGCTACCCCTCGATCGGCTGCTCGCCGTGCACCCACAAGGTCGCAGAAGGCGAAGACCCGCGTTCGGGCCGCTGGAAAGGCTGGGACAAGACCGAATGCGGCA
>CAZRVW010000133.1:0-7917 GCA_964603645.1 uncultured Novosphingobium sp. | reverse complement strand
TGAAGACAAGCACGCCCTTGCGGGCAAAGATGAGGTCGAGATTTTCCTTGGGCCGGCTCTTGAGGAGTACGCCGCGCGGACCGACGGAGCCGCCGCCATCGCGATTTACCGCTATCCACCTGCCGGCGAGCGGCTGCGCGGATTCGACTGCGAGCGCACCGCACAGATCACCGGGAATGGAATATGCCTGCGCATTGGCGCTGACCGGTACCAGCAGGAAGAATGCCGCCGCGATGTGTGTTAGGTAGCGCAATTTCGCCCCCCAATCAGGAGCAATCATTCTTCGCTCTCGGCGGCGCCGCTTTCTCGCGAACCTGTCCGCACCGAAGCCACCGCTTCGCCTCCCGTTCCGGTCGCAGCGTCTACGAACAACGGAGCAACGGAATTCGATGCTGCGTTCCTTAAGCCGGTGGAAGGGCCTTCGCTCGCTTCGGGCGCGGCGATCAAGCCGACCGCCACGAGCGCGGTGGCGGCCGACATTCCCGAGCGCAAGACGCGCAAGGTCGCTGCGGCGAACAAGATATTCCCCGGCGTGAAAGCGGCGGCAGGCGGTTCGCACCTCTTGCAGCTTGGCTCATTCTAGTCGCAGGCGGGCGCCGAGCGCGCCTGGTCGATCTACCTCTCGCGCAATCCCGAGCTCGCCGGTTTCGAGCGGACGATCACTCAGGCGGTCGTGCGCGGCAAGAAATACTGGCGCGTGTCCGCGGCAGGTTTCGATCGCGGCTCGGCGGGCCAGATGTGTTCCACCGTCAAGAATCGCGGTGGCGAGTGCATTCGCTGGGCGGCGGGCAATCCGCTTCCCGGTGCGATCCGCAACGACTGATTTCCCTCCTGACCCGTTGCAATTCGGGTCATGTCGCAACTGGCTCCTTCTCCCATCGGAGAGGGGGCCATTTTTGTTCAGCCGACCTGAGCGCCGCCCTTGAACAGGGCGAGGACGCGGCCCTGCACGGGCTGCTTGTCGAATGGCGTGTTTCCCGCGCTTGCTTCCATTTCCGCCGAATCGACGATCCACGGGCGGTCCGGATCGATCACCGCGATGTCCGCTTCACAACCCGCCTCGAGTCGTCCTGACTTCACGTCCAGAAGGGCCGCAGGATTGGCCGCCAGCAGTTCCATGGCGCGTCCCATCGTTATTACCCCGTCACGCACAAGATTCAGGGTCAGCGGGAGCAATGTCTCGGCTCCGGCCATGCCCGGTTGTGAATCGGAGAAGGGCAGGCGCTTGTCTTCAGGTCCGCGCGGATCGTGACCGGAGGCGATGACATCGATCGTGCCATCGGCAATCGCCGCGATCACCGCTTTGCGATCGCCTTCCGAACGCAGCGGTGGCGACAGCCGCATGAAGGTGCGGAATTCGCTGGTCGCAATCTCGCTCAGTATGAAGTGCGCCGGGGTGACGCCCGCCGTTACCGGCAAGCCACGCGCCTTGGCCTTGCGCACCAGATCGAGCGCCGCCGCAGTCGTTACCTGCCTGAAATGTAGCCGCGCCCCCGCGATCTCTGCCAGCGCGATGTCGCGGGCCACGGCAAGCGCCTCGGCCTCGGCGGGCGCGGAAGGCAGGCCCAGTCGCGTTGCGGTTTCGCCCGCGGTCGCAACAGCATTCCCGGTCAGTCCGGTGTCCTCGGCATGGGTGCAGACCACCAGATCGAGCATCGCGGCATATTGCAGCACGCGCAGCATGGCACCCGAATCGGCAATCCACTTGCGCCCGGTCGCGACGGCCCTTGCGCCCGCATCCTTCATCAGCCCAAATTCAGCGAGCCGCTGCCCGTCGAGGCCCTGCGTCGCGGCGGCGAGCGGATGGACCCAGAAATCGGGCTTGCCCGAACTCGCCACGAAACGCACCCGCGACGGCACGTCGAGCATGCGGTTGTCCGGCATCAGCGCGGCCCGCACGATCCCGCCGAAATGGAACGCGGGCTTGTCGACGGCGAAGGCCCCGAAATCGACCAGGCCCGGCGTCACCAGCTTGCCGCCGGCATCGTGGATTGCGTCTCCGGCTTCGGGCGCAACATCCGGCCCGACAGCGGCGATGTGGCCGTCCGCGCAGCGCAATGCGCCAGCCACAGGCTCTGCCGCGCCGGGCAGCATCAGCCGCGCATTGGTGATCGTAAGCGGCGGGGCGATGCTCATGTCCAGCCCTCCACCTTGCGCACGCCGCGCGTGAGCACGTCGAGGCAGGCCATGCGGATGGCGACGCCCATCTCCACCTGCCGGGTTATCAACGAGCGATCGACCAGATCGGCGACCTGGCTGTCGATCTCGATTCCCCGGTTCATGGGGCCGGGATGCATGACCAGCGTATCGGGACTGGTCCGGGCCAGTCGCTCCTCGGTCAACCCGTAGAGGTGGCGGTATTCGCGCGGCGAGGGGATGAACTGGCCTTCCATGCGTTCGGTCTGGAGGCGCAGCATCATGACCACGTCCGCACCCTCAAGCGCGGCGTCGAAGTGATGGAATACCTCGACCTTCATCGCGTCGATGGCGGCAGGCATCAGCGCAGGCGGAGCGCAGACCCTTACTCGCGCGCCGAGCGAGGTCAGGCACAGGATATTGGACCGCGCGACACGGCTGTGAAGGATGTCACCGCAGATTACCACGGTAAGGCCGTCGATGCTGCCCTTGGCATGGCGAATCGCCAGCGCGTCGAGCAGCGCCTGCGTAGGATGTTCGTGGCGACCGTCGCCGGCATTGAGCACCGGGCAATCGACCTTGTCGGCGATCAGCTGCACCGCGCCGGAGCTGCCGTGCCGGATGACGATGGCGTCGGCATGCATGGCGTTGAGCGTCATTGCGGTGTCGATCAGGGTCTCGCCCTTCTTGATCGAGCTTTGCGACGCATGCATGTTGACCACGTCAGCGCCCAGCCGCTTGCCTGCTATCTCGAAGCTGAGCAGGGTGCGGGTCGAGTTCTCGAAGAAGGCATTGATGATGGTGAGGCCCGCAAGCCGGTCGTCATGCTTGGTTGGCATCCGCCCGAGTTCGACCCATTGTTCGGCCTCATCGAGCAGGAAGCGGATCTCGTGCGGCTCAAGGACTTCGATGCCAACGAGATCGCGATGCGGAAAGGCCGCCGATCCCGGAGGGTAGGGTGAGACCGTTGATGTCATTAAAGGCAGGGCCATAGGAGCAGTTTGGCTCCGGCTCAAGCCAATTTGCGGGCAGCAGCGCGGCTGCTATGCAACAGGCGCATTCACCGGAGGAAATGGATGGAATTTGCGCGCAAGGTCTGGAAGGTGCTGGTCGCGGTCAAGGATGGCCTTGCGTTGCTCCTTCTGCTGCTGTTCTTCGGCATGCTCTACGCGGCACTGTCCGCGAGGCCCGGCCCGGCTGCCGTTCAGAACGGTGCGCTGCTGCTCAAGCTCGATGGCTTCGTCGTGGAAGAACCGAGCGCCCCCGATCCACTCACGCTGCTGATCTCGCAGGAAACGCCCCTTGGCGAGCACCGCGCGCGCAATGTCGTGCGCGCCTTGCGCACGGCTGCCGGGGACGATCGCATCAAGCTGGTGGCGCTCGACCTGTCGGGCTTTCTGGGTGCCGGGCAGGTACACCTGGAAGAGATCGCGGAAGCGCTCGATCTGGTGCGCAAGTCGGGCAAGAAGGTCTATGCCTTCGGTCTGGCCTATCTCGACGACGGATTGCTGCTGGCCGCTCACGCCGACGAGGTCTGGGTCGATCCGCATGGCGGCGCATTCATAACCGGGCCGGGAGGCAATCACCTCTATTTCGCCGGACTGTTGGAGAAACTCAAAGTCAATGTGGAGGTGTTCCGCGTCGGCACTTTCAAGAGCGCAGTAGAGCCCTATCTCCTCACCGGGCCGTCAGAGGCTTCGCGCCGCTCCGACGAGGCGCTTTACGGCGCCTTGTGGGAGCAGTGGCAGGCCGCCTACCGCAAGGCGCGCCCCAAGGTCGATGTGGAGCGTATCACAGGCGATCCCGTGGCCTGGCTGGCGCAATCGGGCGACGACGCGGCCAAGGCCGCAAAGGCCGCCGGAATGGTCGACCGCATCGGAACGATCAGCGATTTCAAGTTGCGCCTGCGCGAAGTGGCGGGAGAGGATTCGCGCGACGAGAGCTTCGCTTCCTTCGCCCACACCGGCATGGCGACCTGGCTTGCGGCCAATCCCGAAAAGACGCCCGGCAAGGCCATTGGCGTGGTGACCGTCGCCGGTGAGATTGTCGATGGCAAGGCCGGACCGGGTGTGGCGGGTTCGGGGCGGATCGTGGCGGCGTTGGAGGACGCGCTCGACGACGATCTGGCCGCGCTTGTAGTCAGGGTCGATTCGCCCGGCGGATCGCTGATGGCGTCCGAGCATGTCCGCAGGGCGATCCTGCGCTACAAGGCGAAGAAAATACCGGTGGTCGTCTCGATGGCCAATCTCGGCGCAAGCGGCGGCTACTGGGTATCGACGCCCGCTTCGCGCATTTTTGCCGAGCCCGCCACGATTACCGGCTCTATCGGCGTTTTCGCCGTCGTGCCGACCTTCGAGGATGCGCTTGGCCAGTTCGGCGTTAACGCCGCCGGAGTGAAGACCACACCGCTGACCGGTGAACCAGACATTGTCGGCGGCTTTTCGCCCGAAATGCAGGCGCTGATGCAGGCGCGCGTCGAGAGCAGCTATCGCGAGTTCCTCTCGCTGGTCGCTGCCTCGCGCAAGAAGTCCGCCGATAGCGCGCCGGACTGGGCGGAAGGCAGGCCGTGGGTTGGCGGTACCGCCCGTCAGCTCGGACTGGTAGACGAATTCGGCGGTCTCGACGACGCCTTGGCCCATGCGGCCAAGCTCGCGAAACTGGACGAGGGGGACTGGCATGCCGAATATCTCGGTCAGGAACCGGCCAGTCCGCTGGCGGCGATGCTGGAAAGACTTGGCGGCGGCGCATCGGCCGGCACCGGCGGCGATTTCCTGGCGCTCATGGCTGCGCGACGCGATGGGTTGCTGACGAGACTGGAACGTTCGCTTCGCGGCATAGTCGAAACACGCGGAGTGCAGGCGGTTTGCGTAGCATGCCCGTCGCTGCCCTCCGCCGCGCTACGCGATGGCGAAGGCTCCCAAGCCAGCTTCCTCGCGGTGCTGCGCAAGGTCATCGACGGCTAGGATTTCCCACGCTTGCCCTTTGCCGTCACTGCTTCTAAGGGCTCCCACTTGGATTTCAGGCCGTTTTTGCGGCCAGACTGGCAGAGTTTCATCCGCGGGCGTGGCGGAACTGGTAGACGCGCTGGATTTAGGTTCCAGTATCGCAAGATGTGGGGGTTCGAGTCCCTTCGCCCGCACCAGCAAGCCCGCCGCCGGATAAGGCGATGCCAGCGATCGCTATAGAAGGTTCAATTCGAAATGCAGATTGTCGAGACCACCAACGAAGGGCTCAAGCGCGCCTACACGGTTACCATTCCCGCCAAGCAGATTTCCGAGCAGATCGAGGGCGAGGTGAAGCGGCTCGCGCCGCAGGTCCGCATGCCCGGCTTCCGCCCCGGCAAGGTGCCGGCCAACCTGATCCGCAAGATGCACGGACCAGCGTTGCATCAGGATGCGCTCAACTCGACCATTCGCGATGCCATGGACAAGCTCGTTGCCGACAACGAACTGCGCCCGGCGATGCAACCCCAGATCGAACTGGGGGACGGCTATGAAGAAGGCAAGGACGCCGAGTTTTCCGTCAGCCTTGAAGTGCTGCCTAAGATCGAGGCGCCCGACACCTCCGGCATGAAGCTGGAAAAGCTCGTTGTGCCGGTGCCCGATAGCGAGATCGACGAGGCGGTGGAGCGCATCGCCAGCCAGCAGAAGAGCTTCAAGGACGCGGCCAAGACCAAGAAGGCCGGTGAAGGCGATCAGGTTGTCTGCAACTTCGTCGGCAAGGTCGATGGCGTGGCTTTCGAGGGCGGTACTGCCGAGGACCAGGCGATCGAGATCGGCGCCGGGCGCTTGATTCCCGGTTTCGAGGAGCAGCTTGTCGGCCTCAAGGCTGGCGATGAAAAGCAGATCAACGTCACCTTCCCGGAGGACTATCCTGCCGAAAACCTCAAGGGCAAGGACGCGACCTTCGACATCACCGTTCACGCGGTGAAGGTTCCGGGCGAGACGAAAATCGACGATGAGTTCGCGAAGAATCTGGGGCTTGAAGGACTCGAACAGCTACGGACCCTGATGCGTGGCCAGCTCGAACAGGAAACCGTCGGGCTCACCCGCACCCAGATGAAGCGTGCGGTGCTGGACCAGCTTGCGGCCGGTCACGATTTCGACGTGCCGCCTTCTATGGTCGACGCCGAATTCGAACAGATTCTGGCGCAGCTCGATCAGGAAGCTGCCCGCGAGGACGATCCCGAAGCCGCGCGCAAGGAAATCGAGGCGGAAAAGGACGACTATCGCAAGATCGCCGAGCGCCGCGTGCGGCTGGGCCTGCTGCTGTCCGAGATCGGTCAGGTCAACAACGTGCAGGTCACCCCGCAGGAAATGCAGGGGCTGGTGATGCAGGCGGCGCAGCAATATCGCGAAGAAGATCGCGAGCGCTTCATGCAAATGGTCCAGTCCGACCCGATGATGGCTGCGCAGCTGCGCGCGCCGCTTTACGAGGACAAGGTCATCGATTTCCTGATCGAGCAGGCCGAGGTTACCGAGCGCGAGGTTGCCCGCGACGAATTACAGGCAGCGATCGAAGCGGAAAGCGAAGAAGCTTCGGTCAAGCCTGCGAAGAAGGCAGCTGCCAAGAAGCCTGCCGCCAAGAAGCCCGCAGCCAAAAAACCAGCGGCGAAGAAGGCTGATGGTGACGACAAGGCCGCTGCGGCCAAGCCTGCGGCCAAGAAGGCAGCACCGAAAAAGCCCGCAGCCAAGAAACCAGCCACGAAGAAACCTGCGGCGGCGAAAAAGCCTGCGGCCAAGAAGCCAGCCGCCGGGAGCTAGGCCTTCCCGACAACCGCGATCAGCGGGTCGCAGGACGCGCCGTTGGCCAGTACGTGCGGCGTTACAGCGATGAATCCCGCGCGCTCGAGATAGAGGCGGACGAGTGCCGCATGTCCCGTCATGTCGAGCGAGCGCCAGATGGCGACCGCCTTGGTGGGAAAGCAGCGGTTGGAGTAGCTCACCACGAATGGTGTGCCGGGCCGCAACGCGCGCCGCACTTCGGCGAATACGTCTACTGGCTTGCGCAGGTACTGGACCGAGACGCAACATAACGCTGCGTCAAGGCTAGCATCGGCAAGGGGGAGCGTTGGTTCCTCGTTGAGATCCTGCACGAACCAACGCGTCAGCCGCGGGTTGGCGGCGAGTTCTTCCGCGTTCATGCCGTGGCCGATAACCTCGCCGGGTTCCAGCTCAGCCGGCAAGTGGCTCACCCAGCTCGACATCAGGTCGAGGATCGAATCGCCCGGGTTGAGGACCTGCGCATAAAAGTTTGAGAGGGCCGCGATCGCGCCTTCGTCGATATGCGTAACCAGCCGCGGCGGGGCATAGAACAGCGCGTCATCGCTCTCGTCGATGCGGTCGAATGCGTGGGGCGGAAACTCGGGCGCAGATTGTCCTGTCATCGCTTCCGAGCCTGCCATGCGGCGCTGCAAATGTCGAAAAGTCTCGCCGTCACCACGATGGTTGGGTTAACGCACTTGAACATCGCGGCATGGCACGCGACATAGGCGCTCCAATCACACGAGGATTCCCATGATCGACCTGTTCGGGCGCGACGAAGCGCAGGGCCAATTCACTACTGATCCCGTCACCGGCGCGCTGGTGCCGGTCGTCGTCGAGCAGACCAGCCGGGGCGAACGCAGCTTCGACATCTTTTCGCGCCTGCTGCGCGAGCGCATCGTTTTCGTGACAGGCCAGGTTGAAGACAACATGGCCTCGCTGATCGTCGCGCAGTTGCTGTTCCTCGAATCGGAAAATCCCTCGAAGGATATTTCGATGTACATCAACTCGCCGGGCG
>CAZRVW010000132.1:0-8022 GCA_964603645.1 uncultured Novosphingobium sp. | reverse complement strand
ATGGCCGTCAGTTCAAAGAAGACCTCGGCTCCATGCAGACCGAGCGTGGCTTCCAGGCGATCCAGAAGCTGCGCGAACTTCCCGCCGATACCCCGCCCGAGCAGATTCTCGCCAAATGGGCCGAGAATATCTGCACCGCTGCCGTCGAGAGCGGCGCTGGCTGGCCCGAAGGCATTACCCCCGAATACATGGCGGAGACCGGGTTTGACTGGGCGGTGTTTCCCAACACCGTTTTCCTTCATCCGGCGATCGAATCGGTCCTGTGGTATCGTTTCCGACCGCATCCCGACGATTTCGAGAAGACCATCATGGATACCTATTCGCTCGAACGCTTTGCGCCGGGGGAGCAGCCGAATTGGGAGCATCAGGTTTTCGAACGGCCCGAAGACGGCGACTATCCGCTGATCTACCGGCAGGATTTCGAGAACATCCCGCGCGTACAGCGCGGCATGAAATCCAGCGGATTCGCTGCGGCGCGCACCAATCCGATGCAAGAGCGCGCCATCGCCAATTTCCATCGGCGCTTGCGCGAATTCCTGATCGATCCGCACGCGGGCGACAACTTGCACGCGGAGGATCGCATGCCGCCGCCGGACCAGCGCAGCGGCGAGTTCGATCCGACGACCGACCGGGTGAAGGAGGGGTCGTAAAGGTCAGGCGTAAGCCGCGCGCAGGGCCTTCTTGTCGGGCTTGCCGACCGGGGTCTGCGGGATCGACTCGACGAAATCGACCGACTTGGGCGCCTGATAATTGCCCTTGGCATCGGCGACGGCAGCGATCAGGTCATCCTTGGCGACTTCCTGACCCGGTTTGGTCACAACCACCGCCTTGACCGCCTCGCCCCATTTGTCGTGCGGCACGCCGATCACCGCGACTTCGGCAACGGCGGGGTGCGCGGCGATCACCATCTCGACCTCGCGCGGGTAGATGTTGAAGCCCCCCGATACGATCATGTCCTTCACCCTGTCGACGATGCGCAGGAAGCCGTCGGGATCGCGAATGGCGACATCGCCGGTGTGCAGCCAGCCGCCGCGAAACACTGCCTTGTTCAACTCCTCGTCGACATAGCCGTTCATGACCAGCGGCCCCTGCGCGACGATCTCGCCCGGTTCGCCATCGGGAACCTCGTTGCCATCGGCATCGTGCAGTTCGAGCCGGACGTAGGGGCTGGGCAGCCCGCATGATGCGAGGCGGTTCATGTCGTTGACGTCATGGTCCGCCTTGCGGAAGTAAGTGAGGGCCATGGGCGCTTCGGCCTGGCCGTAGAACTGAGCGAAGACAGGGCCGATCCGCTCGATCGCTTCCTTCAGGCGCACCGGGTTCATCAGCGAGGCGCCGTAGAAGATCGTCTCGATACTGGAGAGATCGAATTCATCGAATTGGGGATGATCGAGCAGCGCGTAGATCATTGTCGGCACCAGCATCATGCAGTTGATCCGGTAGTCCTGGATACATTGCAGGACCTGGGCCGGGTTGAAATTAGGCAGGATCAGGAATGTCCCGCCCCTGAGCAGCGCCGGCGTAAACATGGTGCCGCCTGCGTGAGTGAGCGGCGCGCACGACAGGATGTGTGGCGGGCGCGGCCATTCCCATTCGGCTGACATGATCGCGGCGCATTCCTTGCCGGAGCGGGCGACGCTGGGGATCGCCTTGGGCTTGCCGGTTGTGCCGCCCGAATAGGAACGACGGCCGATGTCATCGTCGTGCGTTATTGGCGGCACCAGCTTCTTCGCTTCGAAGCCTGCCGCCAGTTTGCGAATGTCGGGCGCAAGCTCGCTTTGCCCGATGGCCAGCAGACTGATGTGGGGCAACTCTCGCTTGATGTCGGCGGCCGCTTTCTCGAAGCGGTCGGCCTCGAAGATCAGCACGTCGACCCCGGCATCGGTCATGATGTTCAGCTGATCGGCGAGCGAGCTCATCGCGTGGATCGGCACGTAGAGCATCGGGATCATCGTGGTGGCATGGGTGATGTGCAGCGTTTCCGGAAGGTTCGACGCCAGCAGCGAAACGCAGCTCTCGCGATTCAGGCCCATGCTTTCCAGCGCCTGGATATAGCGGCTCGTCTCATCGCGCATTTCGCGCACCGAGAGTGTCGGTCCGTCGAGCTGGCGCAGCAGTGGAATGTCGGGATAATTGTTGAGCGCATTGGCCAGGACGTCCGCGCCATAAAGCGGACGGTGCAGGTTCTCGTAGGTCACAGGTCAGTTCTCTCCATCGCGGATCGCGAGCAGGAGATAAGCGCAACCGTCATGCCCTGTCACGCCCTTGCGTTGATCAGCCCTTTGCCAGCTTCTCGGCCCATGCATCGATTCGCGCAAAGCTCTCCGTGCGCGAGGGAAACGTGAACAGGTTGTGCCCGGTATCTTCGGGGCGGAATATCTCAAACTTCGGACAAGCCGGGAACTGGGCGCGCAGGGTGTCTCCAGCCTCGACGAAATCGTGCGAGCCGGTGACGACGAGAATTGGAACGTCGATGGCCGCGCTTGCCTCGTCGCTGATGCCGGGAAACATCGAGAACAGACCGGGCTGGGTCAGCAAGGGAGCTGCCGCGTTGCGCAGCATGGCCTTGCCAGTGGGGTCGGCATTGTCGGAATGGAACGACGGGCTGCCCTGGCCGCGCCCGCGCCGCTTCTCCTTGGCAAGCTGCGGATCGAGACGGGCGGTGCCGAAGCGTTCACGGGCTAATTCGGGCAGGTAAGAACGCAGCCAGCCTACGTCACGCGCCTTTTCCGCGGCCTCGGGAGGCAGCATCGAGGGCAGCCCGCCGGTTCCATAACCCAGCAGGGCGATGCCGCTGTAGAGTCGCGTGGCGCCCTGTATATCGATGGTACACACTGCGCCCATCGAATGGCCGAGCCCCAGAGGGACGAGGTGAGGGATTGCGGCAAGGTCCGGGACCAGCGAACCGTCCCGAAGTCGGTTGAAGGCTGTCCGTGCTGCTGCGGAATGGGCGCGAACCAGAAGGTCCAGCGTCAGGTCCCATTCGTCGCGCGGCATGGTCGATGCGCCGAGGCCTGGATGATCGGCGAGCACCACCACATGCCCCAGCCGTGACAGTGCCTCCGCCATTGAGAAACGGCGGTCTTGCTCATCACCCAGGTCGAAGTAGGTGAGGTCCATCTGCCCGCCGACGATGCAGTAGAATGCTGTCCCGGTAGGTTCGGTGTCTACAGGCGGCACGACCACGCGCAGCCCCACGTCGAACGCCTCGCCCGGCATGAGCTCTCCTGCCGGGACGATGCATTCAAAACGGCGCACGCCGCTGGCTGTTTTAGTCGAGACCATCGCCAGCGTTATTACGCGATCACTTGCCTCCGAACAGCCGCAGTCCGTTCTTGGCAAGGATCTTCATGCGGTCCTCGCCGTGGATGTCGGCCGCGGTGAACTGCTTGTCGATGTGATCGATCGAATTCGGCCACGAGGTCGCCGGGTGCGGGAAGTCGGTCGACCACATCAGCGAGTCCGGCCCGAAGTACTCGTAGGCGACCTTGAGGCCGTGCGGCTCGTACATGAAGGTCACGCCCATCTGCCGCTTGAAATAGTCGCTCGGCAGCATCGAGAGCTGCGGGAACTTGTAATGGCCCTGGTGGATGCGTCCGTCGAGGATGACGTCGAACAGGAACGGCAGCCAGCCGAGGCCGGGCTCAACGAATACGACCTTGAGATCGGGGAAGCGCTCGAGCGTTCCGGGCAGGATCCACAGGCAGATCGTCTCGGCCATCTGGAACGGCGGCATGCCGAGCGCGACCGCGCGCTGCTCGGTCGGGTCGCGCTTGATGAGATCCATATACTGCTTGTTGGTGTCGAGGTGATTAAGAACCGTGACGCCCATTTCCTGGCAGGCGCCCCACAGCTTGTCGTAATGCGTGTCGAAATAATCCTTGAGGCCGACCTCGCTGGGGAAAGGCGGCAGCTGGATGCAGCGCGCGCCACGCTTCACGAGCCGCTCCACTTCGTTGACCGACCAGTCGATGTCAAACGGCAGGAGCTGATAGGCTGTCCAAAGCCGGTCGGTATCGACCGAGGCAAAGTCCGCCATGGCGTCATTGTAGCCGGAGAGAATCTCCTTCCAGTCGTCGCCGCAATATTTGGGCGAGCAGACCTTGGCTGCGCCGACTTCGGGAAAGATTACCTCGGCATAGACGCCGTCCCTGTCCATCGACTTGAGCTTCTCGTTGGGCTCGAAATGGCCCGGATCGGACCAGGCGACTTCGTCGAACAGGTCGTTGATATTGGGCTCCCAGCCGCCGCGTTCCTTCACGCCGTCATCGCGGAACTGCTGGTTGGCGTTGACGTAGGTCTCGCGCAGCCGTTCGGGCAGGCGTTCGGTCACCCATTCGTCGGTGAAGAACACGTGGCTGTCGACCGAAATGAGCTTTTCGGGAAGCTCGATCTTACTCTGGACGTTCATTATTTTGCCTTTCATATATAATGGGATGCTTGTGTATGTTCAGTCCTTGGCGAGGATAACTGCGCCGTTGCCCGATGAGAACAACACTAGTTCCGCGTCCTTGCGCTGGTTGCTCGCAACGCCGCGCAACTGGCGCACGCCTTCGGTCACCAGATTGAGGCCGTGGATATAGGCTTCGCCGATCAGGCCGCCGTTGGTGTTGAGCGGCAATTCGCCGTCGATCGCGCAAGCGCCTGACTTCACGAAATCGAGTGCTTCGCCATCGCCGCAAAAGCCGTAGGCTTCGAGCTGGTGCACCACTTCTGGCGTGAAGGCGTCGTACAAAAGCGCTACGTCGATATCCTTCGGCCCGACGCCCGCCGCTTCGAACACGCGCTGCGCGGCATTCACCGTTTGCTGCATGATCATCGGATCGTCGGTGTAATAGGGCGTCAGCGGTTCGACGTTGTAGGGGATCGAGGCCGCCGAGCCGAGAATGCGCACGTGTTCGCCCTTGAGGTCGCGGGCGCGTTCGCGGCTGGTGACGAGCAAGGCCACGCCGCCGTCGCTCTCCTGGCAGCAATCGAACAGCCGCAGCACCGGATCGGCGATCCATTTCGAGTTCTGGTGATCGTCGAGCGTGATCGGCCTTTCATAGAACCGCGCCAACGGATTGGTCGCGGCATAGGCGCGCTGCTGCACGACGATGTGACCGAGGTCCGCATTGGTCACGCCGTACTTGTGCATGTAACGCTGGAAGCCCAGCGCCGAACAGGCGCCAGGGAACTGCAGGCCATAGGGGATGCCCCAGATGGTATAGGTCATATCACTGATGCGGCTGCCGCTGGGCGTGCTGTTGGGCTGGCCGAAGCGGTATTCCGACCGCTCGTTCATCGCCCGCCAGATGACCACGGTGTTCGCCGCGCCCGAGGCGACCGCGGCGCACGCGTGGTGAAGCGTCATGGCCGAGCCGCCGCCGCCCATCGGCAGACGCACCGAATACTTCAGGTCCTGGATGCCCAGCGCACGCAGCAGCGAGACTTCGTCGTTGTTGTCGATGGTGTAGGTGACGATCCCGTCGATATCCTTGGCCTCGAGGCCCGCATCGTCGAGCGCGGCGAGGATGGCATCGCAGGCGACGCGCAGCTCGCTCCGACCCGAATTGGTCGAGAACTCGGTCTGGCCGATCCCGGCAATCGCGCATTCTGTCATCGGATTACTCATGCTCCGGCTCCCTTCTCGGCAAGACGGAACACGGGCAGGCTCTTGCCCTTTGCGGTCTTCTCGAAATCGACCACGACCGGAGCGTCGGTTTCGATCTCATCCAGCGTGGCATCGACAATGTTGCTGATAAGCCGCACGCCGCCCTCTTCGAGGTCGATTAGCGCGATGACCGGCGCCTCGTCGAAGCCGATCGGTGCGGGATAGTGCACCTGGATGCGGCTGTAGACCGTGCCGCGACCGGACATCTGCGTGGGCGCCAGCTCGAGGCAATGACAATCCGGGCAGACCGGCCGGGGCGGATGGTGCAGGTGTCCGCACCCTGTGCACCTCTGGATCGAGAGGCGGCCTTCGGCGGCTTCCTCCCAGAACCAGTCGGTATTACGCGTCGACATTGGATCGAGGCGCTTGCTCTGACGCTGTTCTCCCATGGTTACTTGTCCGCTGGAGTTGTTTGCGCGGCAGAAGAGGCGGGGGCTGTCGCACTTTCGGCGACGCTCTTTTCCTCTGTCTGCTTGTAGCCCATGAACTTGCGCGGCCCCATCAGCAGCGGCTCGCCGGGATTCCACACGCCGGCGACTTTAGCCTCGTGCAGTTCGTCGATCTTCTCGTCCGAATATCCCAGCTCGCGCAGCACTTCGCGGGTGCATTCGCCGACCACCAGCGGCGGGCGCTGGATGACCGAGGGCGTATCCGAAAAGTCGAAGGCAAGGCCCATCTGCTCGAACATGCCGACCAGCTCGTGCTGATAGCCAACGGTCCATTTGCGGCGGCGGAAATCGGCGTCGTCATGTAGCCGCTTGCCGAAGTCGGGATCGCTGATCTCGACGGGAACGCCTGCCGCATCGAGCGCGGCGAACCATTCGGACGCCGGCTTGGTCAGGAATTGCTCCTGCAAGGCGGCACGCAGCGCCTTGTCGTTGGCGCGCCGCGACTTGGCGTCAGCGAACTTGCCGTCATCCAGCGCCAGAATGCCCATCACACCCTTGAGCGCTTGCCACTCCGTGTCCTTCGCGGCGACCAGCGCCAGCCAACCGTCTGCCGTCTCGTAAAGGCTGTCGAGCGCGGCCATGCCGCGTTGGTCCTTGTCGAGCCGGGGACGGTCGAAGCCTGAACCGTCAGGCCGCGCCAGCACGTGCGAGACATTGAGCAATTGCGCATAGACGATCGCTGTGGAGACGAACTGACCTTCGCCGGTCCGCGCCTTGTGGTAGAGCGCCTGCATGATCGCGACAGCGGACAGGAAGCCGTTGCCGGTATCGCCGAACGAGGTCAGCGACCACAGCGGCTTGCCGCCATCGGCCATGCCGCCGTCTTCGTATTGCACGCCAGCAAGGCAAGCCCCGGTCTGGTCATTACCGGGCAGCTTCTCGCGCGGCCCGCGCTCGTGCCCGCGCGTGTGGCAATAGATCAGGTCGGGCTTGATCGCCTTGAGGCTGTCGTAGTCGACGCCGAGCCTGACTGCCGCGTCATAGCGCATGTTGTGCTGAACGACGTCTGCGGTCTTCACCAGATCGCGCAGCACGTCCATCGCCGCCGGTTCCTTGAGGTTGAGGCAGACCGAGCGTTTGCCCCGGTTCGAGGTGTAGGCGATGTGATTCTTGTGCCAGTACGTGTCGTAGAAGGCGTTGATCTTGATGACGTCCGCACCGAGGTCTGACAGCACTTGGCAGCCGAACGGTCCGGCGATGGCAAGACCGAGATCGAGAACGCGAATGCCCGCGAGCGGGGCCTTGAGCGAGCCGGTTCCGGCACTGGGTGCAGCTTTCGCCTTGAGCGCTTCGGCTTCGGCCTTCACTTCGGCGGTATGCTGACCGGCGGAGGGGGCAGGGCCACCCTCCGCGCCTTGGGTCTTTTCCATTTCGATCACGCGGCCGACTTGCCGGATCGCGCCGTATTCGGGATCTTCGATCTCGCGTACGCAGCCATCGGCGAGCATGACCGGATCGGCGAGCGCGGTTTCGGGCGAGCGCGCTTCCTGCATCGGCACATCCGCGGCGGCGCTGGCCGAAAGCCAGTCGTCGCAGCCGAACTTCTCCATGCGTTCCATCAGGATCGGCTGGTAGTGGTTGATGACCCAGGCCTCGTCGATCCCGGAACCGAAGCGGTTGGGATCGTTCATCACCGAGAGATCGGGGTCGTGCTGGATCGTGTCGCCTTCCGACGCCTCGATGATGAAGCGCGGGTTCGGCACCCAGGCATGGATCCAGCGCCCATCCTTGCACTTGAAGTGGCCCTTGGGCGTGCGCGACGAATTGATCCAGGTGTTGAAGTCTTCCGCATTGGGATTTTCGGCGCGCTGCCAGGCCATGATTCCGGCGGCGCAGGCACCCTGAAACAGACTGGTCTCGACATGCTGGCCGCGCCCGGTGGTTTCGCGCGCGACGAGGGCAGCATCGATACCGCAGATC
>CAZRVW010000131.1:0-8026 GCA_964603645.1 uncultured Novosphingobium sp. | reverse complement strand
AAGCTGGAGGCGAATATCCTCGGCCAGCATCGAGGGTGTCTTGCCCACTGCCGGCATGTCGGTGATCAGCGGCGTGGTGATGCGCCCGTCGGGCCGCACTTGCACCTTCGCGCCAAGTTCGGGATTGCGCCAGACGAAGAACCGGCGCAGCCGGTCAGCGCCAGGCTGGCGAGCGCAGCACCGGCCAGAAGGCTGGGCGCGGCGGATTTGCGGGCGGTCTCGGACATGCAATCAACCCCATCTGCGCCAGGGGCGGAAACGGGGACGCTGTCCACGAGCCGCCAACTGGCAAAAAACCAGCTTCGGCTATCTTTAAAAAAGGTGAATATAGCGTTAGCCTTATCCGGTAAATTCTGGCCCATTCCCGATTTGGGACGCCTCTCCGGACAAGGATTACCTCGCGATCAGACAAGCATTTCCAGCGCCGGTCCCTGCCCGAGGAAAGCCGCCGGACTGGCGCTGGCGCCATAGGCACCGGCGCAGAATATCGCGATCGTGTCACCCACATCGGCGCGAGGGAAATGGCCCTTGTCGGCAAGCCGATCGAGCGGAGTGCACAGGCAGCCGACAATGCTAGCTTCCTCCTGCGGTTCGGCGTCGAATTTCGTCGCGATTGCAGCGGGATAATTGCGCCGCACCACCGTACCGAAATTTCCCGACGCGGCTAGCTGATGGTGCATTCCTCCATCGGTGACGAGAAACACTTCTCCGTGGCTTTCCTTGCGGTCGATCACCGTGGCCAGATAGACGCCCGCTTCGCCAACTAGATAGCGGCCGAGTTCTATGCAGAACTGGGTGTCGGCCAATTCTGCAGGCAGATTATCGAATTGATCTCCAAGCTTTTCTCCGACCATGTCGATGTCGAGAGCCTCGTCGCCGGGAAAGTAAGGAATGCCGAAACCGCCGCCCAAGTTGCAGTGGGGCAGCGGTGCATTGCTCTCGCGCGCCAGCCGCGCAGCCAGCGCCAGCGTCTGCGCCTGGGTATCGGCAACGGCCTCGGCATCTAGAGCTTGCGAACCGGCAAAGATGTGAAAACCACGCCATTCGGCGCCGCTCGCGATAACCTCGCGCACCAGGGCAGGCACCCTCTCGGCATCCAGGCCGAAGGGCTTGGCGCCGCCACCCATCTTCATGCCCGAGCCCTTGAGATCGAAATCGGGATTGACCCTGATCGCGAGCCGGGGCGTCTTTCCAACCCTTTCGGCAATCGCGATCGCACGGGCGGCTTCGGCCTCAGATTCGAGGTTGAGCGTGACCCCTGCGCCAATTGCAGATTCAATCTCGCGGTCGCGCTTGCCCGGCCCTGCAAAGCTGACGATCGACGGATCGATTCCCGCTTGAGTGACGATCTCCAGCTCACCTCCCGAGGCGATATCGTATCCGTCAACTAGTTCAGAAAATAGCTCAAGAATCGGAACGAACGGATTGGCTTTTATAGCATAATGCAACGCCAGTCTCTGTGGCATCGCCGCGCGCAACTGTGCTACCCGTTCGCGCAGCATGGCCGCCGAATAGACGAATAGCGGTGTGCCATCAGCCTGTGCCACAAGGTCAGTCACCTTACGGCCGCCCACGGCAAGCACGCCGTCGATTGCACCATATCCGGCGGGGACAGGACCGAGCGGCTTCATGCCGCCAGTTCCGTGAACAACCCGGTGCGGTCAAGTTTGCCATTCGGGCTGACCGGCATAGCCTCACGCCAGTGGATCACCTTGGGCTGCATGAAATTAGGCAGGTCCTGCATCAGCCTTTTCGGAAGTTCCTCCGCCGGATTCACTGCGTCAGCGCGGGCGCGCACGACAAGGTGGATAGCATGGCCAAGCCGCTCATCAGGAATGCCCAGCGCCACCGCTTCGGCGACAAGGCCCGTTGCCAGCGCGGCATCCTCCAACTCCTGCGGCGAGATGCGGTTGCCCGCGCTCTTGATCATCGCATCGCGCCTGCCGACAAAGTAGAGCAGGCCGTCTGCATCACGTCGCACGCGGTCGCCCGACCACACCGCCATGCCTCCGTAGCGCGATTCCTTCGGCGCAGGCTTGTAACGTTCGGCGGTACGCACTGCGTCCTGCCAATAGCCATGCGCCACCAGTGGGCCGCAGTGAACCAGTTCGCCTTCCTCGTTATCGGCGGCGATTTCGCCAGCATCGTTGACCACAAGCACTTCGGCGTGGGGGATTTCCTTGCCCATCGAAGTCGGATGCGTGTCGATCAAAGCGGGATCGAGGTACGTCGAACGGAAAGCTTCAGTCAGACCGTACATTGCGAACAGCCGCGCTTGCGGGAACAGGCCGCGCAGCTTCTTCACCAGGTCGGCCGTCAGCGCCCCGCCGCTGTTGGTGAGGCGGCGCAGATTTCCTGCCACCTCCGATGTCCATTCAATTTCAATAAGCTGCACCCACAGAGGTGGAACCGCCGCCAACGTGGTGATTTTGTGTTTCGCCACCGCTTTCATGACATCGCGCGGCATCAGATAGTCGAGCGGCACTACACAGCCCCCTGCATACCACGTGGAAAGCAGTTGGTTCTGGCCATAGTCGAACGAGAGCGGCAGGACCGCCAGCGTGCGGTCATCCGCGGCAAGGCCGAGATAGGTCTCCACACTCTCCGCCCCGAGCCACATGTTGGCATGACTAAGCATGACACCCTTGGGCCGTCCGGTCGATCCACTGGTGTAAAGGATCGCGGCCAACGCATCGGGATCGCCATCCGACGGACCCAACTGCTTGGCCGACGCCATAGCCGCCGCGATGGCATCCTCTTCGGCCAGCACATCGCAGCCTTCGGCCACATCGCCGTCCTGCAATGTTGCGAGCCGTGCGGGCGTACCGATCAGCATGACCGCGCCGCTGTCGGCAAGGATGTGGCGTACCTGCGCATGCTTGAGCAATGGATTGATCGGAACGTGGACCAGCCCCGCCCGCGCGGCGGCAAGCGGCATCAGGCAGGTCAATTCACCCTTGACCGCCCAGGTCGCGACGCGGGCGCCACTGTTCGGCACCTTTTCAGACAGCCAGCCGGCAAGGAGCGACAAACGACTTCTTAATTCCTGATAACTAAGCGTGGCACTGCGCAGAACCAGCGCAGCCGCATCATCCGCGCCGGTTTCGGCGAGATGATCAAGCGGACGGATCGAAGGATTAGCGGCGCTGCGCATGGATGCGAGGAGACTCCATTTGGGATACGGTGAATTGATAGCCATCGAATATCACGCCGATCTTAAGGAAGTGCAATTGGATGCACAGCTTGCGGAGCTGTTGTCCCCGGCGCAGCAGCACGACCGTTCGATCGTCTCGATTGGCTGTGCGGCCTTTCATCCGCCTGCGACATGGAACCGGTCGTTGCTGCCGCGCGTGACGATCAATCGATTGTCGTACTCCCGCTCAGCAAGTTGGACGACCACCTTGTCGGCCTCTCCAATTACTACACGTTTCGTTATCGCCCGCTGATCAGTTCAGGTGGAGCCGATCCACACGGCCTGCTCGATGCGCTGGCGCGCGATCTCGCCGACAAGACGCACCGCATCACGCTGACCGGTGTTCCGGATGAGGATGGCAGCGCCACCTTGCTCGAAGAGGCATTCAAGCGTGCTGGCTGGACGGTGCTGCACGAACAGTGCGACTTCAACCACGTGCTTCCGGTTCGCGGCCGAAGCTGGGAGGAATATCACACTAGCCTGCCCGGAAAGGTCCGCAGCACGATCAAGCGCAAGTCTCGCAAAGTCGAGTGCCGCATATTGAAGCACTTCGACGAGGCCGTATGGGACCAATATGTCTCGATATATCGCGACAGCTGGAAGCCGGAGGAAGGCTCCATCCCTTTCCTGCGGCAGTTCGCCGAAGCAGAAGCCGAGCTCGGCCACCTGCGCATGGGTATCGCCCTTGCCGAGGGTGTGCCGGTGGCCGCCCAGATATGGACGATCGAAGGTGGAACGGCCTTCATTCACAAGCTTGCCTATCGCGAGAGCGCCAAGGCCTTGTCGCCCGGTTCGGTCCTGTCGGCAGCGATGTTCCGCGAAGCGCTGGACACCGACAAGGTCGAGCTGATCGACTACGGCATCGGCGACGATGCCTACAAGCGCGACTGGATGGAGGAGGTCCGGCTGCGCTATCGCCTCGACATGTTCCGCCCCGGCAGCCCCCGCAACTGGATCGCGCTCGCAAAGTCAGGTCTCGCGCGGCTTGCCGGAAAAGGCCAGCACAGCTAAGGGCCGCCTTCGTTCGTCTCGTTAAGCATCGAAAGACAGGCATGGATAACCAGACCGACCAGCTTCTGCGCCGGATACTGACCGACGTGCTCGGCCTGAAAGACGGCCTTGCCGACGGCTTTACTCCCGACACGGGCCTGTTCGGCCATTTGCCCGAACTGGATTCGATGGCCGTCGCGGGCCTGCTGACGCAAATGGAAGACAGGCTCGATATCCTGATCGAGGATGACGATATCTACGGCGAAATGCTCGAAACCTACGGCGGCTTGCTCGCTTTCGCCGAGGCAAAGCGCGCGGAATCGTGACGCCCGCCGGCTGGCCCTGCCCGCAGCCCGGCGGTGCTGGCACCGAGGAATACGCCATCGCATTCGACAAGCGGCGGGAGCAGCGACTGCTGGTCGTGCCTCCCTGTTCGACGAAGCCAACCGGATGCGGCGCTTTACGGTCGAGGTCATGCGCCGTCTCGACGCCGCCGGAATTGACAGTGTTCTCCCCGACTTGCCGGGAACCAACGAGAGTCTGGCCCCGCTCGACGCCCAGAGCCTCGGCGCATGGCAAGCGGCGATGGCAGCGGCAGTCGACCATTTCGGCGCGACGCACCTTCTCGCGGTTCGCGGCGGATGCCTCGCAGTGCCGGCTTCATTGCCCGGCTGGCTGTACGCGCCGGTCAAGGGCGGCTCGATCCTGCGCCAGATGCTGCGCGCCCGCACGCTAGCCAGCAAGGAAGCCGGGCGCGAAGAGAGCCGCGACGAGCTAACCACGCTGGCTCTCGCGCAGGGCATAGAATTGGCAGGATACCGCATCGGGCCGCAACTCTTCGCCGACCTGGAGGAAGCGCAGGCTCCCGATCGCGAAGGGCTTTCGCCTATCGAACAAGGCACGGTGGGCGGAAGCGGCCTGTGGTTGCGCGCCGAACCGGGCGAATCGCGCGAACTAGCCGACGCTCTCGCAGCCGTGCTGACTATCGGGATGCGGGCATGACCCGGCAGCACATCACTTTCGACTGTGAAGGCTCGCGGCTTGTCGGCACGATAGACGCAGGCGACAACGCAACTTCGGGCCTGCTGATCGTTACCGGAGGCAACGAGCTGCGTTCGGGCGCCTTTGCCGGGCAAGCGCAGCTTGCCGAAAGTCTGGCCGCGCAGGGCTTTGCCGTCATGCGCTTCGACCGGCGCGGTGTGGGCGACAGCGAAGGCGCCAACGGTGAGTTCCGAACCAGTAGGCCCGATCTTGCTGCCGCGCTTGCCGCTTTCCGGCGCGAGTGCCCCGCCCTCACCCGCATAGTCGGCTTCGGCAATTGCGACGGCGCTTCGGCGCTCATACTGGCCGAAGGGGCCGGCTGCGACGCGCTGGTCCTCTCCAACCCCTGGACTTTCGAGAGGACCGATGAGGACGAACAGGAATCGCCGCCCGAAGTCGTCCGCGATCACTACCGCAAGCGCCTCACCGATCCCGCCGCCATCAAGCGGCTGCTGACCGGCAAGGTCTCGCTCGGCAAGCTGTTCGGCAGTCTGTTGGGCGCATTGCGTCCCTCCGCGCCGCCAAGTTCGCTGGCGCAGGACATGGCGAATGGCATTGCGGACTATTCCGGAGACGTGACGTTCCTGATCGCCGAGCGTGACCGCACCGGCAAGGCGTTCCTCGCCACCTGGAATAGGGCCGATCCGCGTATCCAGACATGTCCCGATGCCACCCACGCCTATGTCGAGCCCCACGCCAGTGAATGGCTGGAAGCGCAATTGGTCGAGGCTTTGAAAGGCTGACCCAGCGCTAATCCGCACACGTTCGAGGGTGACACAAGTGACACCTGTTCGCAGTGGTGTAACACGGTCGAAACCCGCACAATTCCAAGCGTTTCGGGGGTGAGAGTTACACATTTCCCACATAGGGGAAATTTCAAGCCCGGAGGATCGAAGCTGGGGTTCATGGCCAGCGCGATGCGCGTCGCGCACAAACAAGATGGTCGTCGCAAGGACCGGGCTCATCGAATGACGACAAGCCACATTCAAGCGAAGTAGGAAAGCGTCTCCCGTCAGGGGGAGCTGCGACGAATTTCTTTTACTCCGCCGCCACTTTCGCCGATTCCGCAAACTCGCGCTCGGCCAGATAGCGTTCGGCGTCGAGCGCTGCCATGCAGCCGGTTCCCGCTGCCGTCACCGCCTGCCGGTAGACGTGGTCCATCACGTCGCCGCAGGCAAAAACGCCGGGAATCGCGGTCTTGGGCGTGCCCGGCTCGACATCGAGGTAGCCACTCGCGTCCATATCAAGCTTGCCCTTGAACAGCTCGGTCGAGGGTGCATGACCGATGGCGACGAAGGCGCCCTGCGCATCGAAACTGCTTTCCTCGCCGCTTTGCGTGTCGACCAGCGTCAGCGAACCCAGCGTGCCGTCGTCGCCTGCGTTGAAGCTCTTCACGGTCCGGTTCCACAGCACCGAAATCTTCGGATTGGCGAACAGCCGGTCCTGCAGGATCTTTTCCGCACGCAGCGAATCGCGCCGGTGAATCAGCGTCACGTCGTCGGAATGGTTGGTGAGGTAGAGCGCTTCTTCGACCGCCGTGTTGCCGCCGCCGATCACCGCGACCTTCTTGCCGCGATAGAAGAGTCCGTCGCAGGTTGCGCAGGCGGAAACGCCCTTGCCGCCCAGTTCCTGCTCGCCGGGCGCGCCCAGCCACTTGGCCTGCGCCCCGGTCGCGATCACCAGCGTGTCGCCCTCATAAGTGTCGCCGCCATCGCCGGTTGCCACGAATTTCGGCCCCGAAAGATCGACGTCGACGATCGTGTCCCACATCATCCGCGTGCCGACATGTTCGGCCTGCGCCTGCATTTCTTCCATCAGCCACGGGCCCTGAATCACGTCGCGAAATCCCGGATAATTCTCGACATCGGTGGTGATGGTCAGCTGGCCGCCGGGTTGCAGCCCCTGCACCACGATCGGCTCCATTCCCGCGCGCGCGCCATAGATCGCGGCGGAAAGCCCTGCCGGGCCTGAGCCGATGATCAGCATTTTCGTCGTATGTGTTGCCATTCGTGCCTCCGCTGGCGGCCTAGATGGTGCCTGCGGTCTCCCATTTCCAATCAAGAAACATTTCTCGTCCGCCAATTGACGGTTTCGCGGACAGAGCGCAATGGCTTGTGGCATGACTTTGCACGGCCCAACGTCCAACACCTATTATTCGCAGCGGCTGCGGCTGCATTATGTCGACTGGGGCAACCCGGACGCACCGCCGCTCATCCTCCAACATGGCGGGCGAGATCACTGCCGCTCATGGGACTGGGTGGCCGAGGAATTGTGCAAGGATTGGCACGTGATCTGCCCCGATCTGCGCGGCCATGGCGACAGTGCGTGGTCGCCGGAAGGGCACTATTCCATCGATGCCCATATCTACGATTTCGCTCAGCTCATCCATGACCTCGGCTACGACCGGGTCACGCTGATCGGCCATTCGCTGGGCGGAAATATCTGCTCGCGATATGCGGGCCTCTATCCGGACAAGGTCATCAAATTCGTCAATGTCGAGGGGCTCGGCATGTCGCCCCAGGCAATGGCCAAGATGCCTCCACGCGGCACGCCCGAGCGCCTTCGCTTGTGGATCGAGGACAAGCGCAAGGCCGCCGGTCGGGCGCCCAAGCGCTACCCGACGCTCGAAGCCGCCTATACGAGGATGAAGGAAGAGAACACGCACCTTTCTGACGAACAGGCGCGCCACCTCACCATACACGGCGCCAACCGCAACGAGGACGGCACCTGGAGCTGGAAGTTCGACAACTATCTTAACGTGTGGTCGGCAAACGACATGCCGATCGAACAAATCGAAACATT
>CAZRVW010000130.1:0-8027 GCA_964603645.1 uncultured Novosphingobium sp. | reverse complement strand
CTGCTCTACCTGCGGGATGACCTTGTAGGGCCTGCCATCGTAATCGAAGCGGTTGACGTAGTTGCCGCCGACCATGGTGCCGAGCGCCTGGCCGACATCGGCAAGGTCGAGACCGAGCCTGGCCACCTTGTCGCGGTCGATCTCGATCCGCGAGACCGGCATGTCGATCTTGATGTCCTTGTCGACGAACAGGAACTTGCCGGTCTGCATCGCCGCGGCCATCAGCTTGCTGGCCTGCTCGTCGAGCTCGGCGTGGGAGGCATTGGCGGCGACGACCATCTCCACGTCGAAGAATCCACCGCTCGGCAGCGAGGGCGGCAGCAGCGGAAACATCTGCATTCCCGGAATTTCGTCGATCGCGGCATAGGTGGGGCCGAGCAGCTCCTGCGGGCTGACGTCACGCTCGTCCCACGGCACCATCATCAGCGCGGCGATGACGCTCTGCGGCTGCGCGAGATACCAGACATAGTCCCCGCCCGGCAGATCCTCGACCTTGGTCATCACCGAGCCGATGTGTCCTTCGCCCATGTATTCGACCGTGCTGGCAGCGCTGCCCGATCCGAAAAAGTCGATCTCTCCCTGATCTTCGAGTGGAGCGAGCTCGCGAGCGGAATTGGCGAACAGCACGGGTATCAGCAATGTCAGGAACAGTGCGACGCTCAGGATCGGAAAACGTGCGGCGAGTGCGCCATCCAGCGCCTTGCGATAGGCGTCCGTCACGCGCTGCGTCACCGCTTCCACCGTCCGGGAAATGCGACTGTCGCGGGCTTCGCCGGCCCCGGCCCAGCCGCTCATGACCGGCGACAGGGTCAGTGCAACCAGCCCCGAGACGAGTACCGCGCAGGCCAGCGTGAAGGCGAATTCGCGCAGCATCACGCCGCTGAGCCCGGAAATGAAGCCGATCGGCGCGTAGACTGCCGCGAGTGTGACGGACATCGCGAACAGCGGCGTAGCCAGCCGCCTGATCGAGACCAGCGCAGCCTCCGTCCGCGATTTGCCCTCGCGCATCAGGCGCTGGACATCCTCGACCACGACAATCGCATCGTCGACCACCAGGCCGATCGAGAGGACGATGGCGAGCAGGGTGAGGGTGTTGAGCGACATGCCCATCAGCGCCATCAGCGCGCCCGCGCCGACAATGGAAATCGGAACCGCTATAAGCGGGACCGCCGCGTGCCGGATCGATCCGAGGAACAGGAAAACCACCAGCGCGACGATCAGCACGGTTTCGGCCAGTGTCTTGGTTATCTCGACCAGCGATTCGCGCATGTAAGTCGTAGCGTTGTAAGCGACCATGACCTCGACGCCGGGCGGCAGGCTGGGGCGCAATTCGTCGAGGCGTTTGCGCAGGGCGGTATCGACCGCCAGTTCGCTGACGCCCGACAGCGGCCAGACCTCGAGATAAATCGAAGGCTGCCGGTCGACGCGGGCATCGACCTGCAAGTCCTCCGTGCCCATTTCGACCCGCGCTACGTCGCTTAGGCGGACGGCACCGGCGGCGGATTCGCGCACGATCAGGTTCTCGAAATCGGCCTGGCTTTGCAGGTCGGTGTCCGTCCGCAGGTTGACGGCAATCGAATCGCTCTTCGCTTGCCCGACCGCCGCCGTATAATTGTTACGGCGCAGCGCTTCGGACACCTCGGTCGCATCGACCCCGAACGCCGCCATTTTACCGGAATCGAGCCAGACCCGCATGGCGCGCGGGATCTCGCCCATCGGGGTGACGCGGTGGACGCCAGGTATGCCGACCAGCGACGATAGCACGTCGCGAGTGACATATTCGCTGAGCTGGGCAAGGCTCAAGGTATCGCTGGTGAAGCCGAGATAAAACGTCGCCCAGGGCCGGTCGCCGCGCTGGATCTCGATTTTCGGCGGTTCGGCATCGGCTGGAAGCTCCGAGCGGATCTGATCGATCCGGTTTGCCGCTTCGGTCAGTGCGCGGTTGCCATCGACATCGAGGTTGAGCTTCACGGTCACCTGGCTGGTGCCCGGCGTGCTCTTGGATTCGACGTAGTCGAGGCCTGATATCGTCGAGACCGCGCGCTCGACCGGCGAGGTGATGAAGCCGCGCACCGTCTCCGCCGACGCGCCGACATAGTGCGTGGTGATGATGAGCGAGGAGGATTCGAACAGCGGATATTGGACGATCGGCAGCGCGAACATGGCCCGTATGCCAACGAGCAGAATCGCTGCGTGCAGCACTACGGCTGCAATCGGCCGGTGGATGAAATATTCGAGGATGCGGATCATTGCGGCGCGACGGGACGAACAAGTGCGCCGTCCCTCAGCTTGAACGCCCCGTCCGAAACGATACGTTCGCCGCCCTTGAGTCCTGAAACGATCGCCACTTCGTCGCCGACCGTCGGGCCAAGTTTCACCACAGTCTGCTTTACCCGAAATTGCTCCTCGCCCTCGGCAACCATCACGAAAACGTAGGACGCGTGGGGCCGCTGGTTCACGGCCGTGCGCGGCACGAACACCGTCGGTGCCTCGGTTCCCGTCCGCACGAACACCTCGGCAAAGCTCCCCGGGAGCAGGCGCTCGGGCGCAATCCTGGCGGCGGCGCGGTACTGGATGAGCCGCGCGTCGCTGGCCGATGAATCGCGGGCGATGATCCTTGCTTCGGCGCCATCGGGTGGCAGTCCGGCGCCGGTAACGCGGACCCGGTCACCGAGGGTCAGACCGGACGAGCTCTGTGCTGGCAGGCCGAAATCGACATAGCGCTCGGGATCGATGCCCTGCAGCGTCGTGATTCGGGTTCCTTCTTCCAGGTATTGTCCGGCGTGCAGGTTGTGAATGCCGGCCCGGGCGGTGAAGGGCGCGCGGATTTCGCCTTTGGCGATTGCGGCCCTGAGCGCCGCCGCCTCGGCGCTCGCGGCGCGCGATTCAGAGGTCAACAGGTCGACCTGCGCCTGCGAAATGAAGCCGCGGTCGACAAGCTCCTTGCTGCGTTCGAGGTTCTTAGCAGCGACTGCAGCCCGCGCCGTCTGGGCGGCGAGCCGTGCGCGTTCTTCGGATGTGTTCAGCCGCAAGAGCAAGGCCCCCTTCGGAACGACCTGCCCGGATCGGAAGCCGACATGGGTGACTGTACCGGCCAGTTCATTGCGCAGATCGACCGTCCGCGTGGCGACGACCGTGCCGATGCTGCGGGCCTCTTCGGCGTAGGGCACAACGCGTGCCTTAACGGAAGCAACCGCCTCGACCGGCTCCTGCGCCGCCGCAAGTGCCTGTTGTGCGGACATCTGCTGAATCAGTTTGTAGCCGCCGAGAACAAGGATGAGCACTGCGATAGTCGCAATCGCCACGATCCAGTTTCGCCTTGTTCCCATCGTTCTTACTCGTTTGCCGGGAGCGGATGCCTATCATTGCGGCATAGCGCGGCATTGGCAACCAATCGCGAACTATGGTGCAAGCAGTTCGAGGATCTTCTCGTCTGCTGGCTCAAGCAGGCCACCATTCCTTGGCATGACTTGAATCGCAACCTGATCGGCACCCGCGTCGAGATGCTCCTGTACGCGTTTGCGGATGGCGCTTTCATCGCCCCAAGCAAGCAAGGCATCGGCTGCCCTGTCCGACCCGCCATCGGCCATATCGGCATCGGTGAAGCCCATGCGCAGGAAGCTCTTGCGGTAATTGGGAATGCCGGCCAGCCCAGACACCAGACCCCGTCCCACGGCGCGCGCAACTTCGGGATCGGTTTCGAGCATGACCTTCTGCTCGACCAGCAGCAGCTTGCCGGGACCAAGGATTTCTCGCGCCATCGCCGTATGCTCCGGCGTGGTGGAAAAGGGATGGGCGCCATCGGCCATGTCGCGGGCAAGCTCCAGCATCTTTGGGCCTAGCGCGGCGATGACGGTCAATGGCTTTTCGGTTGGAGCAGGTCCTGCGTAGTCGAGCTGCGACATCGCCTCGAGATAGGACCGCATCGTCGCAACCGGTTTGGCGTAGGTGTGGCCGCGCATGCCTTCGACAATGAAAGGATGGGAGATGCCCATTCCCAAGAGGAAACGCCCGTTCCACTGCTCGTTCAGGCCATATTGCGCGCCCACCATCATTGTCGGATCGCGCGAGTAGATGTTTGCGACGCCCAGCGCCACCTGCAGCTTTTCGGTTCCGGCGAGAATGCGCGCAGCCAGCACCATGGGGTCGCTGCCCATGCCATCGTTGATCCACAAGGTGCCGTAGCCCCAGTCTTCCAGCCTGCGGGCAAATGCCACCAGCTCTGCAGAAGGATAGCCGATCGTATTGAGCCAGACCGCAAGCCTGTCGATTTTCATACCTGCTCCCTTGCCTTCGATCTCAAGCGGATCGGCAATCACTCGCCGTCAATTATCAGACAGTTTGACCATTTGTGTCGCATTTTATCGCGAATGACGCCACCATGGCTCTAGTAATCGATGAAACCCGGACTATGGGCAAGACGCAGAGAGGGCAGAGTGTCGAGTGGAAGACCTGAAGGCGACCCGACGATCGTTACTGGCAGCCGGCGTTGCAACATCGGCTGCATGGGTCTTGGGAGCTAGACCGGCGATGGCGGGAACCGAACTGCGCGCGCTTGCGGAGGACGCGGCGATCTGGGGTTTCCCGCTCGTCTTTTTCGGGCTCTACCTCGATGCGGCGATTGACAACGGCGTCACCTTCAATCGCTTCTACATGGCCTCGCGGATAGCGAATGCGCAGTCGAAGGCGGTCGGTCCCAACATCGATACGCTCAATGGCCGTGCATGGCTTGACCTCGCCGAGGGGCCGCAGGTCATCGCGGTGCCGGACACGGCAGACCGCTATTACACGATCCAGCTGCAGGACATGTACATGAATTCGTTCGCCTATATCGGCAGGCGGACCACCGGCGCCGCCGCAGGCGCCTTCGCGATCACGCCGCCTGGTTGGTCGGGGACGGTTCCGGAGGGCGTGACCCAGATAGAGGGCCCGACGAGCAAGGTGCTGGCCTTCGTGCGCACGCTGGTGACCTCTCCGGACGACCTGCCGAATGCGCAAAAGATCAACGAGGCGATGGCCATAGGGCCGCTTGCGTCCTGGCCGGAGGGACAAGTAGTGTCGTCTGTCGCTGACGGCGCGCTCGATGCCTTCCAGCCCGCGAGCCGCTCGAAGGGTTTGCTGCCGCATCAGGAGGTGGCGCAGATGGGCGCGGGCTACTTCGCGCGGCTCGACGAGTTGCTGAGCCTTTATCCGCCTTCGCCGATGGACACAGCACAGTCCCGTCGTTTCGTCCCGCTCGGCATCGGCGGACCACGCGATCCCGCCGTGTCGGACGAGCTGCTTGCCGATGCGGTCGAGGCGGGCATTTTGCGGGCGGTAGGCTCCGTACAGTCCTGGCCGGAAAATGGCTGGCTGCGCCGACGCAATGTCGAAGGCATTCCAAGCGATCCGCTGATCCGCGCCGCCGACAACGTCTACGGTCCGGGTACGCAGGTCGCCGAAGAATCGGTGTTCTGGAACCTGCGGCTGGGGCCGGATGACAAGGCGCTGAACGGCGCAAACGATTATCGCATGCGCATCGGCCCCGGCGAGCTGCCGCCGGTCGATGCGTTCTGGTCCCTGACGCTTTATGACGGCAATTACTTCCTGTTCGGCAATCCATTGGACCGATACGGAGTCTCGGATCGGACCGAGGGCTTGAAGTTCGAGGCTGACGGTTCGCTCGAAATTCGCGTGCAGGCGAGCGAGCCCGACTCGAAAACAGCCAACTGGCTCCCGGCTCCCAAAGGTCCGTTCCAGCTCGTGTTCCGCACGTACCAGCCACGCGCGGCGATCCTGGAGGGCGCTTACAAGTTGCCCCCGCTGGAACTGATAGGATGAGCGATAGCCAATTTTCACCCGAGAGCCTGTGTCTCGCCGCAGCGGAAAAGGCGGGCTGCGACGACTTCGGCTCGGACAGCTATCGTACCGCGCTTGGCCCTCTGCTTTACTCGATCGAGCATGAAATGCAGCTCAACGAGCGAGGCAACGCCGAACTGCGCAAGCGGATCGTGCAGGCACTTGCCAACCGGCTGACGCTGGTCGCGTGGGAAAAGGCCAATCCGGCGCTTGCCGAGGCCCCCTTAGAGGCACCGGTCATCATCCTCGGACTGCCTCGCACCGGCTCCTCCATCCTGCACGAAACGCTCGCCGCCGCGCCCGTCATGCGCACGCCGCTGATCTGGCAGGTGCAGGACTTCGCGCTGGTCCATGCGGTCGGGGATGCGGCGACCGATGATCGCCTTGCCGCTGTCGAGGATGAAATCGCCCGCAAGAACGCCGCCGTTCCCGAATATGCGGCGATGCATTTCGAGAATCCGTTCATTCCGATGGAATGCGTGGCGCTGAGCATCGTCGATCTCGTCTCGACCCAATTCTCGACCATCGCGTGGGCGCCGACGTACCGCAAGTTCCTGCTCGAGAGCGACATGGTGGAGACCTACCGCTGGCATCGTCGCGCGCTGCGCTTCCTGCAGGCTCGGCGTGAGCCGGGCACGCGTTGGGTGCTCAAGGCGCCGATGCATTCGCTCTATCTGGACGCGCTGCTCGCCAGTTATCCCGATGCGGTGCTGTTGCAGACCCATCGCGATCCGCAAAACGTGGTCGGATCGTTTTGCAATCTTTGCGCGACATTGCGCCGCGCGTGGTCAGGGCAGGGGGACGAGGCTGATCATGCCCAGGCCGATCTTGCCTATGCAGCGGAACTGGTGGGCCGTGCCGTACGCTATCGTCAGGCTCATCCAGAGGTGGACAGCCGTATCCATGACGTTGCTTTCAAGCGCTTCACGGCCGAGCCGGATGCGACGCTTGCGGCGATTTTCGACCATTGCGGCATGCCGTTCACCGATGAGGCGCGAGCGGCGACGCTCGGTTATCTGGAGGCGCGCCCGCGCAACAAGCACGGCACCCACAGCTACTCGCTGGCGGATTATGGACTATCGCATGAGCAGATCGGCGGCCATTTCGCGGACTATAAGAGTGCCTACGCTGATTTGCTCTAGCGCCCGAACGCCTTGCCGCCGTCGGCATAGAAAATCTGGCCGGTGAGATAGCGCGACAGGTCGCTCAGCAGGAAGACGTTGACGTCGGCGGCATCGTCGGCGTTTCCCATCTTTCCTCCGAGTGCAATGGTGCGTTTGCGGCCTTCGTCGCTCGCACGCTGGTCTTCCGGGGTTTGTGCCTCGTACCAGGCCTGAAAACCCGTTGTTGCCACCACCGGCGCCATCAGGTTCACCCGGATCATATGCTTGCCCCACTCGCGTGCCAGCACGAACGACCAGCCGTTCACCGCGCCCTTTGCCAAACCATAGGCGGCTAGGTCTTCCTGCCCGCCGATCGCGACATAGGACGTGATGTTGACGATCGACCCGCCCTCGTCCTTGAGGTGCGGGTAGGCGGCCTGATTGGCATAGACCATGCCGAAGGTGCTGACGCGCAAGTCGGACATGATGTCTTCGTCGGTCAGTTCCTCGGCGGGCTTGATCGTCTGGGTGCCGGCACTGTGGACCAGCCCGTCGAGCCCGCCTAGCCATTCGGTCGCCTCGGCAAAAGCCGCATCGACGGCGGAGCGGTCGCCGATGTCGCATGGGATGTGGAGATAGCGCCCGGTACGGCCATCCGCGATCTGGTCGGCAATTCGCGTCACCCGGTTCCGGTCGGGCGCGGCGGTGGACATCGAAACGACCGACGCGCCTTCTCGAGCGCAGGCGAGCGTGGTCGCGCGGCCGATACCGGTGACGCCGCCGGTCACGATGATGCGTTTGCCTTCCAGTGTCATGCTATTCCCTTGCGTTCAGAAACGGAATCAATTCGGCGAGGAACGCCTCGAACTGCTCATGGTGCGGCCAGTGGCCGGCATCCTCGATGGTGACCATGCGGCAATCGCGGACCAGATCGCAACGGCCATCGATAAAGGGATCTGGCAGAAAACCCCGCGATCCCCGTATGGCGAGCGTCGGGCAGGCAATCGATTTCCAGACATCATCGGTTTCGGCGTAATGATCCTCGGGCGGGAAATGCCGCATTTGCGGATCGCTCTTCCATACCCA
>CAZRVW010000129.1:0-8058 GCA_964603645.1 uncultured Novosphingobium sp. | reverse complement strand
TGCGCACCACCAAGCGGCTCGAGCGCGCCAAGCACCGGATCAAGCTGCTAACCGACGAGGTCGACGAATATTACGCGCACTTCCGCGTCGGCACCGATCTGATCGAACTGAGGAACCTGCTTGCCACCGCCGAGCTGATCGTGCGCAGCGCTCTTAAACGGCACGAAAGCCGGGGCTTGCACTACACGCTCGACTATCCCGATACGCTGCTGGTGGCGAAGGACACGGTGCTGGTGCCACGGTAGGGCTGGCAGGGGCCGGTTTTGCGCACCCTTCAGGTCGGTTGGCCGCGCTCTTCTCCAGCGCGTCGATCGATCTCGGCGCGAATGCGCTCATGGTCCGACGCGTCGAAATTGAAGCGGGTGAAGAACAGGAACGCCCCTATGGCCATGGCGATCGCCGGCACGCCCGCATAAAGAAAGCGAATTGCAAAAATGGCGTCCTCGCTCTGCTCCACATTGGGTGTGAAACCGGAGTATTGCAGCGCCAGCCCGGTCAGCGCGCCGGTAATCCCGTTCGCTGCCTTGCGAACGAAGTTCCACAGCGCGAAATAGGCACCCTCCTTGCGCTCGCCCGTCCGATGCTCGTCGTAGTCGACGATATCGGCTTGGAGCGAAGGACCAAGGACCTGGCTGACACCCAGGGCAATGCCCGTGCCCATCACCCAGAACAGGACCCATGCGAGATCGCCTTCGCCCGCGAAGAAATTCGCGCCGTAGGATACGCCGGCGATGACCATCGACGCGCCCCACACCGGCTTCTTACCGAATCGCCGGGCGAGCAACACGGCGACCGGGATCATCAAAATCGAGGGCACGAAGTTGAACAGCAACATCAGGGAATAGGCTGTTTCCGCCTTGATCACATATTGCAGGAAATAGGGCGCCACGATGCCGAGCGTGGCCATGCCGAGAAACTCGATCAGATAGACGACAAGCAACATCCGGGCCGGCGGGTTCTGCATCACGTCGGTGAATGCCTTTATGGGTGAACTTGCACCTTTGCCGATATGCGAAGCGTGCTCCCTCAGCCGCAATGTCGCGAAGAAGATGAGCGCCGCCGCGACAAGCCCGCCCACCCCCGAGACAAGGAAAGCCATGGCGCGTTCGTCCTCGGCGGTTTGCAGCAAGTAGACCGCGCCTACGCAGGCAAAGAAGCCCAGGCTCCACGGAACCTGGCGAAAGGCAAACACCCTCGTTCGCTCGTGCGGGTCCATGCTCAGTTCGCCGCCCAATGCGAGATGCGGCACGAAGAAGATGGTGAGCACCGTTTCGTAGGCGAGCAGGGCTATGGCGATCCAGACGATGAGCCAGAAACCTTCAAGGAAGGCGGGGGGACTCCACAACAAGACCGGGACCAGCGCGAACGGGAGGACAGACGCGAACAGCCAGGGCCGTCTACGGCCAAACCGCGTCTTGGTCCGGTCCGACAGGTAGCCAACCAGCAGGTCCGAAATGGCGTCCCAAATTCGCGCGAGCGCGAAGAGGAATCCCATGACCGCCGGCGCTATCAGCAGGACGTCCGTCGCATACTTGAAAATGTAGAGAATCAGCAGGAAGGCAATGAATGATGCCCCTGTGGTGGGTAGTCCGTAAGCCAGCAGGGCGGCGAACGACAGGTGCTCGTCACCCCGAGGATTTATGCCAGCGCGTGAGCTCCCGACCGAATCCGGTCCCTTTCCATCTTCCAACGCCCTCACGCTCCATCCTCTTGGGCCAACCGCCGTAATCGAAGATCAGCCTTGCCGTATCCTTGTTGGAATGTTGCGGCACTCCGCGGCGTGCAACTGCCGCAAGGACGGGTTCTATTGGCCGAGCAGCGAGCAGGACAAGACCAATTTTGTCGCAATTGGTATGCGGCCCCGGCGCGAGCGTGCTGCCTTGCCTATGGTTGAGCCCATCCCATCGGCTGCGCTGGAACCCTAGCCGATCACTCCCGGCCGTTCCGCGCCCATGCCCGAAAAGCCGATCGAATAGCCACCGTCGACCGGCAGCACGACGCCGGTGATATAGGCCGCGTCGTCGCTGGCGAGGAACAGCGCGGCCTTGGCGACATCCATGGCGTTGCCCCAGCGGCCCATCGGAATCCCCGCCAGCACCGGGTAGCCCTCGGGCGGTTCGTCGTGGTCTTTCGAGGCGGGGACCAGTCCGGTCCACATCGTGCCCGGCGCGATCGCGTTGACCCGGATATTGCGGTCCGAATAATCGAGCGCGGCCACCTTGGTCATGTGATGCACGCCGGCCTTGGCGCTGGCATAGACGCCATGGTGCTTCCAGCCGACCACGGCAGAGGCCGAGCCGGTGTTGACCACCACGCCGCCGCCGCCTTCCAGCATGGCCGCGATCCCGTATTTCATGCCAAGGAACACGCCCCTGATATTGGTGGCGTGGACCCGGTCCCAGTGTTCGGCGCTCTGTTCGTGCAGAGGTGCGGTACCGCCGCCGAACCCGGCGTTGTTGCACAGCACGTCGAGCCGCCCGAAGCGCTCGGTCGCCGTGGCGATCAACGCCTTGATCTGGTCTTCGTTCGAGACGTCGCAGTGCACTGCCAAGGCGGCCTCTCCGATGGCCTCGGTGACCGCGTCCTGCTCGCCACTGACATCGCCAAGCACCAGCTTTGCGCCTTCCGCCGCAAACAGTTCGGCCATGGCCTTGCCCATGCCCGATCCGGCGCCGGTGATGACTGCGACCTTGTCCTGAAGCCTGCCTGCCATTTCCGTCCCTCCCCGCCGAATTAGCCCATCACATCGATCGTCGGGCGCATGGAAATTTCCGAGATGTTCGTGCGCCGCGGCAAGCTGAGCATGAACACCACGGCTGCGGCGACTTCCTCGGGCTGCATCGCTTCCTCCTTGCCGACATGGGCGCGGATCGCCTCGCGGAAGGCGGGATTGGAAATGCCCTCGGCGACCTCGCTACGCGTCGCGCCCGGCATCAGGATCGAGACGCGGATGTTCCGCTCACCCAGTTCCTGGCGCATCGCATCGGTCAAGGCGTTGAGCGCGCTCTTGCTCGCGGCGTAGGCATTGGTCGCACGGCCGCCCTTCCGCGCGGCAAGCGAGCTGATGTTGATTACGTCACCCTCGCCCTGGGCCAGCATGTGCGGCACCGCCGCCTGACAGCAATAGAGCGTGGCGAACAGGTTGATGTCGAACACGCGGCGGTATTCGTCGAGATCGGCGTTTTCGATGCCACCCGCCTGAATGACGCCCGCTGAGTTGATGAGAATGTCGATCTTGCCGAGCCGTGCCACCGTGTCGGCAACGGCTTGCGCAGCTTCTGCTTCCACGGTCATGTCGCCGGGCAGCGCAAGCGCCTTGCCGCCTTCCGCCTCGATCTTCTCGGCCAGAGCCTCAAGCCGATCGACCCGCCGCGCCGCCAGCGCCACGTTCGCGCCCGCTCCGGCGAGCGCCAGGGCAATGCCTTGTCCGATGCCCGAGGATGCGCCGGTTACCAGCGCGACCTTTCCTGCCAAAGCTCCTGCCATTGCCGCGTTCCCCTCTCACCATGGGGACTGGAACAGCGCCTCTTCACCGTTAACGCGGGGCTCAGCCTGATCGCAGGGCCGATAGGGCGCCATAGCTGGCGACGAGGAACGGCACGCAGAAGGTCATCACCAGTTTCCACACGACCAGCGGCTCCCCGCGCCACAGTTCCGGGCCCTGGTTGATGAGGTTGAGCGCGGTGCCGACCACCACGGCCACCATCAGCGATCGCGTCACAATTGGCGGACTGAATGTGCGGCGCAGGGCATCTCGCGTGCTCAGCATCAGCCGATTCCGGCAAGCCGACCAAGGAATATGAGCGCCATCGCGCCGAGCAGCGACGCGAGGCATCCGGCGCGGTTGAACTCGCGGGCTCCACGCGACGTGATCAGCCCTGCAAGCAGCGAGCCGCCGATGCCGAGCAGGATCGTTGAGATCCAGCCCATGTCGACTGCACCCGGGTAGAACCAGCGCGCCAGCACGCCGACGATCAGGCCGCTCAGTATCGCGCCGATGATGTTTATCATGGAGGACTCCTCTTGCGTTGGCGAAGAGCAAGCATATGGCAATGCGAAGGCTGCGCAAGCAGACGCGGCATGGCCGCAAGACCGGGAAAGGACGAAAACCACCATGGATCTATCGCTCAAGGACGACCAGCAGATGCTGCGCGATACTTTCGCGCGCTTTCTCGACGAGCATTCGAGCATGGAGCGGGTGCGCAAGGCCAAGGCGGCAGGCGGCTTCGATCGTGACCTGTGGGAGGGGCTGGCCGAATTGGGCACTTTTGCCATGCGTGTGCCCGAGCAAGCGGGCGGTCTGGGCCTTGGCAGTCTCGACGCCGCACTGGTCTGCGAGGAAGCGGGCCGCACTCTGGCATCGGGTCCGGTCGCCGAAGCGATCGTCGCTGCGCGCGTGACCGGCCAGCTGGGCGGTGACCTGGATGAAGTGGCCTCAGGCGCGAAGGTCGCAACTCTCGCGCATCACGATCTGGCCTCGCGGCCGGTGCAATGGGTTGCGGGCGGGGCCAGCGCTGACCTCGTGGTGGCGCGCAGAGGCGACGATGTCGTGCTGGTTACGCCGGGTGAGCGCAAGACCGAGGAGACGCTCGCCGACAACGGCCTTGCCGAACTGGACCTTGGCGCGGCCACGCAGACCGTCCTCGGCACGGGCAAGAGCGCAACTGATGCGTTCGCCGCCGCGCTTGAGGAATGGCACTTGCTCACGGCGGCCCAGCTTAGCGGCGTGGCGCGGCAGGCCGTGATGCTCGCGGCGGAATATGCCTGCGAGCGACAAGCCTTCGGCGTCCCCATCGGAACCTATCAGGCCATGTCGCACCCGCTTGCCGAGTTCATCAGCGCTGTCGAGGGTGGCAACCTGCTGGTCTGGAAGATCCTTCACGAGATCGCGGCTGGAGACCAAGTTGGCCACAAGATTCCGCTGGCGCTGTGGTTCAATGCCGATGTGGCCGCCCGAGCCGGAATCCAGTGCTTGCGGATATTCGGCGGCTATGGCCTCACCACCGAGTACGATATCCATCTCTACAACCTCGCCGCCAAGGCGCTGCCGCTCACTTTGGGCGATCCGCAGCGGCTGCTCGCCTCGGCCGGGCGGCGGCTCTACGCGGGCGAACAGGCGGTGCTGCCCGATGTCGGCATTGTCGATTTCGATTTCGACCTTGGCGAAGAGGCCAAGGCGCTGGCGGACGAGCTCGACGCTTTCTTCTCCGAAACGCTGACGCCGGAGCTGCAGGCCCATGCCCATCACTCGTGGGACGGGCACCATCCTGTCGTGCACGAGAAGTTGGCGAAGGCCGGATTGCTGTTCCCCGAGCTGCCGCCCGAAAAGGGCGGACGCGGGGCATCGCCCTATGCAAGTCATGCGGCGGGCAAGGTCTGGGCTAAATATGGCTGGTCCGCTCACGCCAAGGGAACGACCTCCATGGTCGCGGCAATCATCGACAGGTATGGCAGCGACGAGCTGAAGGAAAAGGCGCTGAAACCGATCCGCGCGGGCGAGGCGATTTGCAGCCTCGGCTATTCGGAACCCGGCAGCGGGTCGGACGTGTTCGCCGCCCAGACCAAGGCTGTGCCCGAAGGTAACGGCTGGCGCATCGACGGCACCAAGATGTTCACGAGCGGCGCCAACATCACGGATTGGGTGCTGATGCTCACGCGCACCAACCCCGACGTGCCCAAGCACAAGGGCCTGACGATGTTCATGGTTCCTACGGATGCCGAAGGGTTCGACGTCCAGCCGGTTTATACCTTCCAGGACGAGCGCACCAACATCACCTTCTACGATGGCGTGCGCATACCCGACAGCTATCGGCTCGGCGAGGTCGATCAGGGCGTACGCGCGATGAGCGTAGCGCTCGAAATGGAGCAAGGCGGTGGATTTGCCGACGAGGCGATGGAAATGATCCACGCGGCCGAGGATCTGTGCCGCGAGATCGACACTGGCGAGGGCAAGCTGATCGACGATCCGCTGGCGCAGATGCGCCTCGCGCGATGCCGGGCCAATGCCTGGGTGAGCGAAGTGCTCGGCCTGCGCTCCCTGTGGTCCGCGCGCGAAGGCAAGAACCTTCCCGCAGCCGGGCCGATGGCCAAGATGTGGACCAGCGACCGCTATCTCTATGACAGCAGCGACCTGATCGACCTGACCGCGCCGCTGTCGCTGTCGAAGCGCGAAGGCGCGGCTTACGTGGTCAACCTGGCCTATCGCTTTTCGCATGCCACCACGATCTGGGCCGGCACCAGCGAGATCCACCGTTCGATGATTGCCGAGCGCGCGCTTGGCCTGCCGCGCTCGCGCGGCTGAGGGGAGAACCACGAATGTCTGACGAACCCCACCTGCTGGTCCGTGAGGAAGACGGCATCATCATTTGCACGATGAACCGCCCCGCCAAGCTGAACGCGCTTACCACCGACCTGTTCGAACGGCTGGGTGCGGCGGTGCTGCGTCTGCGCGACGAGCCGCAGCTCAAGGTCATGCTGATCAATTCGACCGGTCGCTATTTCTCGTCCGGGATCGACCAGTTCGACAAGGTAACACAGCAGAACGACGCCGGAGGCGACACCGCCACCGCGATCCGCGAGATGCACCGGCTCCAGCGTAACATGCAGTACATCCTCGACGAGATGGAGCATATCGAAAAGCCGATCGTCGTCGCGCATCATGCGATGTGCATGGGCGGCGGTCTGGAATTATCGCTGTCGTGCGATTTCCGGCTGGCGTCGGAAAACGCCGCCTATGCCTTCCCCGAGGGCAAGTTCGGATCGCTCCCGGCATCCAACGGCGTTTCGCGGCTGACGCGCTATTGCGGTGCGCACTGGGCGCGCTGGATGATCATGGCGAACAAGCCGATCGACGCAGCGCGTGCCCTGCAGATCGGGCTTGTCCACGAGGTCTGGCCGGAGGACGTGTTCGAAGCCGAAGTGATGGATTTCTGCCGTCACCTGACGCAACAGAACCCGGAGCAGATGGGCGCGGCCAAGATCGCCATCGAGCTTTGCGAGGAAGTGGGCCGCGACTCTGCGCGCCATGTCGAGCGCATGGCTAATTCGGCCCTGTTCCTCAATCCTGATTACGTCGCCGGGCGGGTCGAATATCTCAAAGGCATCGGTTCGGGCCCGCCGAAGTAGCACTGTGCTTGGATGACCGGAGAGGAGCGTGCGATTCGCGCGCCCGGCAGCTCCAAAATTCCAGCCGTTTTGAATCCATTCCGGCTGCGAAATTTTTTGATGTGGAAATTATCGAGTCCCGACATGGCTTTGCGGCGGGTTTTCGAGCCGGGCACGCCTGAATCGCCGGTTAACGCGGCGTTGACAATGACCGGCGGGAATGATTCAAACCCACAACAGATGGTGAATCACGGGGGACGGACCACTAGGAGTGGTGGTTCGCCACTGTTGCTTCGATAGCGTTTGACCCAGATATCCGGGCAGCCTTGCGCGCGCCCGAGGTTGGGGAAGCGCGCCCGTCGAACGGAATTGGAATTTGGGGGTTTGGCATGGATTTCCGGGACGACCGCGGCGCTGGAGCCGGGGGTGAATTTAGCGACGACAATACCCATATCGACGATGTAAAACCCGCCAAACTGCCCGAAGCCGAGGAAAGCGAAAATCCAGCAATCGCCATGACCGAGAGAAGCGATACCGGATCAGAGGCGCTGGTCGCCGGAACAGCCGAAGCGCTGGGCGGGCAGGCGCTGGCAGGCGCGGTCGAAGCTGCCGCAAAGGCGCACGAGGACGATTCAAAGGCAATTCGCGACCGCCGCTTCGCGATTGCCACCGATCCCGATCGCGACGAACTTCTGACCGATTTCGGCAAGGAAACGCTCGACGATCGCTACCTGCTGCCGAACGAAACCTATCAGGACCTGTTCGCCCGTGTCGCCGATGCCTATGCCGACGATGCCGACCATGCGCAGCGGCTCTACGACTACATCTCGCGGCTGTGGTTCATGCCGGCAACGCCGGTGCTTTCGAACGGCGGCACCGGACGCGGCCTGCCGATCTCGTGCTATCTCAATTCGGTCGACGACAGCCTCGAAGGCATCGTCGCGACCTGGAACG
>CAZRVW010000128.1:0-8072 GCA_964603645.1 uncultured Novosphingobium sp. | reverse complement strand
CCCCTTACGAAGCGCTTCGGGAAAAGCTATAAATCAACGTCCACCGTGTCTCGCCGGTCACCCGATGCTACAGCTTACTGTTAAAGCGAAACGTGGTGTCCAAGTGGACAACATGCGAACGGCCAAAGGCATGGACGAGCGCCATCATGGTCGAAGCGTTCACTGCGAGCAGGCTCTTCGCGAATTCGAGGTCGCCGTCGAGGAAATCGCCTGAGCGGCTGCTTGCCCCGGCGTTGTAGATCAAAAGGCCGACTTCCCGTTCTCCAGTCAGGGCTACAATCCGGTTGGCGGCATTGGCGGTAGAGAGGTCGGCGGCCAACGTGAGCACTTTGCGTGCGGGAAATGCCATCCGCACCTTTTCAGCAGTTTCTTCCAGCGGACCGGGTTTTCGCGCGATCAGCGCAAGATCGGGTCCGCGCTTGGCAAGCTCCATTGCATAGGCCACACCGACGCCTTCCGATCCTCCGGCGATCACGGCCATCGTTCCGTATCTTCGCGGAAACTGACATCGCTGTGCCAGATGTCGGTCCCCGAAATCGGCGAGCCGGGCTTGCTTTCGATGACCAGCAATTCCGGATCAGAGCCATCGTTACCGAACTTGTCGTTTCCGAAGGCGAAGGGGTGGACTTCCAGAGGACCAAAGCGCCTGCCGAATGCCAGGTGCTGCTGTCGGTCAAGCTTCTGATCACGAAAGAACAGCACCTTGTGTTCTACCAGCGCTGAAGCGATCCAGTCGATAACGCTTGGCTCCAGATCCTTCGAGAGGTCGACTCCCTCGACTTCGGCACCGAGTGTACCCGTAACTGGTGTGGCTTTTGCCATGACGCCCTCCGTTTTTTCTGGCCTGGACTATAGTGGCGCGCGTCGCATGACAGCAAGCGAGATTGGCGGATATGGCTGACTAGTCCGCTACCTGCGCCGCTGTTTCCCTGGCCGGTCGGCCGAGGGCATAGTCGCCCAGAATTGTCGTACGCTGCATGTGGCGGAGCTCATCGACGGCAATGCCGGATGCGCAATGGAGCATCCGCCAGTTGTCCCAAAGCACCATGTCGTTGCCTGTCCAGGAGTGGAAATAGGCATTGCTCCGGTCGAGGTAATAGGGCGCGAGCTGCTCAAGGATTTCATCCGATTCTTCCTGGCTCATCCCTTCGATCCCCGTCGCGAACCACGGGGAAAAATTGCAGACCTTTCGCCCTGTCTCCGCCTGCGTGAACACCAGTGGGTGGGCGACTGGTGTGAGGCGCGATCTCATCCGCTCGTAGCTCTTGCTGGTTCGGCCCGAGATGTGTTCGTGGACCATCCCGGGCTGTTTGGCGTAGCGCTGATGGTTCATGTCCGGGTCAAATTGATAGATGGCATATAGGCCGTCGATGCGTTCCTTCAGTTCTTCGGGGAACGCGTCGTAAATGGCTATCCCGTCCAGATAGCCGGTCTCTCCGCCTTCGGCCGGGTGATCCAGCGCCCGCAGAATCCCGCCGTGGTTGATCGTGGTGAAATAGACCATGTCGAAGTGCCAAGGCAGGTATGCGCCCTTCTTCGCACCGTCGATGCTGATCACGTCGCCTTCGTTGGGCCGGTACAGGATATCGGCCACCTCGGGCGTGCCTTCATTGCTGTTGGGATCGCGCATCGGATGCGGTGCGGGATCGCCGAAGATACGGCTGAGCGCCATTTGCGTTTCCGGTCCGCCGGGTATGTCGCGAAAGACTATGATCCCCCGGTCGATCCAAAGGTCGTAGAGTACCTTGCGCACTCCGGGATCAGGGATGTCGGCCGGATCAAGATCGGAAACGATAGCTCCGTAGGAAAGCCTGTCTTCCAGCGGCTGCACGGCAAATCGCATTACTCTCTCCTTCGTGCGGACTTGCGGCGTCCGTTCTGGGAGAACTCTCGCAAATGGCTCGTTCGCGATCAAGCATAATCAGACAAATTTGCAGGTGTTGTCTGATGTCAGGATTGCGGCTAACCATTGCTGAGAGGTTCAGTCCGGTTGCGCAATTAAGGTGCAGCTTCGACGGAAAAAGGGCCTGCGTGAGCAATCGAACGGGAGAGCGGAATGCGATTCGGTATATTCTACGAACTTCAGCTGCCGAAGCCGTGGTCAGCTGACGACGAACAGAAATTGTTTTCCGAAGCGCTCGATCAGATCGAGCTCGCAGATCGTCTGGGTGTCGACTACGCCTGGGCGGCCGAGCATCACTTTCTGGATGAATACTCCCATAGTTCCGCGTCCGACCTTTTGCTCGCCGCCGCTGCGGCAAGAACGAAGCGCATCCGCCTCGGGCTTGGCATCCGGCAGGTCATCCCGAGCTACAACCATCCGGCCAGAACTGCCGAAACAGTCTCGACGCTCGATCTGATCTCCAACGGAAGGGCCGAATTCGGCATCGGTGAAGGCGCGACGCGGATGGAGTTGGACGGCTTCGGCGTGAATGTGCCGGTAAAGCGTGAGCACGCGCTCGAAGCTGCCGAGCAGATCGCCAACATGATGGTGATGTCGCCCTATCCGGGCTTCGAAGGGCGCTCGTTCAGCATGCCGTGCCGCAACGTTTTGCCAAAGCCTTTGCAAAAGCCGCACCCGCCTATGTGGATGGCATGCACTAACCGCGAGTCAGTCAAGGTAGCGGCCAGGAATGGACTGGGCGTGCTTGCCTTCACGTTCACCGATCCCGATGAAGCGGCGCAATGGGCCGATATCTACTACGGCATCATCAGGAGCGAAGAGTGCGTACCGCTCGGCCATAGCGTCAATCCAAATATCGCTATGATGACAGCATTTTCACTTCACCATGACGCGGACGAGGCAGTGCGGCGCGGGCAACTAAACTTCGAGTTCTTCGGCTACGCCATGGCAAAGCTGGTGCGCGAGGATACCGTGCCTGGTCGCACGCAATTGTGGGAGCGCTTCCTCGAAGAGCGCCAGCATAGCAGGTCGCACGTCGCGAAGGGCACGCTGGGAGGCACTTTTCAGGCCTCACCCGGGATCGGCACGCCCGAAAGCTTCATCGAACATATGCGGACGCTGGAGAGAACCGGCGTCGATCAGGTGATCTTCCTCCAGCAGGCTGGACGGATGGATCATGGCGATATCTGCCGCTCGCTCGAACTGTTCGGAAGCGAGGTATTGCCAACCTTCGCAGCGGAACGCGCCGAAAAGGACGAGCGCAAGGCTCGCGAGCTTGAACCTTTCATTGCCGCCGCGCTGGAGAGGAAGCGGCCTATGCCGGCGCTGGCCGATGAGGATATTCCCGTCGTTCCGGCATCGAAGCCGCCGCTTCCCGAAGTTGCAGTAGGACAGGAAAAGCAGGCAGCGGCAAGCTGATCAGACTGGGAGAGGGGACAAAACGTGAGCGGCAGACTTGAAGGCAAGCTGGCGATCGTCACTGGCGGGGCGCGAGGCATCGGCGAAGCGATCGTGCGTCGTTTTGTTGCCGAAGGTGCGCGGGTCATCGTGGCCGACCTGCGCGAAGACCTCGGCAATGAACTAGTGCAAGAGCTCGGGAGTGCGGCCAGCTTCGTGGCGGCTGACGTCACGAGCGAGGAGGCATGGGAGCGGCTCATCGCCGAAGCGGATGAGCAGGGCGGACTGGATATCCTCGTCAACAACGCGGGCGGCGCCATTGGTCTTCGGGAAATGGCGGACGAGGATCTCGCTCAACACAAGGCCGTTACGGACCTCAACCTCCACAGCACATGGCTGGGCATGCATGCTGTAATCGGTGCCATGAAGCCGCGTGGCGGTGGGTCGATCGTGAACATTTCCTCGATCGACGGGCTCGTCGGCATGAAATCGCTGGCAAGTTATTCGGCTGCCAAGTTCGGGGTGACGGGCCTGACCAAGTCGGTCGCACTAGAGGTCGGCAAGGACAACATTCGAGTCAATGCCGTGCACCCCGGATTTATCGGAACTCCGTTGATGCTGAACGCCCCGGCGGAGCGGCTCGCTGAATACAAGGCGGCCGTCCTGCCCCAGCCCATCGCGCGGCTCGGCAGGCCGGACGAGATTGCCGGTGCGGTCGTCTATTTCGCGTCAGACGATGCCAGCTATTGCACTGGTTCGTCGCTCGTCGTCGACGGCGGCAGGCTTGCCGGTTAGAACGTTCGAAGCAACGAAAATGACAGAGAGAGGATCACGGTGAAGATCGATCCAAGCGAGGAATTGTTGTCCGCGTCCGATCAGGACATCGAAAACGCAGTCGCCTATGCAGATCCGATGTTGCTGCGGGGCTTGCTCCACCAGTTGACTGGCGATGGCTCGCTTGCCGATGTGCCGATAGAGACGATCTCTCTGGGCAACTTCACGGCGACCCGCGTTGCTGGTGAAGCAGAGATCGAAGCGATCCGTGAGAAAGCGGCGCAGTTCCTGAAGTCGGTCCGCGACAGTGGCAAGGCCGTTTCTCTGGGCAATGACGAAAGGTTGATGAGGTCGCTCGGTCTGGCCGTCGGCGCGCCGGTGCCCGAGGAGGAACGTGGCATGTGGATGGAGCAAACCGCGCTCGATCCCTGGGCGCGGGGGCTGGAGTGGCATGACGAGCCTGACCCGGTCCGGCGCTCGAACTTTCGCGTGGCAGTCATCGGAACCGGTCTGTCGGGCCTCAATGCCGCAGTCCACCTGAAGCGCGCGGGCATACCTTTCATCGCATTCGAGAAGAACGCGGATGTCGGTGGCACCTGGTACGAGAACCGCTATCCCGGCGCGCGTGTCGATACGCCCAGCCGCAGTTATACGCACCTTTTCGGCACCTCGTTCCCCTATCCCTATGCCTACTGCCCGCAGGAAGAGAACCTGAGGTACATGCGCTGGGTGGCGGACGAATTCGGCCTGCGCGAGTCCATCGAGTTCGAGACCGAGATCACATCGCTGGTCTGGGACGAGGCAGCGCAGCTCTGGGAAATCACGGCGGTCCGCAATGGCGGGAGTCGCACCGAGCGGGCCAACGCGGTGATCAGCTGTGTCGGCTTCCTGTCGCGGCCGCAACTGCCGGATATCGCTGGGATGGACAGCTTTAAGGGGACGGCCTGCCATACGGCGCGATGGCCAGATGATCTCGACCTTGCAGACAAGCGGGTCGCCGTCATCGGGTCGGGTGCTTCGGGCTACCAGACTACTCCAGTGATAGCCAAGCAGGCAGCGCACACCTATCTGTTCCAGCGCACGCCCAGCTGGTGCTTCGACAACCCGATCTACCTCAGCCCGCTGCCCGAACAGTCGTTGTGGCTAGACCGCAATTTCCCCTTCTACGTCAACTTCGCACGCTTTCGCCTCAGCTGGATTTACGGCCCGGAAGGCTTCAAGACCTCGGCACGCATCGATCCCAATTTCGAAGACGAAAGCGCACGCTCCGCCACCAACAAGGCGACCCGCGACGCCCGGATCGCTTTCATCCGCAGGAAGATGGCAAGCAAGCCCGAGCTGATCGAAAAGATGATCCCCGATGCGCCGCCGATTTCCTCGCGGCCTGTCATCGTCGACGGCGAGGACTGCATTTACGACGCCTTGCTGCGTGACAACGTCACTCTGGTGACCGACACCATCGAGCGCATAACGCCAAACGGGATCGTCACTGGTGGCAAGGAAATAGAACTCGACGTCATCGTCTATGCCACCGGTTTCAAGGCGAACGACTTCCTCTGGCCGATGAGCATCGTCGGGAGGGAAGGTGCGCAGCTGGAAGAGGCATGGGAAAAAGACGGACCGCGCGCCTATATCGGATCGATGGTGCCGGGCTTTCCCAACCTGTTCATGTCCTACGGCCCCAACACCAACAATTTTGGCGGATTCCAGGTTGTCGACCTGCTGGAGATGGAGATCCGATTTGCGCTTCAGTGCATCGCTGGATTGATCACTAGCGGCAAGTCGTCGGTCGACGTGACGCAGGACGCCTACTGGCGCTTCAACGCGGAGCTCGACCGCGAAGAAAAGCAGATGATCTACATGGATCCGCGGGCGCACAACTATTACCAGAAGGGTGGGCGATCCTGCGTAAATTGCCCGATTGATTTCCGTCAGATGTGGTCCTGGCTGCGCGATCCCGACGTGCCTCAGCAAGGCAGGAACGATCCGGCAAAAGTGCGTCCCTGGTTCGGTGAGGACCTCGTCGTTGCCTGATGCCCTGCCTTCAGGACGTCAGCAGCGCACGAGCAACATAGGCGTCCACGAAGGACCGGCGCTCTTTCGTCGTCATGTCCCGCCATGGAGAGGAAAGCAGGACGAGCGCCAGCGCGGAAATCCATCTGACGATAGTGTCGATTTCGAGGTCGGCATGGAGCTGTCCGCTTTCCTGCCACCGCCGCAAAACTGTGCCGTAATGCAGCATCGCTATTTCGAAAACGGCGTCCGATTCCATCTCGACCGAGACTGCCAGACCCTGACTTTCCGGAGCGAACAGCGCGATCGACAGGGCAGAGTTTCGCGCCCGCTCGATCGGGTGCAGGATCATGGCCGAGAGCGATTTGCGAGCGCTGTTGGGATCAGGAAGAGCAGCGACCGACGCAGCCACGAAGCCTTCCGCGCGCGACAGCAGCAATGCAGTGACCAGCTCGACCCGGTTTGGAAAATAGCGATAGAGCGTGGAGCGGGTCACTCCGGCCTCGTCCGCCACGTCGGCCATCGAAATGTTGATGTCGCCACGGGCCTCGATGCACCGGCTCGCAGCGGAAAGCAGCAAGCGGCTGGCCTCGCCCTCGTCGGAAAGCGCCCGCTGGTCACCCCAGCGCCGCCGCTTTGCCGTTTTGCCATTTTGCCCCGTCATGACTGGGCAGATAGGTCGCTTTGGCCGGGGCGTCGATAGCGAGCGGCGTGTTGCTGAGATCAGGGAGAAGCAAACGATGGAATTCAAGGAAATTGGCCGCAAGCTGAGCAACTGGGGACGGTGGGGAGATAGCGACCGGGTCGGCACTCTCAATCACCTCACGCCGGAGCGCGTCAAGGCGGCTTCTTCTTCCATCAGAAGCGGCCGCATGGTCAGCCTCAGTCTCCCGCTCGGCAACACGGGACCGCAGATGGGGTTGGGCGGCCGGATCAATCCCGTCCACACCATGTCGATGACCCCAGCCGATTTTTCAAAGCATCCGAAGGGCATGGTCTTTGCGGACGATTTCATCTTCATGCCGTTACAGGCGGCAACGCAATGGGACGGGCTTGCTCACGTCGGGTACGACGGATTGATGTACAATGGCGTCCCCGCCGAAACCGTCGCGGCGAGGGGCGGCTCGTCGGACCTGTCTGTCGAACATGTCGCCCAGCACGGCATAGCCGGCAGGGGTGTGCTGCTCGACATTGCCAGATACCTCGACGTCGACCGGCTGGAAGCTGGCCAGACCATCACCAGAGAGATGCTCGAGCAGACCGCAGAGCGACAGGGCACACGCGTCGAAAAGGGCGATGTGGTGCTGTTTCGTACTGGCTGGATGCGCTGCTTCACGGTTGATGGCGATGCCGCGCGCTACTGGAATGGTGAGCCCGGCATCGGCCTGGACTGCTGCGCCTGGCTGCACGAAAACGAGATCGCCGCAGTCGCCTCCGACAACTGGGGCATAGAGGTGATGCCGCCCGATGCAGCAAGCGCCGCCACGGATGTCCACGCCGTCCTTATCCGCGACATGGGCATGACGCTGGGAGAGCTTTTCGTACTCGATGAACTGGCTGAGGCTTGCGCCGAACGAGAGGACTGGAGTTTCTTTTTCTCGGCACCTGCGCTGCGGGTGATCGGAGGTGTCGGCTCACCGATTACGCCACTGGCAATCCTCTAGGTCCAACACGCCAGCCGAGCGCAGAGCGCCCGAAAGCCAATCGTTCACTATTTGCAAAGGCGCTTGGCGATCCAGGACTCCTGAAGAACTGCCATGTCAGAAAGGCGATCCCGGATGTCAGTTCGGCGCCCCTTGTCCGTGACCAATTCTCCGACGCCGAATTCAACCTTCTGGTCCGGACGGGCATAGACCGCTTCAAGCAAATCGGAATACATCGCAGCCTCGCGCTCATCGCGTTAGCCGTTTGCGCCGTAGTACCATCCCGGGTGCTGTCAGTCTAACGCTAACTGCTCTCCACTTGGCAGAGGTCGCCCCTTCCC
>CAZRVW010000127.1:0-8084 GCA_964603645.1 uncultured Novosphingobium sp. | reverse complement strand
GCGCGGTCCAGCCGAAGATGAAGGCGATCCAGGAGCGCTACAAGGACGACAAGCAAAAGCAGCAAGAGCAGATCATGAAGCTCTACAAGGACGAGGGCGTGAACCCGCTGTCCGGCTGCCTGCCTATCTTCCTGCAAATTCCGATTTTCTTCGCGCTCTACAAGGTGCTGCTCCTCGCTATCGAAATGCGTCACCAGCCCTTTGCGCTGTGGATCAAGGATCTTTCCGCACCGGATCCCTTGCACTTTCTGAACCTGTTCGGTCTGCTGCCCTTCACGCCGCCGGCGTTCCTAGCGATCGGCATTCTCGCGCTGCTGCTGGGCTTTACCATGTGGCTGCAATTCAAGCTCAACCCGGCGCAGATGGACCCGATTCAACAGCATATCTTCATTATCATGCCGTGGGCGATGATGTTCGTCATGGCCCCGTTTGCGGCGGGCCTGCTGATCTACTGGATCACCTCGAACGTGCTGACCATCGCCCAGCAGTGGTATCTCTATTCCAAGCACCCGCAGCTCAAGGCGCAGGCCGAGAAGGAGGCCGCCGACAAGAAGCGCGCCGCCGAGCGCGACAAGGCCGGGGCGTGAGTGACACGGACGAGGCGCGGGCCGAACTGGAAATCCGCGCCGAAAAGCTGTTCTCCGGGCCGGTCACATTCCTGAAAAGCGCACCTGCGCTGAAGTTCCTGCCCGCTCCCGACGCGCCCGAGATCGCGCTGTGCGGACGCTCGAATGTCGGCAAATCGTCGCTGCTCAATGCGATCACCGGCAGGAAGGCGATTGCCCGCACCTCGGTAACTCCCGGGCGAACGCAGGAACTCAATTTCTTCGACGTGGGCGATCCTCTCATGTTTCGCCTTGTCGACATGCCCGGCTACGGCTTTGCCAAGGCGCCGGTGAAGACCGTCGAGACCTGGCGGCGGCTGGTGCGCGATTTCCTGCGCGGGCGGCAGGTCTTGAAGCGCACGCTACTGCTCATCGATGCCCGCCACGGTATCAAGCCGGTCGATACCGAGATGATGGCGATGCTCGACGAGGCGGCGGTCGGCTATCGCGTGGTCCTGACCAAGGCGGACAAGGTCAAGGCGAGCGAGCTTGAGAAGATGATCGCGCGCACCGAGGCCGAAGCGCGCAAGCACGTCGCCGCCCATCCGGTGGTGCATGTCACCTCTTCGGAGAAGGGCATGGGAATTTCCGAGCTGCGCGCCGCGGTGCTGGAGGATGCGGAGGGGTGAGCGCTGGAATCGCGCCCTACCAGACGAGCGCACGATGGAACGAGAACACCATTCCGGCGGCCATTCGCGGTCGGCACAACACCAAGGCGGGCGTGTGGGGCCTGCTGCGGGTCTATTCGGGCGAGATCGACCTCGTGTTCGAGGAGCCCGAACGGCGTATCCGGGTGACGCCCGACTCGCCCGGCCTCATCCCGCCGCAGGAATGGCACCATGTCGAGATCGTGGGGCCGGTTGAGATGCAGGTGGAATTCTACCGCGCCAATCCGCTGGCCTGAAGCGCCCCGTTCATTCTCGACAGCATTGGCCTGAACGGCTAACCCTGCGGCCATGAAACTGATCGTGGGGAACCGCAACTATTCGAGCTGGTCGCTGCGCGGCTGGCTGGCCTGCAAGCAAAGCGGGCTGCCGTTCGAGGTGCTGACCGTGCCGCTCTATGGCGAAGATTGGGAAGCGCAGCGCCGCTCCGACGAACTGGCGCCGAGCTCGGGCAAGGTGCCGATCCTGTGGGACGGCGATGCCGTGGTGTGGGACAGCCTCGCCATAGTCGACTACCTCGCCGATCGCGTGGGGCGCGACCGATTCTGGCCAAAGGCCGACGATGCGCGCGCCATGGCGCGCTCGATGGTCGCCGAAATGCATTCGAGCTACCTCGCGCTGCGCCGCGAGTGCCCGATGAACATACGCGGTCGGGTCGAGGGCTATCAGCCGAGCGAAGCGGTCGCCCACGATGTTATCCGTATCCTGCAATTGTGGGCCGAGGCGCGGGCGCGGTTCGGGAAGGCCGGGCCGTTCCTGTTCGACGCCTTTAGCGCCGCCGATCTCTTCTATGCGCCGGTGGTCAGCCGGTTCCTGACCTATGGCATACCGGTGCCCGGTTTTGCCGGGGCCTACATGCAGGCGGTTTGGGAACACGACTGGATGGCCGAATGGATTGCCGAGGCGGAGAACGAGGACTGGGTGATCGAGCAATACGAGCAGCCCATGGTGGGGTGAGGTCCCGGCCCTACTTCAGTCTTTCGCTCTTATAGGGCGTACCATCCTTGTGGCGGTAGGTTCCATCCGCGGTCCAGCACATGTCGATGTCGGGATAGTCGCCGCCCTCGTCAGTGCCCGCGCTGATGGCAACGAACACGCAATCGGCGTCGCTTTCGTTGATAAGATGGTGGCCGGTCTCCGCACCCTTTGGCCAGGCGCACACGTCACCGGCGCGCAGCACCATGCGTCCTTCGTCCTCGACCAGCACAGCCTCGCCTGCAAGCATCACCAGCAGCTCGTCCTCGCCCCGATGCCAGTGACGCTGCGATGACCATGCGCCGGGTTTGAGCACGACATGGCTCGCGCCCATTTCGCTAAGCCCACCGGGTGGGGCGAGACGGCGATACCAGCGGCCCGCGACATCCTTGGCGAAGGGAGCCGGGTATCCCGTGGCGCTAACCTGTTCGATGGTATCGAGATCGAGTTTGGGCATAACGGTGCTCCCGGATTGTCTGGCGCGCCATTAGCCCATATGACTGTCGCCAGCCATGTCCGATACCAGCAAGACCACTGCCGACGTTGCCGATCTTGCCGAGGCGCTGATTGCGTGTCCCAGCGTGACGCCTGCGACCGGGATGGTGTTCGGCTGCCTGGCGCGCATGCTCGTGCCGCACGGCTTCGAGATATTCCGGGACACGACCGGGGAGCCGCCCGACGGTCCGGTTGAAAACATGATCGCGATTCGCAGGGGACCGGAGGGCAGCCGCCACTTCGCCTTTGCCGGCCACCTCGACGTCGTCCCGCCGGGTGACGGCTGGCAGACCGGCCCCTTCGCGCCCGAACGCCGCGGCGACCTGCTCTACGGGCGTGGCGCGGTCGACATGAAGGGCTCGATCGCGGCGATGGTCGTGGCGGTGCGGGATATTCCCGCCGAGGCGGGCACGATCAGCTTCGCGATTACCGGCGACGAGGAAGGCCCCGCGACATATGGCACCAAGGTGATGATGGAGGGGATGCGCAACATCGATGCCGTCCCAGACCTGTGCCTTGTCGGCGAGCCAACTTCGGTAGCAAAGCTGGGCGACACGGTGAAGATCGGGCGGCGCGGATCGCTCTACATCTGGCTGGAGATGGCGGGCACGCAGGGCCATGTCGCCTATCCGCATCTGGCCGACAATCCGGTGCCGAAGCTCGTGGCGCTGCTGGCCGAACTCGACGCGCTGGTACTCGATGAGGGCACCGAATGGTTCCAGCCGTCCAATCTCCAGATCACGCAGGTCGAGGTCGATAATCCCGCCGCCAATGTCATTCCCGCCTTGGCCAGGGCGCGCATCTCGATTCGCTTCAATGCGCTGCATAGCGGTGCGCAGATAATCGAGCGCGTGGGTGAGATAGCCGCGCGGCATGGCGGACGGATCGCGCGGCACCAGCTATCGGGCGAAGCGTTCCTGACCGGACCCGGCGCATTGTCGAAGATCGTCTGCGATGCGGTCGAGGCCGAGACAGGGACGGTGCCTGAACTGTCGACCAGCGGCGGCACGTCGGACGCGCGGTTCCTCAAGGACTTTTGCCCGGTGGTCGAACTGGGCCTGCGCAACGCGACCATGCACAAGACCGACGAGGCGGCCGATCTCGCCGATCTCGAAGTGCTCGTGCGGATCTACCGGCGCATTGCCGTGGCGGCGCTGGCCAGCTAGCCTTGGCCCTTCAGGCATGAGGGGACGACAAGCATGAACGATGCAGCAGAAATCGCCGCGGGTGCTTCGCGCATCGGCCACGGCAAGCTGCAATGGCGCATTTTGATCGGGTTCGTAGTGGGGACGATTGCCGGCTTGGCCGCCTATTCGCTGGCGCCCGGTGCGGCCTGGGTCGAGACACTGGTCACCTATGTCACCGGTCCCATCGGCCAGATCTTCCTGCGCCTGCTGTTCATGTTGGTGATCCCGCTGCTGTTTTCGGCGCTGGTGGTCGGCATTGCCGAGATGGGCGAGGTGCGCGAATTGCGCGATGTCGGCCTGCGAACGCTCATCTACACCGTGATCGTTTCAGGCATTGCCGTCGCCATCTCGATTACCGCGGTAAACGTGCTGCGGCCCGGAGACGGTGTCGATCCGGTGGCCGCACGTGAATTGCTGGCGCAAGGCGGCGAGGGCGCGGCGGGCATCGTCGAGGCCTCCGCCAACAGCGAGGCGGGCGTGGGTCAGCTTATCGCCATCGTGCCCAACAACGTCATCGCGGCGATGAGCAACAACGACATCCTCGCGGTGATGTTCTTCGCGCTGTTATTCGGCATCGGCTTGCTGCTGGTCCAGACTTCGCGCACCGAAACGCTCAAGGACGGGATCGAGGGCGTGTTCGAAGTGGCGATGAAGCTGATCGGGCTGGTCATTCAGCTCGCGCCCATCGCGATCTTCTGCTTCATGTTCAACCTGTCCGCCCAGTTCGGGTGGGACCTGTTGATCAAGCTCTCGGCCTTCGTCGGCGTGGTGCTGCTGGCGCTCGCGATCCAGATGTTCGGCGTGTTCCCGCTCCTGCTCAGGCTGCTGGCGAACAAGAACCCGTTCGCCTTCTTCCGCGAGACTCGCGAGGCGAGCGTAATGGCGTTCTCGACCGCCAGCTCGAACGCTACGCTGCCGACCGCGCTGCGCGTCGCCGACGAGCAATTGAAACTCCCGCCCAAGATCGCGCGGTTCGTGCTGACCATCGGCGCGACTGCCAACCAGAACGGCACCGCCATGTTCGAAGGCGTTACCGTGCTGTTCCTCGCGCAGTTTTTCGGAGTCGACCTGACGCTCGCCGATCAGGCTTTCGTCATGCTGATCTGCATCCTTGCCGGCATCGGCACGGCAGGCGTTCCGGGAGGCTCACTGCCGGTGATCGCGCTGATCCTGGCCGGGGTCGGCGTGCCGCCCGAAGGGATCGGCCTGATCCTGGGCGTCGACCGTTTCCTCGACATGTGCCGCACGACATTGAACGTGATCGGCGATCTTGTCTGCGCTCAGGTGATTTCGGCGCTGAGCAGCAAGGACCCGGTACCGGTGATCGAGGGGACCTAGGCGGCTTTTCCCTTCTTCGGTTCCAACACCTTCTTCTTGAAGCTACACAAGTCGACCAAGCCACAGCGCCAGCATTCGGGCGTTCGCGCTTTGCAGACATAGCGACCATGCAGGATCAGCCAGTGATGCGCGCCCTGGCGGAAAGGCTGTGGCACTTTCCTCTCGAGGCCCTTTTCGACCGCCAGCGGGGTCTTGCCCTTGGCAAGGCCGGTGCGATTGCCGACGCGAAAGATGTGCGTGTCGACCGCGAAGGTCTCGGCTCCGAAGGCGCAATTCATCACGACATTGGCAGTCTTGCGGCCGACGCCGGGCAGGGTGGTGAGCACGTCGCGGTCGGCAGGGACCTCGCCGCCGTAATCGCGCACGAGGATTTCGCTGAGCGCGATGACGTTCTTGGCCTTGGAATTGAACAGGCCGATGGTCCTGATGTGCTGCTTCAAGCCATCTTCGCCCAGATCGATCATCTGCTGCGGCGTCTTCACCTGCTCGAACAACGCCTTGGTTGCCTTGTTGACGCCGACATCGGTCGCCTGCGCCGAGAGCACCACCGCGACAAGCAACTGATAGACATTGCCATAGGCTAGCTCGGTCTCGGGCGCGGGATTGGCCTCGGCAAGACGGCGGAAGAACTCGAAAATGTCGTCCTTTTTCATCGCGTCACCCTTGCGGTCCGCCGTCAACGTTTGCCGCGGCTTCGCGCTGACGCTGCATTGCATCGCTGAAGGCGCTTGCCATGATGCCGGTAGGCATGGCCACCAGGCCGATTCCGCCAAGCGCCACCAGCGAGGCCAGGAACTTGCCGAGCGGGGTTATCGGCGAAACGTCGCCGTAGCCCACGGTCGTGAGCGTGATGATCGACCACCACAGCGCACGTGGGATCGAACCGAAGGCCTCTGGGTGCACTTCGCGTTCGGCCCAGTAGAGCGCGGTCGCGCCGAACATCAGCAGCATGCCGGCGAGCGCCATGGTCACGAACAGCTCATAGCGGCGCGCGGTGATGGCGCGGGCCAGTTCCTGCAGTGCGTGGCTGAAACGGCCAAACTTGGCGAGCGCGGCAAGCCGCAGCAAGCGCACTATGCGCAGGATGGCGGCATCGCTGACAAAGAACGGCGAAAGCGTTGCAAGGACGACGAACAGGTCGAGCACGGCCATCGGCGACGCCATGAACCGGAGCCGCGTGCGCGTGGCCGAACCACGTGTCGCCTCTTCTCCAATCGCCCACACGCGCGCGACATATTCCACCGCGAAGATGACGCCGAAGCAGAATTCGACGAGGATGAAGGTTGTGCGGTGCTCGGTGCGAAAAGCCGCTTCCGTGCTTGCGATCGTTACCAGCACCGCCGCAAGGATGACGAACACCATGATGCGGTTGGTGACGCTCAGCTTCTCGCTGCCATCGGAGCGGGCGAAGAGTTGACTGTATGCGCGCGCTCTTGCGGTCAAAGGCCAAGGACCTCGCTCATCCCGTAACGCCCCGGCTTCTGGTCGATCAGCCATAGCGCCGCGCGCAGGGCGCCCTTGGCGAAGATCGCGCGGTTTTCGGCCGAGTGCGAGAGCGTCAGCCGTTCGTTGTCCGACAGGAACAGCACCGAATGCTCGCCCGCGACGGTGCCGCCCCTCAGCGAGGCAAAGCCGATCGCGCCGCGCTCGCGTGCGTCGGTGATGCCGTCGCGGCCGCGTTCGCTGTTCCCCTCAAGCGCAATCCCACGCCCGGCCGCCGCCGCTTCGCCGAGCAGGAGCGCGGTGCCCGAAGGCGCATCGACCTTCATGCGATGGTGCGTTTCGACCACTTCGATGTCCCAGTCTTCACCGAGGCTGTTTGCCGCTTGTCGCACGAGATGGGCGAGCAGGGTGACGCCGAGCGAGGTATTGCCGGTTTGCAACACGGGAATCGATTCCGCGGCGCTGTCGATCAGCCAGTGGTGCCGCTCCTCGAGTCCGGTGGTGCCGATCACCATAGGCACCTTGGCCGCAATCGCAGCGTCGAGGCTGGCCTCAAGCGCATGGGGTGAGGAAAAATCGACAAGCACGTCCGACTTGGCGGCCAGCGCGACCGGATCGCCGCCCTGGTCGATGCCGCCCGCGTGTTCCTGCCCGGCCTCGCCAAGGATTGCGGCGATTGCCACACCCATGCGTCCCTCAATGCCGATAATTCCGATCCTGGCCAATTTTACCTCCGCTCGGGCTGAGCTTGTCGAAGCCCGGTTCTTCCCTTTAACGTTGTCAGAAGAAAAAGCAGCCCTTCGACAGGCTCAGGGCGAGCGGGGATAGTTTCTCATGTCGGACATCCGCAACATCGTGATCCTGACCGGTGCGGGGATCAGCGCCGAAAGCGGCATCGACACCTTCCGCACTGCGGGGGGCCTGTGGGAGAAATACGATCCCGCCGAGGTCGCCAGCGCCGAGGCTTTCGCGCGCGATCCCGACAAGCTACTTTCCTTCTATGACATGCGGCGTGGCAAGGTCGGCGAGAAGGAGCCCAACCCTGCGCATGAGGCGCTCGGCAGGCTCGATGCCGCGTGGCAGGGCAATTTCCTGATCATCACCCAGAACGTCGACAACCTGCACGAGAAGGGCGGGGCGAGCCGGGTGCTGCACATGCATGGCCAGCACCGGACTGCCTGGTGCACGGCCTGCGATGCGCGGCCCGAATGGAGCGGTACTTTCGCCGACAAGCCGCCATGCCCGTCCTGCGGTTCACCCAGCTTGCGGCCCGATGTCGTGCTGTTCGGCGAGATGCCGTACCACCTCGATGCGATCTATCCGGCGCTGCGCGCCGCGGACCTGTTCGTTTCCATTGGCACAACGGGCGCGGTCTA
>CAZRVW010000126.1:0-8219 GCA_964603645.1 uncultured Novosphingobium sp. | reverse complement strand
CGAGGGCGTGATCAAGATCTCGTCTTCGGACCTCGAGCAGATCGAAGCCGCGCGCAAGTGGATCGAAGGCATCGAAGAGGAAGCCGAAGTCGGCAAGATCTATACCGGCAAGGTCGTCAACATCGTCGATTTCGGCGCTTTCGTGAACTTCATGGGCGGCAAGGACGGCCTCGTCCACGTTTCCGAAATGAAGAATGAGCGGGTCGAGAAGGTGACCGATGTCGTTGCCGAAGGCGATGAGGTGAAGGTCAAGGTTCTCGAAATCGACAATCGCGGCAAGGTTCGCCTGTCGATGCGCGTCGTCGATCAGGAAACCGGCGAGGAGCTGGAAGATACGCGCCCGCCGCGTGAACCCAGAGGCGATCGCGGCGACCGTCGTGGCCCGCGCGGTGAACGTGGTGGACGTGGCGGCGGTCGTGACCGCGGCCCCAGAGGCGATCGTGGCCGAGGACGCGGCAGCGATGACGGTGGCGATCCCGATCATGTTCCGGCGTTTTTGAAGGACGACTAAACCGGTCGAACTTGGCTGAGAAAACGAATGGCCGCGGGGGCAACCTCGCGGCCTTTTGCTTATGGACGTGGCATCGGCGCGGGGTTGGCGCTAATCTGCCTACAAACCTGACCGGGAGAGAATCTCATGCGCGCCGCCGTCTACACCAGCAATCGGGAACCGCTAGCCCTGCGCGAAATCGAACGCCCGCATCCCGGCGCCGCCGAAGTCGGTCTGCGCGTCGCGCGGGTCGGCATCTGTGGCTCCGATCTTCATGTCAAGGAAGCGGGCAATTTCCCCGGCGGCATCGTCTTCGGGCACGAGTTCGCGGGCGTTATCGACGAACTCGGCGAGGGCGCGGGTGACTGGCAGATCGGTGACCGGGTGGTCTCGCTGCCGATCCATCATTGCGGTGAGTGCGAGGCCTGCCTGCAAGACAAGATCGGCCTGTGCGAGCAGATCGTGTTTACCGGTTTCTCGCACGATCACTCGGGCGGCTATGCCGAGCATACCGTCGTGCCGACCCATTCGCTGCACCGGGTCCCGGACGCGGTGAGCTTCGACAATGCCGCCATGGTCGAGCCGCTGTCCGTGTCGCGCCGGGCGGTGTCGCGCACGCCCATCGGCAAGGACAGCACAGTGCTGGTGATCGGCAGCGGCCCGATTGGCGCGGGCGTCGTGCAATTCGCGAAGATTGCCGGCGCCAGCAAGGTGATCGTCTCGGAAATGAGCGAGGAGCGCCGCGAACTGGCGCTCGCGATGGGCGCGGATGCGGCTATCGACCCGTCAGCCGAACCGCTTCTCGAAAGAATCGAGCAGATCGCCGGCAAACGTCCCGATGTCATTTTCGAATGCGTCGGCGTGCCCGGCCTCATTCAGCAGGCGATTAAGCTGGCCGCCTACGAGGCGACGATCATGGTTGTCGGGGTCTGCTTCGACCAGGATCACCTCTATCCCAACATGGCGGTGAAGCGCGAACTGACTATCGGCTTTTCAAACTGCTACATGCACGAGGATTTTGCCGCCGTGCTCGAGGCCATGGCGAGCGGCGTGCTCGATCCATCGGCCATGCACACCTCGACCATCGGTCTGGACGAAGTGCCCGAGGCTTTCGAAAACCTGATGACCACGAAAACGGGCTGCAAGACGCTGATCGATCCGTCGGGAGGTGCGCTCTAGCAAATCCCGGGGTCAGGACTCTAGACGACCAGGCGAGGCTGGCTCTCATCCTTGCGGGCCCGACGCTCCGCGCAAACCACCTGATTCTCGCCGGCCTGCTTGGCTGAATAGAGCGCCGCATCGGCCATCGGAATGACGTCGATAGGACTGCTGGCCGTTTCGGGTACCGTCGCAACGCCGATCGAGGCGGAGATCGGAATGCCATGCGCTTCGCTGAGCGATTCGATGCGTTGGCGCAGCGTTTCAGCCTTGAGTTCGGCATCGGCGAGGCCGCAACTTGGCAGGATGACGACGAGTTCCTCGCCGCCATAGCGGCTCACGACATCGGATGGACGCAATGCGGCAACGAGCTGGCTCGCGACTTCGCGCAGCACCGCGTCGCCTTTGGCGTGGCCATTCTGGTCGTTGAGCGCCTTGAAGTTGTCGAGATCGATCATCAGCACCGAGGTGGCGGTACCAGCGCGCTCTGAAAGACTCACCAGGCGCTCGAGCGCATCTTCCATGTAGCGCCGGTTGTAGAGCCCGGTTAGTGGATCGCGCAGTGACTGGGTGCGCAGCTTTTCTCGCAGGGCGATATTCGACAACGCCAGCGACATGGAATCCGCGAGAGCCCGCGCGACCCGGCGCACATCCCTGAGTTCGACGAATGCGTCAGGTGTGTCCAGTGACAGCATGATGAGGCCGTGCACCTGCCCTCGCGCCATCATCGGTACCTCGACCGTTGCGGTCGAGCCGACATGATGCATGCAACACAAGGTATTGGAATCACGCGCGTTGATATGGGGCTTGCCGCGCTTCAGCGCCCAGCAATTGCCGGGAAGCAAGGTGTCGCTGGGTTCGAATGCCCCGCCGACGTTCCATTTCTTGGCAAGGTCAAGCCGGTCGCGCGAATTGTTGAAGACGTAGAGCGCGCCCCCGTATTGCGGCAGGAGCCGCACCGCAGTGGCCTCCAGGATCGCGCCGGCATCTTCGTGGTCTTCGGCCGCCTGCAGCATGTCCGTCATCGCGAACAGTTCCTCGATCTGCGCGCGTGCCTGCTGTGAATCGCTGAAGACGCTCTGGTTGCTGAGCCACTCGTCTCGCGCGACGACAGCGTAGTAGACCAGCAAGCCAAGGTTCGCGAAGAACAGAAGCATTGCTGCCAGGACCATTGGGCGGTCGAGCGGATGCGGCACGAACAGGCCGGCCACCAGCGTACACCCGATGCCGAGCTGGATGAGTCCGAACGAAATCGAACGCCAGTTCTTCAGGTTTACAAGCGAGGACAAGAGGTCGTTGTGGGCCATGAATCCGCATCGCGTGGGAAAGGTGCGACGGGTCCTAGCCGGGGAAGGTTAAGGTGGCGTTCTTGCCCTCCTCAGGGAACTTCGCGGGCAATGATCTTTAAATCCTTAACGATCAGCCTTTTGTGCGCATCTTGCCGAGGTAATCGGTCTTGCCGATCTGGACTCCGCTCATCCTGAGGATGTTGTAGGCGGTGGTGACGTGGAAATAGAAGTTGGGCAGGCTGAACGACATCAGGAAGTCGGCCGCATCGAACAGCATCTCGAAGCTGGCGACCTTGAACAGCACCTCCTTGTCGGCCAGTGAATCGAGTTCGCCGGGATCTATGGCGTCGATGGCGGCCTTGGCATCGGCGATTTGCTTACGCATGGCAGCGAATTCGTGCGGAAAGTCTCCCGCCAGAGGCGAAAACTTGCCCTCGCGCACCGCCGTGATGGCATTCGCCGAATGATGGGCGATCTGCTCGAATTGCTTGGAAAGCGGCCACATGTCTGGCGCCAGGCAAGCCTTGCAAAGGTCTTCCGGCGACGTGCCGGTCTCGTTGCAGTGCGCTTCGGCCTTGTCGATCAGCCGCGCCGCCTGCGGCAGCATCTGCTGGTAGGCGCCAACGACCACGGTGTGCAACGAAACGGCCATCCTGTCTCTCCCTCATGTTCGGAACGAACCGATGCTAAGGCCCGCTTGGCGAAGGCGCAATGCCCTGTCGTGCGTGCCTTGCCGCCGGACGCCATTGCCACCGGGGCCAATTCGTGAAAGGAGCGGCCTTTCAGCCTGAGCGTCGGGAGAGAAGCGGGCAATGCGTTCTGAATACCGCAATGCGATCATCGCGTTGCTCATCGCTCAAGTTGCTGCGGTCTTCGAGGTTTCGATGATCTTCGCGGCACTGCCTACGCTGATCCGCGAATTCGGCGACCCGGTGACGGCGGTCTGGCTGCTGACCATTCACACCCTGGTCGGTTCAGGTGCAGCGCTGATGGCGGGCCGGCTGGGCGACATCTACGGGCGCAAGCGGGTCATGCAGTGGATGGTCTTCGGCGCGGTCCTGGGATCGACCCTGAGCGCTGTGACCGGCTTTTTCGCGCTTGTCCTTGTCGGGCGCATGCTTCAGGGCCTCGCCTCTGCCACGTTGCCGCTGTCGATCGGCATTCTGCGCGAATCGCTGCCGTCCGAGCGTGTACCGGTGGCGATCGGGTTCATGACGACGGCACAGGGTATCGGCACGGCATTGGGGCTGGTGTTGGGCGGCTACATCATCGATAATTTCGACTGGCAATGGCTGTTCGCGGCGAGCGCGGTGCTGCTGCTGGTCGCCAACGTCGTAGTGGCCGTCTGGATTCCCGCCAGGCCGGGAACGCCGCCGAAAGAGCCGATCGACTGGGTCGAAGGCGTGCTGCCCCTGCCGGGCATTACCGCAATGCTCCTCGGCATCAGCCTGTCCAAGGAAAGCGGCTGGCTCAATCCGCTCGTGCTCGGGCTGGTGGCGCTCGGAATTTCAATCCTGTTTATCTGGGGGCGCCGCAGTCTGCGCGCACGAGAGCCGTTCATCGATCTCAGGCTCATGGCGTCGCGCAATGTGGCGATAACCAATGTCATGATCACGTGCCTGTCGATGGGAACGCTGCAAATCGCGATGATCTCGTCGACGTACATGCAGTCGCCAGCCTGGACGATGGCGGGGCTCGGCCTGAGCGCGACATTGGCGGGCCTCGTCAAGTTGCCGTCCAATGTCACTTCCTTTGTCGCGGGCCCGTTTTGCGGATGGTTGCAGAAACGCAGCGGCATACGCATCCCGGTACTTGTCGGAGCGGGGCTGAGCACGGCGGGCTGGCTCCTTACCTTGAGCCTGCCCAGCACGATTATTGCGATGATTGCGCTGCTGTGCCTGATTTCCTTCGGTTCGACGATGCTCAACACGTCGATACCGAACATCATTGTCGAATCGGTGCCCGAAAACCGGACCAGCGAAGCGATCGGCGGGATGCGGGTGGTGATGAGCATGGCGCTGGCTATCGGCGCGCAAATTACCGCCCTGATGCTGTCGACCGATCCCGCCATTGCGCCGAACGGTGCGGAGTTGCCCTCGCCGTTCGGCTTCCGGTTGGCGATTGGCTGGATCGCAGCGCTGACAGTCCTAGCCGGCCTTGTGAGCCTGTTCCTTAAGCTCAGCCATGAAAACAAGGATAGCGATACGGCGCCGGTCGGCGCGCCGGAGCCGACCGGGACTTAAGGCTGGGTCGACCTAGCGAACGCGCGGTCCGCCGAACGGCAGCGGCGGAGGCGGACGGCGCGCGCCACGCGGCAACTGCGCTTGATACGCGCGCCCGCAATGATCCACGCAGTACGGGAATCCCGGGTTCACTTTCTCGCCGCAGAAATGGAAATCCGGCTCGCCCGGATGTCCCATCGGCCAGCGGCAGATGCGATCGTTGAGATCGAGCAGGCTGGTCTTGTCGGCAATTTCCGGGCTCGGCTTGGCCGGAACCAGCCGACGGGGGGGCGCCGGCGGGATCGGCGCCTGCTGGTCGCCCGGACCCTGACGCAGAAAGCCGCCGGGACCTAACGAAACGATGCGGGGCCGCTCGGGCGCGGAAGGGGCCGGAATGCTGGGTTGGGCAACCGGCGGCTTTTCAGCCTCGGGCTTGGCTGGCTCGGGCGCAGCCTTGGCCTCGGTCTTGGCGGTCTTTGCTGGCTTTGTTGCCTTGGCGGACGCGGTCGTGCCTGAAGATTTTGCCTTCTTGGCGGTCTTCGCCTTGGTTTCCTTCTCGTTGGGCTTGACGGGCGAAGGACGCGCCTTGAGGCCCAGCCGGTGCGCCTTACCGATTACGGCATTGCGGCTCACACCGCCGAGCTCGTCGGCGATCTGGCTTGCGGTCGCTCCGCTTTCCCACATCTTGGTCAGCTTCTTGATCCGCTCGTCGGTCCAGCTCATTGCAATTCCATTCCTCGAAAGGGCGCGCAAAGCGCGCTTGCCAGTGCGGCAGGCAGCCGATAGTCGCCGCAGGATGGCCGATCAACCCGCTTTGACCCAATCCGCGAACATCCCGCGCGCCGCGCCGCCCGCATCGGGCTTCATTGCGAAAGGCGTGCCGGTGATCCACCGCGTAAACTGGATCGGCCTGAAGACCCTCTATATGAAGGAGGTGCGGCGCTTCTTCAAGGTCCAGACCCAGACGATCTGGGCGCCGGCGATCACTACCCTGCTGTTTCTCGTGATCTTCTCGATCGCCTTGGGGCGGGGCGGGCGCGAGGTGCTGGGCGTCAATTTCGCGACCTTTGTCGCACCTGGCCTGATTGTCATGGGCATGATGCAGAACGCCTTTGCAAATGCCAGCTTCTCGTTCCTGTCCGGCAAGATGCAGGGCACGATCGTCGATTTCCTGATGCCGCCGCTGTCCGAGGGCGAGCTGATGCTCGCCATGGTCGGCGCGGCGATGACCCGCGCGGTGCTCGTAGGACTGGCGCTCTATGGGGCGATGCTGTTGTGGCCCGGCGTTGACCTTGCGATGGCCCATCCATGGGCGGTCATATGGTTCGGCCTGATGGGGGCAGCGTTCCTTTCGATCCTCGGCCTGCTGTCGTCGATCTGGGCGGACAAGTTCGATCACAATGCCGCAATCACCAATTTCATCATCGCCCCGCTTTCGCTGCTGTCGGGCACGTTCTACGTCATCAGCAACCTTGCGCCTGTCTTCCAGGCGATCAGCCGGGCCAACCCGTTTTTCTATATCATCTCCGGCTTCCGCTTCGGCTTTCTCGGCCAGAGCGACATCGGCGATACCAACGCGGCGGTCATGCAGGCGGCGATTGCCATGGGCCTCATGAATCTTGCCCTGGCGATCATTACCTATCTGGTGCTGCGTTCCGGCTGGAAGCTGAAGAGCTAGCGGTGTAGCCTCGCCCGCGAGGAGAGGCAGATCATGGACGACATCGAGGAAATCAAGAAGCTCAAGGCCCGCTATTTCCGGTTTCTGGATGCGCAGGACTGGGAGAACTACGCCCAGATATTCGCGGCTGATGTGGTGTTCGATACCAGCGGGGCGGGCGGCGAGAAGATCACGGGGCGTGAGCCGTTCGTCGACTATGTCAGCAAACTCGGAATCGTCCAGTCGATCCATCAGGGCCACATGCCGGAAATCGAGCTGACCGGTGACACGACCGCGTCAGGCGTATGGGCGCTGGAAGATTACAACATCTACGTTGATCGCAGCCAGAGCCACGGCTGGGGCCACTATCTCGAAACCTACGAGAAGATCGACGGGCGCTGGTACATCAAGACTTCGTACCTGTCCTACCTGCGCATGGAGCGCAGCGTCGGCACCGCACCGGTCGTCGCCGGGATCGACGGCACGCGGCACTTGCGCGGGATGCGGCCGGCAGGCTGACGGCGCTCTTAGTGTGCTAGCCCCTGCCGCAGGCGATAGCGTCCCTCGGCAAAATCCTCGAACATCTCGGGCAGCGACGGATGATCCACCGGCCCGCCTTCTGAATCGCCCAGCAGGTTCTGCTGGCTGACGTAGGCGACGTAGCTCGCGTCCTCGTTTTCGGCGAGCAAGTGATAGAACGGCTGTTCGCGCTTGGGCCTCACCTCCGCCGGGATCGATTCATACCATTCCTCGGAATTGGCGAAGACCGGGTCGATGTCGAACACGACCCCGCGAAAATCGAAATGACGGTGTTTGACGATATCGCCGATGGCGAAGCGGGCCCTGGTCTGGCGTGGCGCGTCGATGAGGCGGCCAGCCTGCGGCGAATAGTAAGTCGCGCGGTTCATGCGCTCGAATATAGGATTTGTGCGCTTGCGAAACAAGCGGGGCCTGCTGTTCATCCCCTGACGCGGCTGAGAAGGGCTTGGCAAAGGCGCGCTTGTCCGCTAACCGCGCGCTTCCTCGACCATACCGCGCTCGTTGCGCGATCGGGCACCCCCTGCGGAGAGGTGGCAGAGAGGTCGAATGCGCCGCACTCGAAATGCGGTTTACGGGCAACCGTAACGTGGGTTCGAATCCCACCCTCTCCGCCATTTTAGAATCCCAGCCAGTCCAATGTAACCCATAAAAGGGTCTCAATACCTCGGATTCCTGACGTTTTCCCTGGATCATTCGTCCAAGGTTGTCCAATATCATCTAGCACAATCCCACCACCTGTCCCACCACATTATGGTGGGACAGGTGGTGGGATGGTTGGATATGGCGCTCACAGCACTGGAGATAAAGAACGCTGAATGACTGACCGGCTGACGCCGGTAGGTTCATATCGAGTGGCTGAAGCC
>CAZRVW010000125.1:0-8271 GCA_964603645.1 uncultured Novosphingobium sp. | reverse complement strand
TGTCCATCGGTCTGCGCCAATGGGCTCATGGGTTCTGATCAATGCGCCTTGGTATCAGACCTTGTTCCAGAGGTTGATCAATCCAGTGAGGGCGGGATATTTTCTGCTGACGGGGGAAAAGATCTCCGCCCAGAGAGCTTACGAACTCGGCATCGTCAATGAAGTGCTGGCTCCTGACGAATTGATGGCACGGGCATGGTACTGGGCTCGCTTCATCACTGCCCGGTCCCCGCTGGTCAGGAAATATTCCCGTTCCGCGCTTACGCGGCAGTGGAAGAAGCTCTTTCTGGATGAACACGTCTTTGGCCTGACGATGGAAGGACTGGCCGTTGGCGCTGGTTCGCGCATGGCAAGTGACGGCGATTCCTCCAACCGTGCCCCGGGTCATCCATACAACGACTGAATATTAGAGCCGAAACTGCTGCGCCGAGCGTAGCTTCGTCCCCAGCCCGGACATCTAGAGCGACCAGCGCGCCAGGATCTCGTCGAGCGACGTTTCAGTGGCGATGCCGATCGATGAGGGAGTACCCGAAAGTCGCGGCGCAGGCGACGGATGGAAAACGCCCTCTCTTTCGTCGAAAGCGCCGCGCGCAACATTGTGCGGATGACGAGCCGCCTCCTCCCAGTTCAAGACCGGGGTGACGCAGGCATCGGTTCCGTCGAACACCTGCGCCCATTCATCGCGGCTCCGCTGTGCGATACGGTCCGCGAACAGCGCAGTCATCTCCGGCCAACGATCGCGGTCATGTTGGAGCATGTCTTCCGGCAGACCGAGGCCCCGAAGAAAGGCACGGAAAAATACCGGCTCAATCGGGCCGATCGCGATATATTCGCCATCGGCGCACTGGTAACAGCGATAGAAGGGTGCGCCTCCATCGAGCAGGTTCGCGCCGCGTTGATCGCTCCATATTCCGCTCGCTCGCCATGCCTGGAAGACCGAAGACATCATCGCGATCCCATCAACCATCGCGGCATCCACGACTTGCCCTTTGCCGGTGGTGCGGGCGCTTACGAGTGCCGCCAGCACGCCGGTCAGCAGAAACATCGTGCCGCCGCCATAGTCGCCGATCAGATTGAGCGGCACGGGCGGCGGCGAACCCGGGGAACCGATTGCCCGCAGTGCACCAGTCAGCGCCAGATAGTTGATATCATGCCCGGCCTGCTGGGCCAGCGGCCCAGCCTGGCCCCAGCCGGTCATGCGCCCGTAGACGAGCGCCGGATTGACTTCAAAGCACGCATCGGGCCCGAGGCCGAGCCGTTCCATGACACCTGGCCGCATGCCTTCGATCAGGATGTGAGCGCGCGCGACAAGAGCGAGCGCCAGATCTCGCTCGGTCTTGAGATCGAGCTCTATAGCCTGGCATCCGCGGTGAAGGACGGTATCGCCGACATCATCCCATGGATCATCCGCGCGCTGTGGGCGCGTGATGCGCACGACTTCGGCTCCCATGTCTGCAAGCATCGTCGCCGCCAGCGGCACCGGGCCGATCGCATTGATTTCGACGACGCGGACGCCGGCCAAGGCCCCTGGTCCCATCATGTTGCGACATTCTCCATCAGTCCTGCCAGAGGCGCGAGATCGAATTGGTCGCATTCGACCTTCCCGGTCGTCACCACGACGTCGCGGGCCGGTACGCTGGCGCGAAAGACGTGGCAGCCATCGCCTGACGCCCATGCCTCGACAAGGATCGCATCGCCCGGCCACACCGGCGCCGTGAAGCGGTAACGCAATGCCGAGAGGCGTGCCGGATCGTTGCCGCAACACAGTCGTACCAGCGCACGGCCAACGATACCTGCAGTTGCAAGGCCGTGCAGGATCGGCCTGGCAAAGCCGGACCTCGCCGCAGCGCGGGGGTCGACGTGCAACGGGTTGTAGTCGCCCGAGAGCCGGTAGATTAGCGCCTGGTTGATGGCGGTGGGCAGTAGCTGGGAAACGTCAGCCGGGCGTTGCGGCACTTCAGGCGCTGCTTCTCCTACCGGGACGTTGGTGCCTCCGAAACCGCCTGCCCCCTGCAACACCCATATGTCTTCCAGGGTCGCAATGGCCTCACCAGTGCGGGCATCGGTCAACTCGCGATTGATCTGAAGCAGGGCGGCTCGACCGGTTCCCTTGTCACTGACCCTGCTAATTCTCGTCCGGCCAACGACTTCACCTTGCACTTCCAGCGGCCGGAAAAGCCGCATCGACTGTTCGCCATGCAGGACCGAGTCTGGATCAATGCCTGATCCGGGATTTATCGCCCAGAAGCCGGGGGACCCCAGGACCAGCGCCATCGTCGGGAGCGGAATGAGCCCGGCCTCGTAAACAAAGCGCAATTCATCAAAATCGGCCAGACCAGCGCCGACGCCCACCGCGTAGAGCATGACGTCCTTCGGTCCGTAAGCCTGCCGAACCTCGGGCACGCGATAGGACCGCAGTTGTTCCAGATCGAGCGGCCGGGTCATTATCGCGAAGCCAACTTGCGTTCGTCCAGACCTAGCCCGCGACCGATTATCTCTTTCATGATTTCGCTTGTTCCAGCGAAGATCCGGCTGATGCGCGCATCGGTGTACAGGCGGCTGATCCTATATTCTTCCATATAGCCGGCGCCACCGTGAAGCTGAACGCACTCATCCATTACCTGGGCTTCCATCTCGCTCGCGTGCAGCTTGCACTTCGCGGCATCGTCACCGCTGAGTTCGCCAGCGTTGAGCAGCAGGACGCACTGATCGATGAATGTCTGGGCGACGTCGAGTTTCGTGCGCATTTCGGCCATCTTGAAACGGTTGTTCTGGAAGGTTCCGATCGGCCTTCCGAACGCCTGCCGTTCAGTGACGTATTCAAGCGTAAGGTCAAACGCGACTTGCGCGGTCGCCATGAAGCCGATCGCGGCAACCAGCCGCTCCTGCGCAAGCAGACTCGTCAGATACCGGAATCCCTTGCCGGCCTCTCCGAGAAGATTTCGTGCAGGGACCACGACATCGTCGAAGAAGAGTTCTGCGGTATCCTGCGACTTGAGGCCCATTTTCGCGAGCTTGCGTCCCCGTTCGAAGCCTTTCATCCCGCGTTCGACGATGAACAGGCTTATCCCATGGGGTTTGTCGGGATCGGTCCGCGCTGCCACGATGACGACATCGGCAAGAATGCCATTTGAAATGTAGGTCTTGGCACCATTCAGCACCCAGTCGTCGCCGCGCTGCTCCGCCATTGTCCGCATCCCGGCCAGATCGCTTCCGGCCGACGGTTCGGTCATCGCAACGGCGAGGATCGTCTCACCGCTGACGATGCCTGGCATCAATCGATCCTTCTGCTCGTCATTGCCAAGTTTCGCGATGTACGGAGCAACCAGATCGCTGTGCAGGTTGATGTAGAAGCCGATATCACCGTGGCGCATATTTTCTTCGACGATGATCTGCTCGAAGCGAAAATCGTCGACGCCTGCGCCGCCATATTTTTCGTCTGCCCAGGTGCACAGCAGACCGGCCTCACCAGCCTTGGTATAGACTTCGCGATCCACGATGCCCGCTTCGCGCCAGCGATCGGCATGGGGGCCGACCTCCGCCTGCATGAAGGCCCGGACGCTATCGCGGAATTGTTCGTGCTCCGTCTCGAAGATCAAACGTTGCATGACTTAACCCTCAGGCTCATGAAGCGGCCTTCCTGGCCGAATGAAACCAACTTATCCAACCTGATCCGCATAACGCGCGCGGAGCACTTTCTTGTCGAGCTTTCCGACGCTGGTCTTTTCGAGCTCATCGACGAGCTTGATCTGCTCCGGCACGCTGTAGCGTGGAATGATACCTTCTGCTGCAGCTGCCATGAGCGCAGAGCGTATTGCTTCGACGTCAAGATCACAGCCGTCACGCAGCACGACCAGCGCCATCGGCCGTTCAAGCCACCGGGCATCGGGCGTCGCAATCACCGCGCTTTCGGCTACGCCCTCGACCTGCGAGATCAGACTTTCAAGCAGGAGCGAGGATATCCATTCGCCGCCGGACTTGATCACGTCCTTGACCCGATCCGTGATGCGCAACGCGCCGTCTTCGCCGTACTTGCCGATGTCGCCAGAATGCAGCCAGCCGCCGCGCCAGAGCTCCTCCGACGCCTCTTCGTTGCGCCAGTAACCAGGCGTTAGCCAGGGACCACGAAAGACGATCTCCCCTTCTTCGCCGACCGCTGTCGCGCTGAGATCAGGAGCAGCAGTTCGCACGTCGCACAGAAGGATCGGCCGTCCGGGACGGGTCCGCAAGCGCACCTGCTCGTCAAACGGGGTAGCGGCTTCGCTAGCCGTCAGATGATTGATGGTCTGAACCGCGCAGGCCTCCGACATGCCGTAGCCGCTGAAGATGTCGATGCCCTGCTCAAGTGCGGATCGGGCCAACCCTTCCGGTAGCGCCCCGCCACCGATCAGCACCTTCATGCCCGAAAGATCGACCGGCCGAACCCTGGTTTCATCCAGCAGCATCCGCAGTACCGAGGCAACGCAATGCGAGAAGGTGACTCCCTCTTCCTCGATCAGCCTGAGCAGGGTGTCGGTGTTGTAGCGCCCCGGATAGACCTGCTTGGTCCCGAGGAGCGTTGCGGCATAAGGAAAGCCCCAAGCGTGGGCGTGGAAAAGCGGCGTGATCGGCATGTAAACGTCGTCTGCACCAAACCGACCTTGTGCAGGTGCCGTGCCGAACGTTGCGAGCACGGACATCGTGTGCAGGAATAGCTGACGGTGCGAATAATAGACGCCCTTGGGATTGCCTGTTGTGCCCGAAGTGTAGAACATCGTGGCGCGTGTCCGCTCGTCGATGTCGGGATAGTCGAATTCGGGTGCGGCGGTATCGGTGACGGCATAAAATTCGGCCATCTCCGCCCCGGGCGGGGGTTCGAAATCACCGGCATCGCCGACGACGATGATCCGCTCCAGCTTCAGGTCCGGCGCACCCTCTGTGAGCACGGGCAGGAAATCGGGATGGGTGATTACCGTTGTCGCCCCGGCATTGTCGATCGTGTAGCGGGGCTGGTCGCGCGACAGGCGAATGTTGACGGTCATCAGCACGCAGCCCATCGATGGGATCGCGTAAAAGCACTCCAGATATCGATGGGTGTCCCAGTCGAGCACGGCGATTGTCTCGCCTTGTTTAACGCCGCAATTTGTCAGCGCTCCCGCAAGCTTGGCGACCCGTTCCTTGAATTGCGGATAGGTAAATCGCAAGCCGCTCGCGTCCACGATCTCTCCGGGAACGGTTGACCGGTTGGCGGTGGGCAGCAGATTGCGGACGAGCAGCGGAAAATCGCCGTTCGGCATTTCACCAATGTCCATTATTCTCCCCTCCGCATTTTCAGTTCGGACTTTTCTCGTATTCAGCCGTGAACGAGCGCGGCGCTGTCCTCTTTGGCGGGCTCGCCCTGTTCGGCTGCTGCGTAGAAATGCGTGCCGTTGCTTGCCATATCGCGCAGCAATCCTGGCGGTGTGAAGCGTGCGCCATGAAGCTGGGCAAGTCGATCCGCTTCGCGCTCGAACGCCGAAACGCCCACCGTGTCGATGTAACTTAACGTCCCGCCGGTCCAGAGCGGAAAAGACCAGCCGTAGACCGAGCCCAGGTCCCCATCTTCAGCGGTCTCGATCACGCCTTCCTCGAGGCAGCGGACGGTTTCGATAGCCTGCGCGTAAAGGAAACGCGCCTTCAGATCGTCGATATCCCAGTCATCCTTCTCTGGGAAATGCTCCGCAAGGCCTGGCCAGAGCCGCTTCGTGCCATCCTCGAGATATTCGTAGAAACCACCGCCCGCCTTGCGACCGCCACGGCCAAGTTCGTCGCGCATGCGACGCAGCGTCTGAACGCCAGCAGGAACAAGATAATTGGAACCTTCCTGTTCGATGGCCTGATCGACGATCGATAGCGGCAAGCCAAAGCTCAGCTCGTCGAGCAGAGCAAGAGGGCCTACGGGCATGCCCACGGCCTTCGCGGCATTTTCGATCACGGCGGGCGGTACGCCCTCGCCGAGCATCGCAGCTCCTTCATGGATCAACGTCTGGAAAACCCGGCTGGTGTAGAAGCCTCGACTGTCGTTGACGACGATCGGCGTTTTGCCGATCTGCGCAACGAAATCGAGCGCCTTTGCAAGCGTTTCGGCCGAGGTCTGACGGCCCATAATGACTTCGACCAGGCTCATCCGGTCCACCGGCGAAAAGAAATGGATGCCGATGAACTGATCGGGTCGCTTGGAGCTTTTCGCCAGATCACTGATCGGCAAGGTAGAGGTGTTCGAACCGAACACCGCATGCCCGGGAATGACGGACTCGGCCTTGGCGGTGGTCTCCGCCTTGATGGCCATGTCCTCGAACACCGCTTCTACGATCAGGTCGCAGCCTTCGAGCATGGCAAAATCGTTGGCAGCCTGTATCCGCGCGAGAATGACGTCGGCATCGCCCTCTGTCATCTTGCCCGACGCGATCAGCTTCTTCGTCACCTTCGCGGAGTATTGTCGGCCTTTCTCCGCCGTCGGCACGTCTCGGTCGAGCAGAACGACCTCGATGCCTGCCTTCGCCGAGACAAAGGCGATACCCGCGCCCATCATGCCCGCTCCGAGCACGCCGAGCTTGCCGACTTTCGATTTCGGCACGCCTGCAGGGCGCCGCGCCCCCTTCTCGGCGGCCTTGCGAGAGATGAAGCTGGTGCGGATGATGTTACGCGCCACCGGACTGCCAAGCAGCTGCGCAAAATATTTGCTTTCAACCGACACTGCCTTGTCGAATGGCAGCTGAGCGCCTTCGAAGACCGTAGAGAGGATCGCCGGTGCCGCTGGCGAATTGTAGCCTGCTTTCTTTGCCACTTCAGCAGCAGCCATCGAATAGTCCGCAGCATCGGTCGGCACGAGCATGCCCAGCTTTTGCGGGGGCTGCGCGCCCTTCACGTCCCACGGCTTGACCGGGTCCGGCTTGGTTGCCAGCCAGGCCGCCGCACGGGAGGCCGCCTCGTCAGGCGCCGCGACTTCATCGACGATGCCCAAATCCAGCGCTTCTTCGGCACTGACCTGCCTGCCCGACAAGAGAAGATCGAGCGCTGCCTTCACACCCGCGATGCGCAGCAACCGCTGCGTGCCGCCCGATCCGGGCAAGAGCCCGACATTGACCTCGGGCAGTCCTACTGCCGTGCCTGGACTGTTCACGGCTATCCGGCGATGACAGGCCAAAGCCAGTTCGAAGCCGCCGCCAAGCGCCAACCCGTCAAGGATCGCTACCCACGGCTTTCCAGATTGCTCGATTGACCGGTGCATTGCCGTTGCGCGTTGCGAAAACTCGAAATGATCGCGCATCGTTCCACTGTCATAGGCCCCGACCAGAAACTTCAGGTCTGCCCCAGCCATGAACGCGGACTTGGCGGATCTGAGCACCACCCCATGAACACTGGCATCGGCGGCGATATTCGAGATGGCCTCTTCCATCTCCATGACAAAATCCTGCGAAACGACGTTCATGGGTGTGTCGGCATTGTCGAGGACGAGCGTGGCAATGCCATCTGCGCTCTTCAAGATGTTCATATGTCGCATGTCGTTACTGTTCGCTCCGAAAACGCGCTCAAACGCGCTCGATGATAGTAGCTGTGCCCAGGCCATTCGCGGCGCACAGCGACACGAGTGCAGTTTGGAGATCGCGCCGTTCAAGTTCGTCGAGTACTGTACCGAGGATCATCGCACCGGTTGCGCCCAACGGGTGCCCCATCGCGATCGCACCGCCATTCACATTTATCTTGTCATGCGGAATGTCGAGCGCGCGCATGTATCGCAGGATCATGCTCGCGAAGGCTTCGTTGAGTTCGAAAAGGTCGATATCGGCCTTGGACATGCCGGCCAGGGACAATGCCTTTTCGCTGACTGCCGCCGGGGCGGTGAGCATGATCGTCGGCTCGGACCCGATGCTGGCATAGCTACGGATCTTTGCGCGTGGCTTGAGTCCGGCACTCTTGCCGAAATACTCCGACCCGACGAGAACCAGACCAGCACCGTCAACAATTCCCGAACTGTTGCCGCCGTGGTGGACATAGTTGATCTGCTCGACTTGCGGATAGCCGTCTTTCACCACGGCATCGAAACCAGCTTTGCCCAACCCCTCGAACGCGGGCTTGAGTTTGGCCAGATCGTCGAGCGATGTGCCTGGCCGCATATGCTCGTCGCGATCGAGCAGAACCTCGCCAATAGCATCGCACACCGGCACGATCGCGCCGTCGAAACGGCCTTCGGCCCAGCTCTCTGCCGCGCGCCGCTGACTTTCGATCGCATAGCTGTCGACGTCTTCACGC
>CAZRVW010000124.1:0-8342 GCA_964603645.1 uncultured Novosphingobium sp. | reverse complement strand
AGCACGCGCTGAATCACGAACATCACGTCCGGGCGGCCCGCGTCGTATTCGTCGAACACCAGGGCGACCGGATGCTGGAGCGCCCAAGGAAGCAGGCCCTCACGGAATTCGGTGACCTGCAAGCCATCGCGCAGGACGATGGCATCGCGCCCGATCAGGTCGATACGACTGATATGCGCATCGAGGTTGATGCGGATGCACGGCCAATTGAGCCGTGCTGCAACCTGCTCGATATGAGTCGATTTGCCGGTGCCGTGATAGCCCTGGACCATCACCCGGCGGTTGAAGGCAAAGCCAGCAAGAATCGCCAATGTCGTGTCTGGATCGAAGACGTAGCTCTCGTCGAGATCCGGCACGCGCTCGTCAGCCTGCGAGAAGGCCGGGACTTTCATGTCGATATCGATGCCGAAGGCTTCGCGAACGTCGATTTCGGTATCGGGTGCGGCCATCAGCGTCGCGTCGCGCTCGCCGGTCTTGATGTTGGTCTGTTCGGTCATGGTCGAACCGCCTATACGCGCTGACGCGGGCCTGCAATATGTTTGGCCGATAAAGCCGCTTCATTGGAGAACTGACATGAAACTATACGGCGGGCTGCTGTCGCCCTTCGTCCGCAAGGTTGCCGTAGTCCTGGAAGAAAAGGGGCTTGGCTGGGAACTGGTCTCGATCAGTCCCCATACGCCCGATCCTGACTTCACCGCTGCAAGCCCCTTCGGCAAAATTCCGGCGCCATGCGATGGCGACTTCTCGCTGGCGGACTCAAGCGCAATCGCAGTCTATCTCGATGCGAAGCATTCTGCAGTGCCGATGCTTCCGGCAGAACCGCAGGCGCGGGGCAAGGCGACGTGGTTCGACGAATTTGCCGATACCGTCCTTGGCGGAGCAGGCCTCAAGATCGTGTTCAACCGGCTGGTGGGTCCGAAATTACTGAAGCTGCCCGCCAGCGAGGAGGCGGCCCAACAAGGCGAAGCCGAGCTACCGCCAATCCTCGACTACCTCGAAAGTGTTGCTCCCCAAGATGGCTGGTTGGACGGCGAGTTCTCGCTGGGCGACATTTCCGTCGCCTCGATGCTCAAGACCATGAGCTATGCGGGGCACGGTCCTGATGCTGACCGCTATCCCGCCACGGCAGCCTGGTATGGCCGGGTGGCTGCCCGCCCGTCGTGGACTGCAGTTGCAGCCATGGAGGCGCCATTGGCCGAGCGTTTTGGTGCGGCGGCGTAATGGCCGACTATACCTTTTTCACCAACCCCATGTCGCGCGGCCAGATCGCGCGCTGGGCGCTCCACGAGGCGGGTGCCGACTATGAGGACGTGCTCGTCGACCTGAAGTCCAAACCCAAGGCGCTGCTCGAAGTAAATCCCATGGGCAAGGTCCCGACACTCGTCCATCACGTCGCAGGTAGGATGCGCGCAGTGAGCGAGGCAGCGGCGATCTGCGCCTATCTCGCCGAGATGCACCCCGAAGCGGGCCTATTGCCCAACGACGGGCAAATGGCGGACTATTTCCGCTGGATGTTCTTCTGCGCTGGTCCCGGCGAGCAGGCCATCACGTCAAAGGCACTCGGTTTTGCGCCGACACTTGAGCAGGAAGGAACAGTGGGGTTCGGCAGCTTCGAGCGTACAGTCTCGACGCTCGAATGGTGGATGGAAGACCGCGACTATGTCTGCGGCAATGGCTTCACGATGGCCGATGTCTACGTTGGCAGCCAGATCGACTGGGGCCTGACATTCGGCGTGTTTCCACCCTGCGAGGCATTCGTGTCCTATGTGGATCGGCTACAACAGCGCCCCGCTTACAAGGCGGCCAAGAAGATCGACGGCGATCTGATCGAGCAGTCCCGGAAATGACAGTCTCGTTCAACCACACCATTGTGTGGTCGTCTGACCGCGCGGCTTCTGCCGAATTCTTTGCCGAGATCTATGGATTACCCGCACCAGAAGACCTCTACCATTTCAAGGTCGTGAAGGTCGCGAATGGCGTTTCCATCGACTTTGCCGACCGCGACGGGCCGATTTCGCCGCAGCATTATGCCTTCCTTGTCAGCGAGGAGGAGTTCACCGCGATCATGGCGCGGATCGAGGCACGCGGCATGCAATTCTGGGCCGACCCGGCGCGCAGCAAGCCAGGCGAAATCAACACCAATGACGGCGGTCGCGGGGTCTATTTCGAAGGACCGGACGGCCACTTTTTCGAGGCGCTGACGATGCCTTACGGCAGCGGGACCTAAACCGGGTCAGCCAAATACCGCTGCGTTGCGGAGCACCTGCCAGGCCTCGACCACCCCTTGCAGCCGCGCCTCGTGCCGCCGGTCGCCGCCGTTGTGATCGGGATGGAAACTGCGCAACATCTCGGTGTAGCGGCGGCGCACCGCCTGCTTGTTCGCGTCGAGCGGGAGTCCGAGCGCTTCGAGTGCGCGGCGTTCCTCCCACGTTAGCGGGCGGCCATCGCTGCGGGACTGGGCCTGATTTGCCCGCGCCGCATTGCGCTTGATTGCAGCTGCCCGCTCGCCGATGGCATCGAGCGGATCGGCGAAGTCCGCCCAGCGCGGCATGCCGTCGACACCGGAAGCTGCATTGAAAGCGCGGCTCTCGCGCTCCCACCCGTGAATCGGAGATTGCGCGCGGAAGATCTCTTCCGAACTCATGCCCTCGAAATAGTCGTAACCGGCGTTGAATTCGCGGACATGCTCGAGACACAGCCAGCGCCACTCGCCCGGTCCGTCGAATCCCGCGGCACGGCTGCCGGGTGCGCGGAACTCACCCGGCTCATCGCAGCCGGGGCGGGCGCAATCCCTGCCCTGAGATTCGAAGCGTCCCTGAAACCTGTCGCGTTTCATGGGTGCAACATGGGCGAGGCGTACCTAAATTGGAACCCCGAGGAGACTGACATTGAGCGGACCCATCGCACAGGAAATCGAACGATTGCTGAAAGCGGCCTTTGCGCCGAGCCAGCTAGCGGTCATCAACGACAGCGCCAGCCACTCCGGCCACATGGGCGACGACGGCAGCGGCGAATCGCATTTCACCGTCGAGATCGAGAGCGAGGCTTTCTCCGGAATCTCGCGGCTCCACCGCCAGCGCATGGTCAACGCGGCACTCGGTGACATTCCGGGTCAGCGGGTGCACGCACTGGCAATCAAGGCCACGGCGCCGGGCGAATAGCAGGTAGAGCGCAAGTGAGCATTGTTCAGACCGTCACTCCGACAACCCACGACCTTGGCCAATTCGAGGTTCGCCGGGCGGTGCCCTCCCCCGCTTGCCGGATGGTCGGCCCGTTCATCTTCGTCGATCAGTTCGGCCCCGCGCAGCTCGACATTGGCAGCGGCATGGACGTACGCCCGCACCCGCATATCGGCCTTGCCACGGTTACCTGGCTGTTCGACGGCGAATTTGCGGGCGCGATCGATCACCGCGACAGTCTCGGCAGTTTCTCGACCATCCGGCCCGGCCAGGTAAACCTGATGACGGCGGGCAAAGGCATCGTCCATTCCGAACGCAGCCCAAAGGCCGAACGCGATGCTGGTGCAAGACTTTACGGGATGCAGACATGGCTGGCGTTACCGGACGGTAGAGAGGACATCGAACCCGCTTTCGAATGCCGTGAGGACTTGCCGGCAATAGAGGCCGACGGAGCGCGCGCGACCGTCATCATGGGCACATTGTGGGGCAATACGGCGCCGACCACGCAACATGCAGCCACGATCTATGCCGACATAGTCCTCGAAGCGCGTAGTTCGATCCCGATCGACGCCGAAGCCGACGAGCGGGCGGTTATGCTGGTGGGTGGCGAAGCGGCTATCGATGGCACGCCACTCGGCCTGTACGAGCTGACAGTTCTGTCTCCCGGATCAGCGATGACGCTCTCCAGCCCTAGTGGCGGACGCATCATGCTGCTGGGCGGTGAGGCGTTCGCCGCGCGGCGACATGTCTGATGGAATTTTGCCCATTCCTCGCGCGACCGGATCGAGCAGGCCAAACGGGACTGGACCGAGCACCGCTTCCCGCTTGTCCCCGGCGACGAGAACGAACGCATTCCTCTTCCGGAAACGCCCAATACGAGCGCATGACGGCCAACTCGCGAAATCGCGGGTTTGCGAATGGGCAATGACGCACTAAAGCCGCGCACCATGTCCAGCGATCAATCCAGACCGCTCACCTTTGCCGTGCCCAAAGGCCGCCTGCTCGACGAGGCTCTACCGATGATGGCGGCTGCCGGTGTCGTTCCCGATGCGGAGTTCCACGACAAGAAGAGCCGCGCGCTGTCTTTCGGATGCGAGGGCTCAGACATGCGGATTATCCGCGTGCGCGCCTTCGACGTGGCTACCTTCGTCGCCCACGGCGCGGCGCAGCTCGGCATTGTAGGTTCGGATGTGGTTGAAGAGTTCGCCTATGCCGACCTCTACGCGCCGGTCGACCTCGACATCGGTCACTGCCGTCTTTCCGTTGCGGAACCGCGCGATTGCGGCGCAACCGCGTCGGACAGCGTCACGCACACCCGCGTTGCGAGCAAATATCCCAATCTCACGCGCAAGCACTTCGAAAGCCTCGGCGTGCAGGCTGAAGTCGTAAAACTGAACGGGGCGATGGAACTCGCACCTATCTTGGGGCTAGCGAGCCGTATCGTCGACCTGGTCGAGACCGGGCGCACACTCAAGGACAACGGGCTTGAGGAAACGAGCGTCATCCTGCGGATTTCTGCGCGGCTGATCGTCAACCGCGCCGCGCTGAAAACCGATCAGCGAGTCGCTTCGCTTGTCGAACGCTTCCGCGATGCAGTCGCGAGTCCGGCCTGATGTTGCGCCTGCAAAGCTCTCAGCCCGATTTCGCCAAGGTATTCGCGCGATTGGTACGCGACCGTCGCGAGAACGGAGAGGATGTTTCGCATGACGTCTCGCGGATCATCGAGGACGTGCGCAACCGGGGCGATGCCGCGGTGCTCGAATATACCAATCGCTTCGACAATCACTCGCTGAACGAAGATCATGAGTGGACGATTACGCCGGCGGAATGCCGCGCGGCTTTCGACGATCTCAATCCGGACCTGCGCGCCGCGCTGGAACTGGCGGCACAACGCATCGCCGCGTTCCACGAGGCGCAGCTTCCCTCAGACCGGGAATTCACTGACGATACCGGGGTGCGGCTCGGTGCGAAATGGCGCGCGGTCGACTCGGCCGGGCTTTACGTCCCTGGTGGACGGGCGGCCTATCCCTCTTCACTGCTGATGAACGCCATTCCCGCCAAGGTGGCGGGAGTCGAGCGAATGGCAGTCGTAACACCGACCCCCAACGGCAAGACCAATCCGCTGGTGCTTGCCGCGGCGCACCTTGCCGGTGTGGACGAAGTGTGGCGGATCGGCGGCGCGCAGGCGATTGCTGCGCTCGCCTACGGTACGAACCGTATCGCTCCGGTCGACGTGATCACCGGTCCGGGCAATGCATGGGTAGCCGAAGCCAAGCGCCAGCTTTACGGCGTTGTCGGCATCGACATGGTTGCGGGACCGAGCGAGATTCTGGTGATCGCCGACGGGCAAAACGAGGCCGACTGGATCGCGGCCGACTTGCTGAGTCAGGCCGAGCACGATCCGCTTGCGCAGTCCATCCTCATCACTGACGATCCGGTTCTGGCCGATTCCGTCGCAGACCGCATTGGCGTCGCGCTCACCATGCTGCCTTCTGCCCGGGTCGCCAGCAAGAGCTGGAAAGACCATGGCGTCATCATCGAGGTCGCCAGCCTCGACGAGGCCCCGGCGCTGGCGAATGCGCTTGCGGCCGAGCACGTCGAGATCGCGACTGCCGACCCGCAAGCTCTGTTTGCGCAAATCCGTCACGCCGGATCGGTGTTTCTCGGGCGCCATACGCCAGAAGCCGTCGGAGACTACGTCGCAGGGCCCAATCACGTCCTTCCGACCGGGCGGCGCGCGCGCTTCGCTTCGGGACTTTCGGTGCTCGATTTCATGAAGCGCACGAGCTTCATCGAGGTGAATGAAGCGGCACTCAACGCAATCGGGCCGGCAGCCATTGCCCTGGCCGAGGCAGAGGGCCTGCCCGCGCACGCTCGCTCGATCGAAGCAAGGCTGGGGATATGAAGGCCCGGTCCCAATCCCGCGCTGCCGCAAGGCTTGCCGCGGTTCAGGCGCTTTACCAGCACGAGATGGAAGCCACGCCAGAGGCGCGGCTACTCGACGAGTTTCATCAGCACCGGCTCGGCGCGGAAATTGACGACGATCGCTATGCCGATGCGGAAACCGCATTCTTCGACGACCTCGTGAAAGGCGTTCTCGCCCGGCGCGACGAGATCGACAGGCTGATCGCCGAAAAACTTGCCCTGGGCTGGACTCTCGCGCGGCTCGACAAGACCATGGTGCAGATATTGCGCGCAGGAGCCTATGAACTGCTGGCCCGCAAGGACGTTCCGACCGGCGCCGCGATCAGCGAATATGTCGATGTTGCCCACGCCTTCTTCGAAAAGGGCGAAGCTTCATTCGTGAACGGCGTGCTTGATGCAATCGGCAAGGACGTGCTCTGAATGGCGAGCGCGTCCGATCGTGTCGAGCCCGGTCGAGACACGCTGTGAGAATGCTTCTCGACTTCGCTTGAAGCAAACGGCAGATTTAGCCTGTGACAAATGAGCTAGCCTTCATCGATGCCTTGCGCGCACTGGCGCGCAGTCCCGTCGCCCGCGATCTGGAAGACGATTGCGCCGTGCTCGAACTGGACAGTGAAACGCTGGTACTGACTCACGACATGATGGCAGAGAGCACGCATTTCCGGTCCGATGCCGACATGGCGAACGTTGCGTGGAAGTTGGTCGCGGTGAACTTGTCTGACCTTGCCGCAAAAGGGGCGACACCCTTGGGGGTGCTGCTGGGCTATAGCCTTGGCGACAACGATGCACGGTTTCTCGAAGGCTTGGGCGAAGTCCTGGAAGCGTTCGACGTTCCGCTGCTCGGCGGAGACACGGTCCGCGCAGAAGGCAGCCGTATCTTCGGACTTACCGCTATCGGCAGGGCCACGCATGTTCCGGTTCCGGATCGACGAAGAACTCAGCCCGGTGATTCCGTTTGGGTCACCGGTGTTTTGGGCCGCGCCATGCTCGGTTTCGAAGGTCAAGCAGAGCATCTTGCCAGTTTCAATCGCCCCATGCCGTGCTTGTCCGAAGGCGAGGCGCTCGCGCCCCACGTGACCTCAATGATGGACATATCTGACGGATTGCTGCTGGATTGCTGGCGGCTAGCCAAAGCCAGTGGCGTCTCAATCGAACTCGAGAGCTCGGCGATCCCCGTCGCCGATCCGGACCGGCGCGGTGATTGTCTGCGCTGGGGCGACGATTACGAGCTATTGTTCACCTTGCCTGCCGGTTGTGAGCCCCCGGTGCCAGCTACAATGATAGGAACCGTTGCCACGCAAGGTGGCTGCCCCCTGTTTCTGGACGGGTTAGCACACACCGATCCTGAAGGCCTTGGATACCGCCATTAGAGTGTCCCTTTTCAGGGAATAGCCGCCACTTTGGGGTTGCACCCCATGCAACGAGGCTCTAGCGCCGCACGGCTCACCGGAATGCCAAGAGGCGTCCGGTTTTTTGTATTCGCAGCAGGAGGGGCGTTCCGTGGACCTTATCACGATCGCAATCGTATTGGGACTTCTGGCCGTCGTGTACGGCTTTGTCACCAGCCGCCAGGTGCTTGGAGCACCAGCAGGCAATGAGAAAATGCAGGAAATTGCCGGAGCCATTCAAGAGGGCGCCAAGGCCTATCTGAACCGTCAATACACCACCATCGGCATGGTCGGCGTGGTCGTTGCCGTGCTCGTCGGTTTCTTCCTCGGAATGATCCCGGCAGTCGGCTTCCTGATCGGCGCGATCCTTTCAGGTGTCGCCGGATACATCGGCATGAATATCTCGGTTAAATCGAACGTGCGCACCGCTGCAGCTGCCGAATCCGGCCTGCAACAGGGCCTGACGCTGGCTTTCCGCGCCGGTGCGATCACCGGCATGCTCGTTGCCGGCCTGGCGTTGCTTGCAATCGCCGTATTCTTTTACATCCTGATCGGCCCGATGGGGCTCGATGTCACGAGCCGCGAAGTGATCGACGGTCTTGTCGGTCTCGCCTTCGGCGCCTCCCTGATCTCGATCTTCGCGCGACTGGGCGGCGGCATCTTCACCAAAGCCGCCGACGTTGGCGCCGACCTCGTCGGCAAGGTCGAGGCGGGCATTCCCGAGGACGATCCACGCAACCCCGCCGTCATTGCGGACAACGTGGGTGACAACGTCGGTGACTGCGCCGGCATGGCCGCTGACCTGTTCGAAACTTACGTCGTCACCGTCGGTGCGACGATGGTCTTGACC
>CAZRVW010000123.1:0-8350 GCA_964603645.1 uncultured Novosphingobium sp. | reverse complement strand
GCCGTCTCATTGACCGGATTTTGCATCTCTTTTTGCATCTGAACGCTGGATCAAAAATGCGCCCTCTAGGGTCAATTCTTTGGCGTGGGCGATTGTGGGGCTCGGTCGGTTCATGGGGAGATTATGTGCATCCACGATGCGCCTACACGCTGCCCGAAGTGCAGAAAAATGGAACTCACATTTCTTCCCGGACCACTTTCTGACTGAGCAGTGTTAAGAAGTACATCGGCGTTTCTGAGTTCTTATTTGGCCCCAATGCTGGCTCAGTTTAGCTGATCGTTGGCCAGATTTCCCTGCTTGCCGTCGAAGTGTTCCCTGATTCTAACTTAGGGAATTGCCCCTTAGCAGTGTGAATCACTTGGGTTTTCCAGCGCCAAGGGGCGTGCAAACGGTGATACATCGCAGATGTTCCCAGAACTTACCCGTGAAGCAGGGAATTCGCGCAAGAGACTGGATTGCTCCAGCCTGTAAGCGGCACCACCTGGGACACGACCCCACCGTTCCGACAATTAGTGCAAAAATGCCGCACCTTGGGTGCCAAAACGACTCAGGCCACTTGCAAATCGGTCATACATTTGCTGTCTAGACGAAGACTGTTCATACAAGAGCAATGTTTCAGGAGTGGATTCAATGAGGAAGACCGACATGACAAGTCCGATTGGCCGTCGCGGAGCGCGCATGGCCGCGGTTCTCTGTGCTACGGCGATGACCGCGCCGTTTGCGGCAACTCCTGTATTCGCGCAGTCGGCAGGTGCCGAGTCCGCGGACCGGGTCATCATCGTTACGGCCCAGCGCCGCGATCAGGCGCTCGAGGACGTGCCGATGACAGTGACCCTGCTGGATCAGGATACCCTCAAAAACGCGGGTATCGCTACCATGCAGGATCTGCAGAATGTCACCTCCGGCTTCCAGCTCGGACGTGGCGGTTCGATCCCGGCTCCTTCGATCCGCGGCGTTACGACCGTGATCAATGGTTCTTACGAGAATAACGTCGCGCTTTACATCGACGGTCTCTACGTGCCGACGCCACAGGCACTGACGATCGACCTTCCGAACATCGAAAACGTCCAGATCCTCAAGGGGCCGCAGGGCACGCTCTATGGCCGTAACGCCACGGGCGGCGCGATCCTGATCGAGACCAAAAATCCGACCGATGTGTGGGAAGGCAATGTCGAGGCGACATACGCTCGTTTCGATGACAAGCGTATTGGCGGCTATATTTCCGGTCCTGTTGCCGAAGGCATGGGGATCGCGCTGTCGGCCTATACCCGTCGCACCGATGGTTATACCGCGCGGATGAGCCGAACCAATCCGGGCGAGACAGATGGCAGGGCCTATCCGCTGTCGCAGGATTCGTTCCGCGCCAAGCTCAACTTCGAATTGTCTCCGACGTTCGATGTAACGCTTGGCTATGGCTTCACCCATACTGATGACCACGGCTTGATGGTCAATTTCGCGCCGATCGAGAACACGGTGAGCTTCTTCGGAAATGCAGCGGGCGCGGCGACGGCCGCCGGTGTGCCAATACGGCCGACGAAGCTCGGCCAGGGTGCGCCGAGCCTCGATCCGGGCGTCGAAGCCTGGATCCACGACTTCTTCGGCAAGATCGAGCTTGACATGGGCTGGGCGACACTGCGCAGCACCACTGGCTTTACCGATCTCAAGCAGTCCACGAAGTATGACTTCGACGGCTCCTATGCGGAAATCACTTTCAACGAGGGCGGATTCAAGGATCAGACGTTTCAGCAGCTCGTCGATCTCAATATGAAGTTCGGTCCATCGTTCGAATTGCTGGTGGGTGCGCAGTACTTCAACATCAAGACCAAGGACGATATTCTAGATCTCAACTATTCCGGCACTGTCAACGGATCGTTTCTCACCTACGATCCGGCTGCCGAACAGCCGCTCAGCGCCTATGCGAATACCAGCCAGACGATCTATGACCGCACCAAGGAAGCCTGGGCCGTCTTTGCAGACGCCACTTTCTACGCCACGCCTGAGCTGTCGATCATTGTCGGCGGTCGCTACAGCGAAGAAACCCAGGAGAACGAGCGGTACGTCTATGGTGCCGGCGGTGCGGCCGGCGGCGGCTCGCTGAACTTCAACGGAACCCCGAGGTCCTCCAAGTTCACCAAGTTCACCCCGCGCGCCTCGATCCGCTACGAGTTCTCGCCGCGCACAAGCGCTTACCTGTCTTATTCGAAGGGCTTCAAGGCCGGCGAATGGCCTGGCGCCTTCGGGGGAGATATCTCTCAGTGGTTGCCGGTGGAGCAGGAAGAAGTCGATGGCTTCGAACTCGGCCTGAAGCACGCGGGCAATCGCCTGCGGTTCGATGTCTCCGCCTTCTACATGGACTACAAGAACCTGCAGGTCAGCTTCACCAATTTCGTGAACAACCTGCCGGTCGTTTCCTTGCAGAATGCGCCGAGCGCCGAGATCTACGGAATCGAAGCCAATTTCGACGTCGAACTGTTCGAGAACTTCAACTTCCGGGCAGGCGGCACTTGGCTGCACGCACGATATGGCGACAACTTCCTGTTCGACGGTGTCGGCGTCAATCCGGCTGCCAGCGGCATCAACACCAATGCCGATCCGCTCAAGGTCTTTCTTAACACGACCCTGCGGATGGATATTTCGGGCAAGCAGATGGTCCGCGCGCCTGATTTCGCAGCCTATGCCGGGTTCGATTACCTGATCCCGATGGGTGACGGCGGAGTTCGCTTCGCTGCCAACCTCAAGTACACTGACGACTATGTCGTTTCTAACCCGTCGGTGTTTGGTGGCTGGGTCCTCGATCCGAATGATCCTCTGACGATCCCGGCGGGTGGCAATGCCAACTTCTTCGGACCCGGTTCGCCCTATGCAGACCGTGCCGGTGAGCAACGCTTCGTGCAGAAGAGCTACGCGCTCATCAATGCCTCGATCACTTACACCGATCCGTCGGACACCTATTACGTCCGTCTGTGGGGCAATAACCTGACCGACAAGCGCTATCGCCTGCACTATAACGGTACGGCCTTCGCCGGCACCTACCAGCCGATGGCCGAGCCGCGCACCTATGGCGTGAGCGTGGGCTTCAAGTTCAGCGGCGATGACGATTACGCGCCGCCGCCACCCCCGCCCCCGCCCCCGCCCCCGCCGCCCCCGCCGGCGCCTGAGACGATGACGTGCCCCGACGGTACGGTTATTAGCGTCGAGGATTCCTGCCCCGTGCCACCGCCCCCGCCCGCTCCGGAGCCGGAACGCGGCTAACGCGCAGGCAATTGCGAATGCCACCGAAGGGGCCGGAGCAATCCGGCCCCTTTTCCATGGGCAAGGGTGCTGACCCTAGGCCGACTTGAAGAGCATGGCAGCGCCGTTCATGCAGTAGCGCTTGCCGGTCGGGCGGGGCCCGTCGTTGAAGACGTGGCCAAGGTGGCCGCCGCATTGCGCGCAGTGCACTTCGGTGCGCGGATAACCGAGCTTCTGATCGATCGACGTGCCGACTGCGCCGCGCAAAGGCCTCCAGAAGGTCGGCCAACCGGTGTCGCTTTCATATTTCGTCGCAGAGGAAAACAGGGGATTACCGTCCGCAGCGCAGATGAATGTACCCTTGCGCTTCTCCCTGCCCAACGGTGAGGAGAAGGGTCGTTCTGTTCCGTGCTTGCGAAGGATTCGGAATTGCGCCGGAGTAAGGATGCGTTTCCATTCCGCTTCGCTGCGCTGGATCGGAAAGGTCTTGGCCTGCGCCTCGCCGCTGCCGCATGCGGCAATGATGGGAACCGAAGCGGCGCTGGCGAGAATGCCAATCAGGGCATCGCGGCGCGGGAGGCGGGGTTTAGGGGCGGACATGGCGACGATCCTTGCGGGATTGTACTCTCGCAAGCCGCGATAACATCCTCTGTCTGAACCCGCCCTGTCCCGCCAGTCAGGCGGTTGCCTTGCGCATGTTCCACAGCCGCTCGCGGGGCTGCTTTACCTTGGCCGGCCCGCTTTTCATCACCCGGGTGCGGAACAGGCGTGCACCGACGCGCACCAGAACCACGATCCACAGTGCCTGCCAGGCCACGGCTGCCGCATGGGTCCAGAGCATCGGCTCCTGCGCCGCCCGCGCAAGCATCGCGAAGGGCGAGCTGAACGGAAAGGCCTGGGCAAACAGTTCCGTCGCGCTGCCCGGTTGGGTCATGGCGTAGCTGGCCAGGAAGAACACCATGAGCTGCATCATGGTCACCGGCATCGATAGCGTCTGGACTTCCCTGACAGTCGTGGCTAGCGAACCGATCGCCAGGAACACCGAACCCAGCAACAGATAGGCGCAGGCGAAATAGACCACGCCCAGCGCCAGGAACATCGGCCAGCCCACAGCCGGCGAGGGCAGGCTGGGCAGGACGTTGCCTGCCGCAAGAACCAGAATGCCGCCGAACAGGCCCCAGAACGCGATCCCGACTATCGAGACCGCGAGCATGGCGAACAGCTTGCCAAAAAACACCGCATCCATCGGGATCGCCGCCGCCAGAATTTCGATGATCTTGTTCGCCTTCTCTTCGACGAGGTTGGACAGCACCATGCCCGCGAGCAGCATTGTCAGCAGGAACAAGAGCGTCTGGGCGGCCTGAGCGGTCATCAGCCGCGATCCGCGATCGCTGCTGGCCGGAGGCGTCACCGCGCTCGTCATCACTTCGGGATAGGATTGCGGCGCCCTTCCCAAAGCCTGAGCAGTCAGCAGTGAGACCGGTCCGCGCCATGCCTCGATCTTCTCGCGGGTGCCGGTCAGCAGGGGTTTGGCAGGCGAGCCGCTGAGAATGGCCGATACGCCTGTCATGCCGCTGCCAATGGCTGCGACAGGATCGTATGGCTCGTGCGTATCGAGCCGTTTGAGCACAATCAACGTGGGCAGTGTCGCGCCCAATCTGTCTGCAAGCTGGTCATGCGCGGCGACAATCGCTTCGACATCGGCGCTTTCCATGGCGACGCCGATCGTCGGCAATTCCGCGCTTTGCTGCACCCGCTGACCAACGCCGCCTGCCATTGCGCCGACGAACACCGGGAACAGCGGACCGAGCAGGAAGAAAAAGAACGCGCGGCTGAATAGGATCGCGCCGAAATCGCGCCGGGCGATGACCAGCGCCGCAGCGAGGGTTGAAAGGCGGCCAGTCATCGCATCTGCTCCATCTCACCGTTCTCTTCCAGCGCGCGCGCAGCTGCCTCTCCGGCAATGGCCACGAAGGTATCGTGCAGGCCCGCGCGTTCGATCGACAGCGTGAGGATGCCCGCCTCGCTCTCGATCAGCGCGCGCAGCAAGGGCTCGACCCCGCTCTCGGGCAGTGAGAAATTCCTGAACCGGCCATTCTTGCGCGCGTCATCGGGCAGGGCCGCGCGCCACGCGCCATCGGCTTGACGGGTCTCGAGCCGAACCTGCGGCCTGATCCGGTCGCGCGCGACATCGACGGCGCCCGCGAAGGGCACCTTGCCGCCCGCTATGATCGCAACTTCGTCGCACAGCCGCTCGGCATGGGCGATGACGTGGGTCGAGAAGATCACGGTCGTGCCCTTGTCGGCCAGCGCGCGGATCATGCGCTCCAGCTTGCCCTGGTTGATCGCGTCGAGACCGGAAAACGGCTCATCGAAGACGACGAGGCGCGGCTCGTGAACGAGCGTGCCGAGAATCTGCACCTGCTGGGCCATGCCCTTCGACATTTGGCGGATCTGCCGCTCGGCGGCGTAGCTCAGGCCGTGCTCCTCAAGCAATTCGCGACCGCGCTTGCGGCCTTCGGCCAGCGGCAGGCCACGCAGAGCGCCGACAAAGGCTATCGCTTCGTAGGCTTTCATCGCCGGATAAAAGCCGCGCTCCTCAGGCAGATAGCCGATAGCGTGGGCTACGTCGTGCGGCCGTTGTGCACCCAGAACGCGGCGTTCGCCTTCGTCGGGATCGACAATGCCGAGCAACATACGCAGCGTCGTCGTCTTGCCTGCGCCATTGGGCCCGAGGATGCCGTAGATCGCGCCTTGAGGCACGGAAATGTCGATCCCGTCGACGGCGGTGAAGTCGTCGAATCGCTTGACGAGGCCGGGCGCCTCGATTGCCAGCGGTATATCAGTTTGCGATCGGTCGCCGTTGGCGACTTGCCAGTTTCCGAGGTCCATCTTCATGGGCTAGGGCGTTAACCACGCCTCGTGAACAGGAGCCTGTGCAAGTTTGGTTAACGGTGAAGTAACCCGCGGCCTGATGGCCGAATTTGCTGCGACGGCGCGTGAGATTGGCTTTGTTGCCATGGGCGTGGCACCAGCCGCGCCGGACGCGAGCCGTACCAAACAGCTGGGTCAATGGCTCGATGGAGGGTTGCATGGCCAGATGCAGTGGATGGCCGAACGCTTCGTCCACCGATCTTCGCCGCAAGGCCTGTGGCCCGAAGCGAGGAGCGTAATCTGCCTCGGTATGAGCTATGCACCTCTTGCCGATCCCATGGCCTTGGAAGACCGATCGGATATCGGGCGCATCTCGGTCTACGCGCAGGCGGCGGACTATCATGACGTCGTGAAAAAGGCGCTCAAGGCGATGGCGCGCTGGCTGGTCGGCGAGGCCGAGAAGCGCGGGCTTGGCGAGATCGGCGTCAAGGTGTTCACCGATACGGCCCCGGTGATGGAAAAGCCGCTTGCAGCAACAGCGGGCATCGGCTGGCAGGGCAAGCACACCAACCTTGTCAGCCGCGAGTATGGCTCCTGGCTGTTCCTGGGTGAAATCTACACCACGCTTGAGCTTGATGCGGGGCCACCCGAAGAGGACCATTGCGGCTCGTGCGACGCGTGTCATGCCGTGTGCCCGACCGACGCCTTTCCTGCGCCATACCAACTGGATGCCCGGCGCTGCATTAGCTACCTCACGATCGAACACAAGGGCCCGATTCCGCATGAATTCCGCGCGGCGATCGGCAATCGCATCTATGGCTGCGACGATTGCCTCGCGGTGTGCCCCTGGAATAAGTTTGCCGGCACCGCCCATGCGCATGCGAAATTTCTGCCGCGCGCCGAACTGGCTGCGCCCAGGCTTGCCGATCTTCTGACGCTCGACGATCCGGGGTTTCGCGCGCTGTTTTCAGGCTCGCCGATCAAGCGGATCGGGCGTGACCGGTTTGTCAGGAATTGCCTGATCGCAGCGGGCAACAGTGGCGACCAGGGGCTATTGCCTCAAGTCGATGTGTTGCGCGCCGATCCCGATCCGGTCGTCGCCGAAGCGGCGCAGTGGGCGGTGGAAAGGCTTACAGCAGTTCCTTGAGCGGTTTTTCCGCGTCAGCGAGTTCATCGAGGTCAGGCGTAGCGCCCGCCTCGATCAGCTTGCGGCCCTGCACGTAGTCCTTGGTTGCATTCACGCAATCAAGCGCAACGACCTTGCCTTCCTTGAGATAAACCACCGAAAAGCTGCGGTCGTCAGGATTGCCGCGCACGACCGTCGCGTCATAGCCTGCATTGATCCCGGCGGTCTGCAAGCGCAGGTCGAACTGATTCGACCAGAACCAAGGGAAAGCCCGATAGGGTGCACCTTGGCCGCAAATATCCTTGGCCACGCAAGTCGCCATGTCATTGGCGTTTTGCACCGATTCGACCCGCATCACGTGTCCGCCGGCATAGGCACAGGCAAAGGCGGCGCAATCGCCGATCGCGTAAATGTCGGGCAGCGATGTGCGGCACCACTCATCGACATCGACGCCGTTTGCGCCGGACGCTCCCGCCAGCATAAGCGGGCCAACGGCAGCGACAATTCCGATGCCGACGATTACCGCCTGGGCGGGAATGACTTCGCCGCCTTCGAGCCGGGCTCCCGTTACCTTGTCGCCGTCGCCATCGTCGACAAGCGCCTCGACTACCACGTCGGTGCGCAAGTCGACGCCGTGCTCGCGATGTTCCTTCTCGTAGAAGGCGGAAAGTTCTTCGCCAGCAACGCGGGCGAGCACGCGCGGCAAAGCTTCCAGAAGCGTGACCTTGCAGCCCAGCTTGGTGAGCACGGCTGCGGCTTCAAGACCGATATAGCCACCGCCAATCACCACGATATCCCGTGTGCCGGCGTCGATTTCGGCCATCAACAGGTCGCAATCCTGCCGGGTGCGCACGGCAAAGACGCCTGCCAGGTTGGAGCCGGGGCAGGACAGGCGGCGAGGATCGCCGCCAGCAGCCCAGACCAGCTTGCCGTAACCGAAGGTCCCGCCGTCGTTGAGCGTCAGTTCGTGAGCGGCTGGATCGATTGCGGTGACTTCCTTGCCGAGGTGGAAGGTCACGTCCTTGTCGGCCCAGAATGTCGGAGGGCGGATATAGAGCCGGTCGAAAGTCTTCTCGCGGGCGAAATATTCCTTCGACAGCGGCGGGCGCTCGTAAGGAT
>CAZRVW010000122.1:0-8633 GCA_964603645.1 uncultured Novosphingobium sp. | reverse complement strand
TCAGTCAGTCCGGCCACTTCAGGCCGGGACTGGCCAGGTGTGGAGCGGCAGGCCAGCGCTGGACACGCCGCGGATCATCCAGACATTGCCCGGACCGTCGGTGACGAACAGCGTGCGCATGTCCGCGCCACCAAAGCACAGGTTCGTTACGAAGCCTTCGCCGGGTAGTGGGATGAATGCGACTTCCTTGTCTTCCTCCATGACCCGGACGCCGCGATCGAGACTAGCCGCCATCCAGATCCGGCCATCAACGTCGAGCTTGATGCCATCGGTGGCGTGATTCTCGCTGATGTTCTCGATGATCCATTCACGCTCGCCCTCGGACGAGAGGCGCAGCAGACCGTTGCCTTCGGTGACCACGAGACTGCCGCTCGGTTCGAGCGCGATACCATTCACCATCACGAGGCCTCCCACTACCTCGCGCACTGCGCCATCGGGTGCCATGGCCATGACTCTCGCTTTCGGCGGGCCGGGAGGGGCAGGGAAGCCATGTGGGTCGGTGAACCAGACAGTGCCGTCCGGGCCGATGGCGAGGTCGTTTGGCGCCTGCATGCCGCCGACGAGGCGAGTCACCGTGCCGTCCGGGGCGACACGTTGCAGGCCCGGATCCACGAAATGCGGCTCGGGCATGGTGAAGTCGTCGAGACCGGTGCCGGGCAGCTTCGGCTGGGTGCGAAAGTCGATGCCGCCGTTCTGGGTAACGAGGAAACCACCGTCCGAAACCAATGCGGTTGAATTCGGGCCGCCACGGGTGAGCGCGATGCGCTCCTTGCGACGTTCCTCGGGCCAGATGCGGTAAAGCGCGCCTTCGGCCACGGCGGTGACCACGAGCGTGCCGTCCGCGCACCATGTCGGCCCTTCGGGAACGGCTATTCCGCTGGCGATGAGTTCCGGCTTATCCATGTGCTCCTCACTCTTCCTCCAGTCCGAACAGCTTTACGGCATTGCCGGCAAGGATCATGTGCCGTTCCTCGGCGCTCACTCCGGCAAGGTCCCTGTCGATCAGTTCGCGCGAATTGGGGAAGGGGCCGTAATTGTGCGGATAGTCGCTGCACCACATGATGTTGCCCACGCCTATGACATCGCGGTTCGCCACACCGATCGTGTCCCACAGAAACGATCCGAACACGTGCTTGCGCAGGGTCTCGCTCGGCTTCTCGGTGATGCCCGGATACATTGAGGGGTGCTCGCGGGCGAGCACGTCCATCCATGACACGAGGTGGGCCATCCAGCCGACGCCGGTTTCGACGCAGAGCAATTTGAGTCCGGGATGATCGCGGAAGACGTGGCTCACATAGAGCGAAGCGATCATCTCCTGCGGCATCGTCTTGTTGATGATCATGTTGACCGAAGGCTCGTCGTAGTTCTCGAGGCCCGGCGTCGCTGCCGCTGCATCGGCATGGACCACCATCACCAGCCCGAGCCGTTCGAGCTCATCCCACAGCGGATTGTAGGTGGCCGAGGTGTAGGGTTCGTCAGCCGGGCAGGACCACGCACCAACATAGCCGGGAATGGCCGGCATGAGCACACCTTTCAGACCCAGGTCCTTCACCCGCCGGGCCTCTTCGATCGCCAGAGCAATATTCCAGACAGGGATTTCACCAATTCCGATCAAGCGCTTCGGGTTGAAGGCACAGAATTCCGCCAGCCAGTCGTTGAAGGCCACCATCATCCCGCGCCGGGTGTCGCGGTTTTTCGGCAGCAGGATCGGATAGCCGGGATGGACCAGAACGTCGGCATCGATCCCGTCGCGGTCCATGTCGGCAAGCCGGGCGGCCGGATCGCGCTGACCCGGTACGCCCTCTTCGAACGAGCGGATGAAAGGAATGTCCTTGTAGTCGGTGCGATCTAGCCCGACCTGAGCGGATAGCTGGCGAACATAGTCGCCCTCCAGCTCGATTGCCTCATACTCGCCGTCGCCATCGAATTCGCGTTTCACGAGACGGGGCGCAAGGTGGCGCAGGTCATCCGGGAAGTATCGCTCGTACATGTCACCGGGCGGATTGACGTGAGAGCCCACGTTGATGACCTTGTATTTCATGCGATCGCTTCTCCCGGGTAGGTTTCGCATTGCCACATCGCGCCCTTGTGGAATAGCTGCCGTTGGACGTCGAAATTGCTCTTCGAATAATATACGCAAGCGTAGCATATCGCGGTTGACAACACAGGGCCATTCTTTCTTTAGGGGGCCGACTTGAGGGTGCGTCGAGCGGGCGGCGTCCGTTGCCCCGCACGCTGGCGGGCCGAACTCAATCATCGAGAGGACGTCTTATGCCGGCGGAATTGTTCACCACTGAACCGCTGAGCGCTCCCGACGCTATCTGCCGCGTTCTCGAAGAAGCGGGAATCCGCAAGATATTCGGCGTTCCGGGCGGGCATACCGGTCACATATACAATGCCTGCGAGTCCCATGCGAACACGCTCGATCTCATGGTCGTGCGGCAGGAATCGATCGCTGGCGTCATAGCGGAGGTGACGGGACGTCTTACCGGCGTGCCCGGCGTTATCATGGGGCAGGGCGGCTGGGTCCTGGGGCACGGCATTATCGGCACGCTGGAAGCGCTTCTTTCCAGCTCTCCAATGCTTCTGCTTACGGAACTGAGCGACACGCCAGGATTCGATCTCCACGCGCCCTATCAGGCGGGCACCGGCGACTACGGTGTCTGGGATACCAAAAAGGCATTCGAAGCGATTACCAAGCAGGTTTTCGTCGTTCACGATCCGGTCAGCGCAGTTCAAGCCACCCAGCTTGCCATCAAGCATGCGCTTGCTGGGCAACCCGGCCCGGTGGCTGTGCTCTACGGCCGCAACGCGCTGCTTGGCGAACCCGTCGGACCGGACAGTTTCCCGTTTCTTTACAAGACCGCCTATTATCTTCCGCCTGCGCCACCTCCCGCCCGTGTCGAGCAAGTCGCGGCAGCGGCCGAGGCCATTCGCGAGGCCGAGAAGCCGGTGCTGCTTGCCGGAAATGGCGTGCGCGTCGGCCAGGCTGAGGATGCCCTGCTGCGCTTTGCCGAGGCGAGCGGAATCCCCGTGGTCACCACGGCGACGGGCAAGGGCGTGATCGCCGAAAGCCATCCGCTTGCACTGGGCCCTGCCGGAACTTTTGGCGTTCACGCGGCCGGAATGACTTGCGCGGACGCCGATCTCGTCATTGTCGCAGGCTCGAAGCTCGGCGCCTCCGATATCGGTCGGGAGTCACCCAACCTTTTCGACCCACGCCGCCAGACATTCGTCCAGATCGAGATCGAGCCGCGCAATGCTTCATGGATTGTACCGGCTGAGCATGTCCTCATAGGCAGCGTGGGGCCCGTGCTTGATCAACTGCGTGACACTTTGGGTGAGGATCCCGAAGCCTTCGCCAAAGGCAGCGAAAGGGTGCAGGCCATTCGCAAGAAGTATGGGCATTTCGATGCGCCTGCGCGTGCCAATGATAGTAGCCCCCTTCATCCACAGCGCGTGATCGCCGGAATGGAAGCGGCCCTTCCGGACGACATAATCGTTACCTGCGATGCCGGCGAGAACCGGATGATGATCAATCACCACTTTCAGTCCCGCGTGCCCAGGGGCGTGCTCCAGCCTGCTGGAGTCGGCCCGATGGGCTATGCAATTCCAGCTGCGCTTGCGGCAAAGCTGCATTGCCCGGACCGGACGGTGGTTGCCGTTGCCGGAGACGGCGGTTTCGCGATGAGCAGTAACGGTCTGATGTCCGCGCTCGACCACAGCATCAAGATCATCGTCGTGGTCTTCAACAATGCTTCGCTTGGCGCGGTGGTGCACGACACTGGCACTTATGGTGCGCAATTTGCGGAAGTCGATCATGCGCGGATGGCGCGCGGGATGGGATGCGTGGGCTTGCGCGTCAGCGAAGCGGAAGACATCGAGCCGGCCTTCCGCGAAGCGATGGCTGCCGATGGGCCTGTCGTGATCGATTTTGTGACGTCGCCCGAAGTCTCGTTCCGCGCGGCTGTCGCGCCTCCGCTCGGGTCGCTTTCGGTTGCCGACGACGAATAGCCAAACGGCGCGGGGGCCGTCAGCTGTTGGCCGCGACCTTGTCGACCGAGGGTGATTGGGGTTTCGAGGTGAATGCCAATCGCGCCTCGCTGGCCTTAGCCCGCGCGACTTCAACGCTTGCCTCCTTCACGATGTCATAGCCGCGGATCGCTCCGTAGGCCTTCACCATGTCCACCGCATGGGCATGATTTTCGGGCGTGAGGCTGGCGACCACGTCCTCGATCATCGCTTCGAATTCCGCGATCAGCGCGCGTTCCATGCGGCGGTGCGGGTGGTATCCGAATAGGTCGAATACAGTGCCGCGCAGTCGCCGCATTGACGCAAGGACGCGCAATGGGCCCCTGAGCCACGGTCCGAAGCTGCGCTTCTGTAGGCGTCCAGTTGCTGGGTCGCGCCTACTGAGCAGCGGCGGTGCAAGGTTGTAACGTACCTCATAATCGCCTTCGAACGTGTCAGACAATTCTTGCGCCAGCGATCCCGTCGTGAGCAGCCGGGCTACTTCGTATTCGTCCTTGTAGGCGAGCAGGCGCGGGTAGATTTCGGCCACCGCGCGCGCGAGGTCCCCATGATCAGGAGTGCATTGCCGCTCGGCTTGCGCAACCCTGTCAATCAGCGTGCGATAACGCGCTGCGAGCCCGTCATCTTGGTAGTTCGCAAGATGACGCATGCGGGAGTCGACCAAGGTAGAGAGGTCCATTGCCTCGGGTGCCGCGCCTTCGGCTGGACCGCGCATCGCTTCGATGGCTTCGGGTTGGGCGAATAGCGCGCGACCGAGCGCGAAAGCAGCAAGGTTCATCTCGACCGCCGTCCCATTCAGCCGGATTGCCCTTTCGATAGCCTCTCTTGGAATTGGCAGTAGCCCGGCCTGCCAGGCATGGCCGACAAGCAGCATGTTTGCGCCGATAGCGTTGCCGAGCATGGCATTGGCCATGCCCGTCGCGTCGACCGACTTGACCTGCTCCTCGCCGATGCGCCGCGCAATCCGGCGTTCGAGCATGGATCCATCGATAAGGAAGTCCGGGTCGAGCGCCATGGAGCTGGTTGGTGCAACGAACCTGTTGAGCACGACGTTGCATTCGGCCTCGTTCATCATCGCCAGGCATTCCGGCCCGGCCGTGACAACGGGATCGCAGCCGATCACGAGGCTGGCCTCTTGTGCAGGAATGCGCATGCTTTGCGGCATGCTGCCGTTGCCCACGCGCAGATGGCTCGTCACCGATCCGTTGCGCTGCGCGAAGCCTGACATGTCGAGGACGGTCACCGCGCGATCGGCGATATGGGCCGCCATGCCAAGGACCGCACCGACTGTTACAACGCCCGCGCCGCCGATACCGGTAATCAGGAGGCTGAAACCCTTTTCGGCTTGTGGCAGGACGGGCTCCGGCAAATCCTTGGCAAGGTCAACGAGACCCGTTCCGGCCTGCCTTGCCTTCAGCCTGCCGCCGGTCACGGAGACGAAGCTGGGGCAGAAGCCCTTGAGGCAACTGTAGTCCTGGTTACAGACCGACTGGTTGATCTGCCGCTTGAGGCCCATTTCGGTTTCCAGCGGCTCGATCGCGATGCAGCCCGATTGCACGCCGCAATCGCCGCAGCCTTCGCAAACTTCGCTTGCGATGAGGAGTCGTTCGTCGGAATCGGGATACTTGCCGCGCTTGCGCAACCTGCGGCGCTCGGTCGCACAGCTCTGGTCGTAGATGAGAACCGAGACGCCGCGCCACTCGCGTAACTCCCGCTGCACCTGATCGAGATCGTCGCGGTGGTGGAACGATGTTCCCGGCGGGAACTGGTCATGAGCACCGGCAAACCGCTCAGGATCGTCGCTGACCACGGCGATGCGTCCGGCCCCTTCGGCGTGGACCTGACTCGCGACATGCGGCGCGGTAATTTCGCCCGAAAAGTCCTCGCCCTCGATGGGCTGGCCGCCCGTCATCCCGACCGCGCCATTGAGCAACACCTTGTAGGTGATGTTGACATTCGCTGCGACGCAGGCCCGCAGCGCCAGCAGGCCGGAATGGAAATAGGTGCCATCGCCGATATTCTGGAACATGTGCGGCATGTCCACGAAGGGCGCTTGCCCGATCCAGCTCGCGCCTTCGCCGCCCATTTGCGAGACCGGCAACGTGTTCCGGTCGGGCATGAACGCTGCCATGCCATGACATCCGATACCCGCGGAGGCGATCGAACCGTCAGGAATCCTGGTAGACCGGTTGTGCGGGCAACCCGCGCAGAATGACGGCGTGCGCACGACCTGCGCGTTTTCGATTTGCTGCCCGTTAAGGGAGAGAACAGCTTGTGCCTTTGCAGAGTGCTCCGTTGTCTGGCCAAGCGCGTCCAGCCGCTGCGCAACGGCAATCACGATCAGGTCGGCGTTAAGCTCGCCAGTTTCGCAAATCAGGGGTTTTCCGGTCTCGTCGCGCTTGCCGACCAGCCGGGGCCTCAGGTCGGAAGGCAGGTTGTAAAGCAAGTGCGCGATCTGTTCCTCAATGACTGGTCGCTTCTCCTCGATCACGAGAAGTTCGTCGCAGTCCTGCGCGAACCGGCGGATCCCCTCGGGCTCGAGCGGCCAGACCATACCGACCTTGTAAATTGCCACGCCCAGGGCCGAGAGGTGTTCGGCGTCAAGGCCGAGCAGCGCGAGCGCTTCCGCGGTATCGGCCAGACCCTTTCCGGTCGTGACAATCCCGAGGCGGCGGCGACCGGGGGCGCCCATCACCACGCCATCGATGCGGTTTGCACGTACGAAGGCTTGCGCTGCCAGGATGCGATGCTCGAACAGCCGGGCTTCCTGAGCCAGGGCGGCAACCTCTCGTCTGATCGACAGTCCGTCCGGCGGCATCTCGTAATCCGTCGGAAGGACCGGCGCGATCCGCTCGTCACCGGCAAGGATGTTGGCAGAGCCATCGACGATGTCGGTCACGCATTTGAAGCCGACCCACAGGCTCGCATAGCGGGACATGGCAATGCCCATCAGGCTTAAGTCGATGTAGTCCTGAATGCCTGTCGGGTTCAGAACGGGCATGCCGCAATGGATCAGCGCATGGTCGCTCTGATGGGCGAGCGTTGACGATCGGGCGGCATGGTCGTCGCCGCAGAGCGCAAGGACACCGCCCAGCGGGCTGGTCCCCGCAAAGTTACCGTGCTTGATCGCGTCCGTCGAGCGATCGACGCCGGGTCCCTTGCCGTACCAGAGGCCAAAGACACCATCGTAGCGGGCCTCCTTGAGCAGGGGCACCTGCTGCGTCCCCCAGATGGCGGTCGCGGCGAGGTCTTCGTTGACGCCGGGCTCAAAATGGATGCGGTTTGCTTCGAGATGGCGTGCAGCGGCCCAAAGCGCATTATCGTAACCGCCAAGCGGCGACCCCCGGTATCCGGAGATGAAGCCTGCGGTGTTGTGACCGGCCGCTGCGTCCCTGCGGGCCTGTTCGATTGGCAGGCGGACAAGGGCCTGCGTGCCCGAAAGGAATATCCGGCCCTGGGTCGCGGTGTACTTATCGTCCAGCGAAATGGCGTTCACGCGCCATTCTCCGCAAGAGCGTCGGCAGGGGGTAATGTCTTACCGGGATTCATCAGGTTCAGCGGGTCCAGAGCGCGCTTGATCTTCCACATAGCCTGAATTTCCTCCGGACTTCGCGAAAAATGCAGGTATTCGCGCTTGTCGCGACCGATCCCGTGTTCGGCTGAAATGGAACCGTCCAACTCGCCTACCAGTTCGAACACGGCCTTGGTGATCTCGTTCTGATGCTCACTGGAGTCGCTCGCTTCGATCACAAGGTGCAAATTACCGTCTCCAACGTGCCCGAATATCGCCTTGCGCGTGCCGGGCCATGACCCTTCGAGCAGTGCGTCCAGTCTGGTCACGAACTGCGCGATGCGCGACAGCCGCAAGCTTACATCGAGCGCGACGTAGGGCGAAAGCTGGCTGACCTGTTCTCCATCCTCGCGCACGGCCCACATGGCGGCGACGTCCGCTTCGGACTGCGCGATGACGGCGTCGGAGACAAGCCCCTGTTCCATCGCCTGCGCCAGTGTTTGTTCGAAGCGCTGGTAATCAGCATCAAAGTCGCTGCCCATAGCCTCGATCAGCGCATAAAAGGCGCGACCATGCGGCAGGATCTGACGATTGCGGGCAGAGGGCTTGGTCACGAGATCATAGTAGTCGGGCCACATCGCCTCGAATGCGGAGAGCTGGCCGCCAAGGCCCGCCTCGACATGGCGCAGGAGGCGGGCGAGATCGGCAAAACTGTCCGCTGAAACCAGTGCCGCATTGCGGCTTTGGAATGCCGGTCTCAGGCGGATCGCGGCGCGCGTGACGATGCCGAGAGTGCCTTCTGCGCCAATGAACAGGTGCTTCAGGTCATAGGCGGTGTTGTTCTTCATGAGCGGACGCAGCGAAGACAGGATGGTCCCGTCGGCAAGCACCGCTTCGAGGCCAAGCACCATATCGCGCATCATCCCGAAGCGGAGGACCCGGTTGCCGCCCGCATTGGTCGAGATTGTGCCGCCTATGGTTGCTGAACCCCGCGATCCGAGATCAAGCGGCAACAGCAGGCCTTCGTTCTCCGCGGCCTCGGCGGCGGTCTGGATCGTGCACCCTGCTTCCACAACCATGCAGCAGTCGA
>CAZRVW010000121.1:0-8697 GCA_964603645.1 uncultured Novosphingobium sp. | reverse complement strand
TCGAACAAATCGAAACATTATGGCGCTCGATCACGTGCCCGATGCTTATGCTGTGGGGCCTGAAAAGCTTTATGCCCAGCCCGAGCACAGACGGGCGAATGGCCCTGTTCCAGGACGCCGAGCTCGTGGAGTACGAGGAAGCAGGGCACTGGCTGCACCATGACGAATTCGACCGGTTCATGGCCGACGTGAAGGCTTTTATTTAGCCTTCTGCAATCGCCTCACGCAGTCTTTCCCGCGCCGCTTCGTCCAGCACCAGCGCTTCGGCCAGCCAGCCGTCGATCGAACCGTGGCGCTCATCGATGGAGGCAAACGCCGCTTCCAGGTATTCCGGTTCGACGCCCATGATCGCGCGCGCCGCTTCGTCGCTCATGTCCGAGTTTACGCCGCGCACGGTTTTCATACCCGCGCGAATCCGCGCTTCGCTGTCTCCCGCCGTATTGGTCAACAAGTAGTCAGCCATCACGTCGTCGCGATGGACGCCCGCAGCGAGCTGGATCGCGGCGACGGCGATGCCGGTGCGGTCCTTGCCCGCCATGCAATTGATAAGGCTCGGCCCGTCTCCGCGGGTCAGCGCCTCGGCATGGGCCCTGGTCATGGCCAAGAGCTCGGGCCGGAAGGCGATGCGGGTGTAAGTGTCGGTCATCATCTCGTGGACGAATGCCGCGTCACGCGCGCGGGCGAATCCGCGCGCAGCCTCGATATGCGGGGCGAACTTGGGACGGTCTGGATCGTCTGAATAGACGATTTGCGCCGAAAATCCTTCAGGGCGCCGGCAGGGATAGAGCTCACGCTCACGCGAAGTCCTGAGATCGAACACCGAGGCAAGGCCGACTTCGGCAAGCCTGCCGAGATCGCTGTCTGTCGCGCCGGCATGCTGGCCCGAGCGCCACAGCACCCCGCGTTTCAGCTTGCCGCCTCCTGCCAGCGCATAGCCGCCGTAGTCGCGAAAATTGTGAACCCCTTCGAGCGGGATCACGCGCCAGTCGTCCATCGTTTCGTCCTTCTGCATCGGCTGCATCGCCTAGTCCAAGCATGCGCCACCGTCAAAAGGCATGAAGGCACTTGCAATCCGGCGCGCTTCGCGGGACGAAACGACAAACCAAAGGGAAAGGATTCGCGAATGAAGTCAGCCGATTTCGACAAGATGGCAGAGGGACTGCGCAACTGGGGCCGTTGGGGCGCGGAGGACCAGCGCGGCACACTCAATCACATCGATCCCGCCGCGCTCCAGCGCGCGGCCGCCGAAGTGAAGGCGGGCAAGATGTTCGCGCTGGGGCTCAATTTCGACGAGAACGGCCCGCAGTTCGGCGGATTCCGCTTCAATCCGATGAAGTACATGACCGCGATGAACGAGAAGTGCTCCGAAGAGTACCCGCGCAGCCGCTTCAACGACGACGTCATCCATATGCCGCTGCAATGCGCAACCCAGTGGGATGCGCTCAGCCACGTTCACTACGACGATCAGTTCTACAACGGATTTTCGATCCACGAACACCTGAGTCTTGCCGGCGCGACCCGCTGTGGGGTCGAAAACATGGCCAAGCCCGGCGTCGCCTCGCGCGGGGTGCTGCTCGACATCGCCAAACTCAAGGGCGTCGATATCCTGCCTGGCGACTATGCGATCACGCCAGACGATCTCAATGCCGCCTGCGAGGCCGAGGGCGTCACCGTGTTGCCGGGCGACATCGTCGCGGTGCGCACCGGGCAGATCGGCAACCTGACGCGCGGGAGCCGCGAGCAATTCATGTCCGGCCAGCCCGGTTGTCACCATACCTGCGCCGAATGGCTGCATGACAAGAGCGCGGCGGCGATCTGCGCCGACAATGTCGCGGTCGAAGTGATGAACGAGGAAACTTACGGCAACCACGATATATTCCTGCCGATGCACATGCTGTGCCTGCGCGACATGGGCCTGCCCTTCGGCGAGATGTTCGATCTTGATGCGCTGGCCGCCGATTGCAACGAAGACGGGCAATACACCTTCATGCTGGTCGCGCCGCCGCTGGCGATCACCCGCGCGGTCGGATCGGCGATCAATCCCATCGCGATGAAGTGATTGATTTAACTGGCCGGGTCGCCATCGTCACCGGCGCGGGACGCGGCATCGGCCGGGTAACCGCTCTCGCGCTCTCGCGGCGCGGTGCGAAGGTGCTGGTCAACGATTATGGCGGCGGCGCTTCGACGGCGAAACCGGGCGGCAGCGAGGTTGCCAACGCGGTGGTCGAGGAGATTCGCGCGCTCGGCAGCGAGGCTGTGGCCGACGCGACCACGGTCGGCACGGCTGAGGCCGCGCAGACTATCGTCGATGCCGCCATGGCAGCGTTTGGGCGGATTGACGTTCTCGTCAACAATGCCGGCGGCAACATCACCACCGGCGTGGATCAACTCAACGACGAGCGGGCCGAGACGATCTTCCGCTCCAACTTCACCGGCGGCTGGATGCTGCTGCGCAAGTGCTGGCCCATCATGCGCGAGGCGGGTTTCGGGCGCGTGGTCAACGTGATGTCCGGCGCGATGCTCGGCCTGCCGGGCCGGAGCGTCTATGCGGCGGGCAAGGCAGCCTATTGGGGGCTGACGACCGTGGCCGCCGCTGAGGGCGAAGCGCACGACATCCGCGTGAACGGCGTCTGGCCCACGGCCAACACCCGCCTGATGGTCGGGATCGACGATCCAGCGATGATCGAGCACATGAAGGGCTTTCCACCGCATCTGGTGGCAGAGGCGATAGCCTATCTGTGCGCGCCGGAGTGCAAGGCAACCGGCGAATTCTACGATGTCGGCGGCGGCACGGTGGCGCGAATTGCCTTTGCCCGCTCAACCGGCTTCAGCGACCCGGAACTCACTGCCGAGAGCCTTGCCGAAAACTTCGGAACGGCAAGAGACATGTCCAGCGCCGAGATCCTCGACGGAGAAGACTAGGGCCGAACGAACAAACTCCCGACCTTTGGGAAGCGCCAGCCGCTCGCCATTTCTTCGTCGACCGCCCTTCTCGCAAACAGAAACCAAGCGGACATTGGGTTGAGAGGCTAGCTCCACCATCTCACAAACGGTCGATGGGCAGAATCGTGGCCGTCATCCTTGAGATGATATAATGAATTGGTTGCGGTTCGCTCAATCGTGCGGCCAACGAGGAGAGCGCTATGTCGAACGGTTCCGGAGACTTGGCGAAAATGCCGCTCAGCAGGCCTGGCAGAAAGACGGCACGTCTTGCCACCGACACAATTGCACCTGCGAAACTTGCCAGCGCAATCAAGACATATGCGGCCGCGAGCAGCCTTTTACGCAGCCCGAACGTGTTGCAATCGGGCGCGGGTGTTTCGGAGAACCGGCAAGTCGATGAAAACAGGATGACGCTGTTCCACCTCGACGGCGAACGTCATCGCAAGCGCCGCGCCGCGGTGGCGCCGTTCTTTACACTGCGGGCCATCAAGGATCGCTATGAGCCCATCATGGAAGCGACCTCCAAGCGCATCGTCGCGCGGATCGCTGCCGACAGGCAGGTGCGCCTCGACAAACTAGCGTTTCAGTACGCTGTTGCAGTGGCAGCTGAAGTGCTAGGAATCGACCATTCGGACCTGCCCGCACTTACCGCGCGGATCGCGAACACGATCAACACCGACCCTGCTTCGAACCGACCGGTCAAGGCAGAGTCCGATAGCGCAGTTCGTCAGTTCTTCGAATTGGACGTGCTTCCGGCAATCGAAGCTCGCAGAAGCGATCGCCGCGAAGATGTGATTTCGCGGATGCTCGATGCCGGGGCCTCGGAAGACCTGATCCACACCGAGGTGCGGTCCTATGCCTTCGCCGGGATGGTCACGACCCGCGAGCTGATTGTGATGTGCGCCTGGTATATGCTCGATGATCCAAAGCTGAAGGCGCGGTTTCTTGATGGGTCAGGGAGGGTGCAGCTCACCATTGTGGATGAAATCCTTCGGCTTGAGCCGATCGTCGGATACATCCGGCGTTATACATCTGCCGATATCGAGTTGCCCGGTCACGGGCATGTACCGGCCGGAACCTCGCTGACTATCGACGTGCGTAGGGCCAACACAGACGAAGCTGCAACCGGCCCCTGTCCACACATGATCGACCCGCAACGCGCCGCGACGCGCACGCCGGGGGCGGGCTACATGAGTTTCGGGGACGGCCCACACCGTTGCCCCGGCGCGCAATTGGGTCTCGCGGAAGCACGCGCCTTTCTCGACAAGCTACTGCGTTTGCCGGGACTGCGCTTTGTCGAGGAGCCGGAATTGGCCTGGTTCAAGCCAATCGCCAGCTATGTATTTCTGAAAGCCGAACTGACTTGCGGTTGAAGCGCGCTGGGGTTCCGCGGATCAAAACAGAGCGAGCCGATGTCAGGAACCACCGGCCATCCATTGAGGGCGAAAATTCCGCCTATGACGCCCTAGTCCCTCAGCAATTCCTTGGCGATGATCGTCTGGCGGATTTCCTGTGAGCCTGCCGCGATCTCCATGACCTTGGTGGTGCGATAGAGCCGGTTGATCTCGGTATCGCGCATGTAGCCCGAACCGCCGAAGATCTGGACGCCTTCGTCGCAGACAAATTTAGCCGCGCGTGAGGCGGCCATCAATGCGGCGGCAGAAACCTTGTGAATCTCGCCCCTGCCCGCCTCGGTCAGTTCCATATTATCGCACATCGTCAGTGCCTTGTGGAGGTAAGTACGCGCCACCTCGATCTGCGCATACATGTCGGCAAGCTTGGCCTGGACCAGCTGAAACTGGCCGATTGGCTGGCCGAATTGGACGCGCGTTTTCGCATGATCGATAGCCAGATCGAGCGCGCGCTGCGCGGGACCGATGCACAGTGGCGCGGACAGCAGCCGCTCTACATCCAGCCCGCTCATCATCACGGCAATGCCCCGGTTCTCCTCGCCGATCAGGTTCTCGACCGGCACTTCGCAATCCTCAAATACCAGCTCGCCGGTCGGGCTGCCGCGAAAGCCCATCTTGTCGAGCTTCTGCGCGACCTTGAAGCCGGGCGAATTGGCCTCGACGATGAAGGCGGAAACGCCGCGCGTCCCGGCAGTCGGATCGGTCTTGGCATAGACCAGGAACAGGTCCGCGACCGGGCCATTGGTGATGTAGATCTTGCCGCCGTTGAGGAGATAGTTGTCGCCTTCGCGCCGCGCCGTGGTGCGCATCGATCCGATCGCGTCGGAACCTGCCCCCGGTTCGGTCATGCCAAGGCCGCCCATCAGCTCGCCCGCGCACATTTTCGGCACGAAGCGTTGCCGCTGTTCCTCGTTGCAGTTGCGGTAGAGCGCATCGAGACACAGGTTTTCGTGGCTGGTCCAGCTGAAGGCGAAAGCGGGATTCGCGTAGGCCATTGCCTCGCCCATCATCCCGGCTGCGAGATAACTCAGCCCCTGCCCGCCGTAGTCGCTGGGAATCGTAAGGCCGAGCAGGCCCATTTCAGCGAGCGCCTTGAACTCTTCGGCGGGCCACCATTCCTCGTCGTCCATCTTCTGCTGGAGCGGATGAAGCCGTTCCATGAAATAGCGCGAGGAATAATCGACCAGCGATTCAATCTCTTCGAGCGACAGGTTCGCTTCGGAACTCAATGCAATATCCTCTCTTTAACCCGCGATCATCTGGCCGCCATCGACCTGCAAGACCTTGCCAGTGACGTAGCTTGCCTCATCGGACGCGAGAAAGCGAACCACTCGCGCGATCTCTTCCGGTTCACCCATGCGCCCAAGCGGCGCCCCGGCGAGCAGACGCTTGGTGGCTTCCTCACCCCAGGCGCGTTCAGCGTCGGCGCCCATCTCGGTGTCGGTCAGACCGATGGAGACGGCGTTGGCGCGAATGCCGTGCCTGCCCTCTTCCTTGGCGACGACGCGCACCAGCGCATCAAGCCCCGCCTTGGCCGAGGCCGCCTGCCCGCCGCGCGGCTGGCAGGCCTGCGCTGCAATCGACGAGACGGCAACAATCACGCCGGACTTGCGCTCGTGCATGTGGCGCACGCAGGCAGCGAGGACGTAAAAGAACCCGCTGAGATCGGAGTCCAGAAAGCTGGACCATTCCTCCGCACTCAGCGACCGGATCGGCTTCCACACGGTGTAGGCTCCGGCGCAATGGGCCAGCACGTCGATCTTGCCGAACTCGGCTATCGTCTGCGCAACCGCCGCCTCGACCGCTTCGGGATCGGTCAGGTCGCATTGCAGAACCGATGCCCTGCGACCATGCGCCGCCACCGCTTCGGCCGCTTCGTCTACCGGGCCGCGGCTCGAACGATAGAGCAGCGCTGCATCAAATCCGTGTGCCGCCATCTCTGCCGCTACGGCCTTGCCGACGCCGCCGCTCGCTCCGGTAATGAGGACAACCGGTGCTGCCTCACTCATACTCAATCTCCGCTTGTTGCCACGCGCCTGCCGCGCCTGCTTGCCTCGCGCGGCGGGATATGACACGGGCAGCGGTGATTTCAATTCAAAACGACGGGAAAACGCGGATGGCCTGGGGCAATTACGAATTCATCGAAACCAAGCTCGAAGACAGGGTGCTGACGCTGGCGCTCAACCGGCCAGAAGCAGGCAACGCCACCAATCAAGGCCTGCACACCGAATTGTCGCGCGTGTTCATCGAAGCCTCGCACGACATGGACGTCGATATCATCGTGCTCACCGCCAACGGCAAGTTGTTCAGCGGCGGGGGCGACATCGCCTATCTCGACCACATGACCCGCGACACTGCAGAGTTCGACCGGACTGTCGCCGAAGGCCGGCAGATTGTCTATTCGATGCTCGATTGCGAAAAGCCGATCATCGGCAAGATCCAGGGCCATGCGGCCGGCCTTGGTGCGACGCTGGTGGTGTTCTGCGACATCACCTTCGTCGCCGATCATGCCAAGATTTCCGATCCGCACGTCAAGGTCGGGCTGACGGCGGGCGACGGCGGCGCAATCATGTGGCCGATGCTGGTCGGCTATGCCCGCGCCAAGGAATACCTGATGACCGGCAAACCAATCGGCGCGAAGGACGCCGAACGCATCGGCCTGATCAACCACGCCGTGCCACTCGACGAGCTCGACGCGCGCGTCGACGAATTCGTGCGCGAACTGGCCGACGGCGCGCAGATGGCGATCCGTTCGACCAAGATGACGATCAACATCGGCCTCAAGCAGCTGGCCCACGCCACGATGGAAATGGGCACCGCGATGGAGCGTTTGACCAATCGCTCCGCCGACCACCGCGCCGCCACTTCGGCGATGCTGAAGAAGGAAGCGCCGGTCTTCGGCAAGGGGTAGGCAGCAAGTGTCTGCGGGCTTTTCCGATCTGCCGCTGCCGGCGCTGATCCTGAAGCACGGCGCGGAGCACGGCGAAGAAGTCGCGTTGCGCCAGAAGCATGGCGAAGACTGGCAGGAACTGACCTGGGCGGACTATGCCTCGCGCGTACGCAACTGCGCCGCGGGGCTTTCCGGGCTGAATCTTGACGATCCGCCGCATGTCGCCGTGCTTGCCGACAACAGCGTCGACTGGTTGGTCGCGCAGATGGGTGCGAGCGCGATCGGCGGCGTGCCGCTGGGTTGCTATCCGACCAGCTCCACGCCCGATCTACTCCACGCGTTGGGCCATGCCGATGTGCAGGTACTGTTCTGTCAGGACGATACCTATCTCGCCAAGGTTCTGCCGATCCGCGAGCAATTGCCGCTGCTGAAATGGATCGTGATGTTCGATCCGGCGAGTAGCGCCATCGGCGAAAATGGCGTCCTTTCGCTGGCGCAGCTTGAGTCTGACGGTGCAGGCGCCCTCACCCGCGATCCAGCCTTGCTCGATGCCTCGATTGCAGCGCTGTCGCTCGATCGGGTCGGGCTGATCGTCTACACCTCGGGTTCGACCGGCGCCCCCAAGGCAGCGATGCTGACCTACCGCAACATGCGCACCACGGCCCAGGGCTTCGCCCCCATGCTGGGATTTCGCCCGGGTGCGGAAGTGCTTTCCTACCTGCCGCTGTGCCATATCGCCGAACAGGCGATGACCAATTTCGCTCCGCTCTATACGCGCTCGACCGTATCCATCGGCGGCGGGCTGCCGACTCTCATCGAGGACATGCGTAGCATTCGCCCAACCTATTTTTCGGGCGTGCCGCGCGTCTGGCTGCGCTTCGAGGAGACGATCCGTGACAGCGGCCTGTCCGGCAAGAAGGCTCTGGCAATGGTCGGACTGGACCGCGCGGCTGTGGCGACCAGCGGCGCGGCGAGCTTGCCGGTGGAGACGCTCAAATTCTTCCGCGCAGAGGGCCTAGAACTGCTCGAGCTCTACGGCATGACCGAGAACTGCTCGATCATGACCATCCACCGCCCCGAGCGAGTCGTGCCCGGCACCGTGGGCGAGCCGCTCCATACGGTTGAACTCAAGCTGGCCGAAGACGGGGAAATTCTCGCCAAGGGGGATGCCGTCTTTGCGGGATACTACAAGAACCCCCAAGCCAGCGCCGACACCGTCATCGATGGCTGGCTGCACACCGGCGATCTCGGTGCGATAGAAGACGGACAACTGCGCATCGTCGATCGCAAGAAGGACCTGATGATCACCGACGGCGGCAAGAACATCGCGCCCGCCGAAATCGAAGCGCTGATGCGCACCAGCCCGCTCATCGCCGAATTCGTGCTGGTCGCAGAAGGCCGCAAATATGTGACGGCATTGGTCCAGCCCGATCTGGCGGGATTCGGCAGTAG
>CAZRVW010000120.1:0-8754 GCA_964603645.1 uncultured Novosphingobium sp. | reverse complement strand
TCGTCCGACAGGGCCAGCCAGTTGCGCTCCCGCTTCGGACCGCCGACGCGGATTTCATAGGAACCGTCGGGCGCCATATCGAATTCCGTATCGTTCAGGGTCGCGGCCAGAGCAAAGGGCCGTCCGCCATCGCGTTCCGCCCGCTCGACCGTGAACGACGTATAGGTCGCGCCAGCGGTATTTCCGCGAATAACATATTCCGCGCCGGAACTGATCGGCGCGAAAAAATAGACAGCATCGGGATTGTCGCCGAGCAGCTTGCGGTCAGGGCCCACAAAGCGGGTGAAGCCGGGATTTGCCGTGTCGGCCCTGGCCCAGAAGTCCAGCGCGAGTTGCAGGGCATCGGCCATGACAAGGCGCGCTTCGGCGCGTTCGTTGGATGTGATCCCGGCATAGGGCGGGGACGAGAACCTGGCATCCCACTCGACCAGCTTCTGCGCCAGCGCCAACCAGGCGCGGCTTGCCGGACCGGCATCGTTCGATTGCGCCAGGGCGGTTGCCGGCGCCGCGAGTGAGGCGAGCGCGCCCGGCAGTGCTGCCCCCGTGCCCCCCAAGGCCATTCCCTTGAGCAAGCTGCGCCGGTTGCTGGCCATGTTTCTCTCCCGCTTCAATTTCCTGTGGTCGCATCGCTGGTTGCGAAAAACCGGTTCCCACTTTTTCGCGCGATACTCCTGTTACTGATAAATCGAGTCCCGGTCGGACAGCCACGACGGCAGCTCGAGCTTCGGCGCCGGCAAGGGCACCGCGCCATGCTCAAACTCGAGATTGTCGTAGGGGTCGTTGTGGACGTACCACGTGGTCGGATCGCCGACCCGCACTTCATAGAGCCGCACGCCCTCGGGCCCGGCGACAGTCGCAGGCATCGGCGTGCCGATCTCCAGGGTAATGTGCATGCCCTTGCGGCACTCGCGCCCGCCCACCGTCATTGAGCCTTCGAGCACGAGAATGGTCGAGATGCAGTTGCGGCCGCGCGGCGGCACGATCAGCCCCGGATCGTATTTCGTTTCGGTGCACATTGCCGTCGGAGAGAAATCGAGCCACTTCTCCCAGGCCGAAATGCGCTTGCCGTTCTGCTCCTGCGCCAGAACTTCGATCCATTCCGTCTTCTCGCCATGGCGAAAGCGCGGATCGCGATGGCCCCCCGCCGGCTTGGGAACGATCGGGGCGAGCAGCATGCCGTCGGGGCCGTAGGTGGCGCGGGTGCCGCCGCTCTCGTCGTCGTTGGGCAGGTGCGGGTTGGCGAGCTGCTTGATGCCCAGCTCGCGCTTGAGCTCGGCAAAGCCTTCGGGATCGGCGTACCAGACCGAGGGATCGCCAGCCATGACCTCATAGACAATTACGCCGTCCGGCCCGGTCACGTTCGGGCCATAGGGCGTGCCGACATCGAGCATGATGTTCATGCCCGCCGTGCTCTCGACCCCGCCCGAAGTCATCGAACCTTCGACGACATAGATCGAATTTGGGCACATGTGGCCATGACGCGCCACGACCATTCCCGGATCCCACTTGCCGACAAACGCCAGCACCCGTGGCTCGAAACAGAGCCATTTTTCGTAAACGACCTTACGCGTGCCGGAATGGTCCTGCGCGAGAACTTCGCGCCACTCCATCTCTTCCATGTCCTGCAAGCGCGGTTCAGGCCATCCCAGCCGCAGCCGCATCAGCCGGGCATCTTCATCTTGTCGCGCATGGTCGAGCGTTCGATCATGCCATAGGCGCTTTCGCCCTCGAAGCTGTAGTGCGCAATCATCTGGTGCAGCGGCGGGAACTTGGAATCGAGCGGCGGAATGGATGGCACTCCGCCGAATGTCTTGCCGCCGAAGGTGAACTGCCTGCCGTCCTCTGTTTCCATGACGCAGGTAACGTCCTCGCCCGAGTACTGGAAGTCCTTGAGCCACGGCGACTTTACCGCGCGCGCGGGGATCAGCTCACCCTCGCCGAGATAGACGAAGCCCTCGTTGTAATCGTATTCCGCGCCGGTCTTGTAGCCGGGGTAAGCGATGTAACCGAACGCCTTGCCGCTCGGGAACACAGCGGACTGCCAGCAGTGCCCGAAGAATTCCTCGAGCTTGCGCACGCCCTTGCGACGGATGCGCAGCGCACCCCCAGTGAATTCGACGTCCTTGCCTTCCCAGTTGATGACGCCCTTGACGCGGCACAGCTGCTCCAGCCGGTCGCCGCCCATCGCCAGCGACTCCCCGCCCTCGGCCATGCGGTCTTTTGCGTCCTTGGACATGGTGCCCTGGATCCACGGCGGCACGACCGGCCAGGCTTCTATGTCGAAGCGCAGCGGCGCGAGTTCTTCGGTCTTGAAGCCCAGCACCAGCATCTCGTCCCAGTTTGCAGCCGGCAAAGCGCCGGAAAATCCCGACTTGTAATGCTTGAACGGCTCGACCACCTCGAACCACAGGCCGCCGGTTCCGAAATGCGTGGCCTTGCCGTCTGGCCCCACTTCCTTGTGCCGGTTGGCGCTGGAACTCTGCCGCATCACCCGGCCTTCAGGAGTGACAAGGCCCAGCTCGATATGCGGATGATCCCAGTCGGGCGCATAGGCTTCGACCGCGCAGCGCGGAAAGCCGAAACGGCCCTGATCGTCCCACAGCCACCAGTTAAAGCCTTCCTGCATCCCCGGCTCGGTCTGCGGCTCGGTAATGAAATACTCGAATTCGGCTTCGCGCCCGCCGGTCAGATCGCTCATGCTGGTTCCTTTGTTTTTATGGGATGAAGCGCTCGCCATAGTCGGCACAAGCGCAGCAGTGGCTGCCGCGCCGCCCATGGCGATCGCGCTGCGACGGGTGAAATTCCCCTGGCTCATTCGGCCCTCTCCTTGCTGCGGGCCATTGTCAGCCTCGCGAGTCCCGTCCATGGGTAACCTATAGATGCAGCGATGCGAAGACCGCATCGGCGATCATTGGCACCTGCAATCGCTTGACAGGCTGCGCCTGCGGTCTGACGGATCAGATCAAAGCGAGAAAACGGAGTGGACGAATGGCGACAGGCAGGCACTCGGGCAATGTCGCGGTCTGCGTTGGCAGCGCCACGGGCATGGGCGCGGAAAGCGCCTACCGCCTCGCGTGCGAAGGCGCGAAAGTCGTGGTCGGCGATATCAACATGGATGCCGCCGCCAACGTGATCGAGCGTATTGCCGCAGCCGGTGGTCAAGCCGTGGCACGCCACTGCGACATTGCCAGCGAAGATGCGGTCAACGAACTGATCGAAGGTGCCGCCCGTGCCTATGGCGGGCTCGATATCATGCACGTCAATGCTGCCGATCTCAGCCTCGGTCCGAAGGACGGCGATGCGCTCTCGATCGACCTTGCGACTTTCGACCGCTCGGTGGAGGTCAATCTTCGCGGTCACCTGCTGTGCACCCGCGCTGCAATCCCGCTCATGCGCGAGCGCGGCAAGGGCGCCATCGTCTATACCTCATCCGACGCCGCCAAGACTGCCGCTCCGTTCCAGTTCAGCTACTATGTTACCAAGGCGGGTCTCAATGCCCTGATGCGCCATGTCGCGATCCGATGGGGCGCCAAGGGCATCAGGGCCAACGCCATCTGCCCCGGCGTTATCTTGACCGAAACGGTGCAGAAGGTCATGAACGAGGACGTCTTGGCGAACGCGCTCAAGAGCGTGCCCAGCCCGCGCCTCGGACAGCCGGAAGACGTTGCCAATCTGGTCAGCTTCCTGCTTTCGGACGAGGCCGAATGGATTAACGGACAGGCTATCTCTATCGACGGCGGATCGGTAATGCATGGCTGAACAGGACAACAAGAACCCAGCGGACAGGATGACACCATGAACGATGCAGACAAGGAACGGGCGGCGCTCGACGCCTATCTCGGCAAGAACATCAGGCTCGAAGCGCCGACGTCGAGCCTCATGAAGAGCACGTCGGAATGGCTCAACCATCCGATCATTCGCGAGGTGATTCCGATCTGGCTGTTCCGCAAGAACGGACCCGATTTCCCGGTCGAGGCCGATCATACGCTCGGCCTGTCGACGGCCTTCGATCAGGTGGTGCCGCCCGCGCGGGTCGCCGAGCTGCTCGAGGAAGAGCGCCGGATCAATCCCGAATTCGACGCCTGGGTGAAGGAAGGCTTTGTCTCGACCTACGACAACGAATTCTTCAACCAGTTCGAGCCGGGCACCGTCGGCGGCATGATCGGCCACCAGATCCGCGAGCATGGCTTCGATCTGACGCTGGGTGTCGGCAACGAGGTCCCCAAAGACATGTCGACGCTGGACTACTGGAAGCTCCGCAGCCGCCAGAGCCACGATTTCGAACACATCCTGACCGGCGGCCAGTTCAATTCGCTCGGCGAAGTGGCGATCACCTTCGGGCGGGTCGCCAACCAGGCGCGCCACCTCAGCCCCGAACTGGCAGGTGCGGTCAATCCTTATCAGGCCTTCGCTGGCCTGCGCATGGTGACGCGCGCGATGATCCACTATCCCGAAACGCTGGTGCCGACGCTGCGGTGCCTTCAGCAGGGCATCGATGTCGGCCTCGCATCGCCGCCGTTCTGGTTCATGAAGTGGGAAGAGGTCTTCCACATGACCCCGGCGGACGCGCGCAAGCATTTCGGCGTTCCCGCGATCGAGGAAGTCGATACCCACCACGAAGCGATCGTGTTCCGGCAAGACCCGGAAGACATCGCTCTGGCGGCAGAATAAACGGCCGGACTGACCGGTCAGGGAGAGAATACCGACAATGAAGACCATCTATGTGACCGGCGCGACCGGTATCCTTGGCGCGAACGTGTGCACCCAACTGATCGCCAAGGGCTACAAGGCGCGCGCCTCGGTGCGCGACATGACCAATTCGGATGCCCTCGCCCTGCAGGATGCCGGTGTCGAAATCGTCCCGGGCGACCTCAAGGACCGCGACAGCCTTGCCAAGGCCATCGATGGCGCGGACGGCGTGATCCATTCGGGCGCCATGCTCGGCCGTCCCGGCGCCACCTGGGAAGAAGGCTATGCCACCAATGTGGTTGGCACCATGAACCTGCTTTCCGCTGCTCATGAGGCAGGGAACCTGCCGGTCGTGCAGGTGCTCACCACCACCTTCTTCGACAGCACCGAGACCTTCAGCGAAGACTCTGCGCTCGACCTCACCTGCGCCTTCATGGACGTCTACACCGTTACCAAACGGCTCGCCTATCTTGAAGGCATGGGCCGCGTGCGCGAGGGGCAGGACATCCGCTTCATGGTGCCCGGCGCGATCTACGGCCCGTCGATCTGTGTCGAGAAGGCCAACTGGGCCAACACTTTCAACGATCGCTTCATCAAGGCGATCAAGGGCGAGATGCCCAAGCAGCTGCCCTTGCCGATGCCGTGGTCGACCGCCGACGACTGCGCCATGGTCTGCGTGGCCGCCTTGGAAAAGGGCGTGGCGGGCACGCGCTATGTCGCCCACGGTTCGCCGGATTCAACTGCCACCGTAGCCACAGTGATGAACCGCGCCTGCGAGATCGCCGGCGTCGATCACCGCATCGACGAATACACCAAGCAAGAGCTGGATTCCCCCGAACTTCTCGAAATTTTCGGGCCGACCATCCCGCTGCTGGCCAAGCGGACCTATCCCGAACCCTTCTCGACCAGTTTCAAGACGCAGGAAGCGCTCGGCTACAACCCGACCGAGCTCAGCGAAGGGGTCCAGCAAATGATGAGCTGGCTGAAGGAAGTCGGCGCGATTTGATCGCGGTGTCATAGCCGCGCAACACGACCCAGACAGGAGCCTGTCCATGCTGAAACGTATTGTCCTTGCCGTCGCGCTGCTGGCCAGCGCCCCCGCCTTCGCCGACGCGACCGACCGCAAGTTCACCATCGCGGCGATCCCCGACACCCAGAACTACATGGACTACACCCACCAGACCGGTGAGGGTTTCCCCTTCGACGCGCGCGAGATGTTCTTCGAACAGATGGAATATATCGCCGCCAATGTCGAAAGCGCGGGCGGCGAGATCGCCTTCGTTACCGGGCTGGGCGACGTGTGGCAGCACCAGACCATGACCATCGATCCGGATCATTACATGCGCGGCTTCCGGCGGGACGAGAACTCGCTGTTCTCGAAGATGTTCAAACCCTCGACCAAGGTGTGGGATGTCGAGATGCCAGCCGCCAAAAAGGGCTATGAATTGCTGATGGGCAAGGTCCCGTTCTCGGTGGCGCCGGGCAATCACGATTACGACGCGATGTGGACCGATTCAAAGTTTCCTTCCGCCGAGAAGCTCGATCCCAAGGATATGTCGACCTTCGGTGTTCTCCACCCCGGCGGCCTCAGCAATTTCCGCGCCGTGTTTGGCGAGCACACACCCTTCTTCAAGGGGCGCGACTGGTATGTCGCAGCCAACGATGGCGGGGCGGACAGCGCCCAGGTGTTCGAGGCGGGCGGCTACAAGTTCCTGCACATCGGCCTGCAATTCGATCCGCCGGACAGCTCGCTCGAATGGGCGGCCAGCGTGATCGAGCAACACAAGGGCCTGCCGACCATCGTTTCGACCCACGATTACCTGAGCGTCCAGGGCGAGCGCAAAGCCGTCGCCATTATCGACGGCGCCAGCGTCGATCCGCAGGACAATTCGCCGCAGATGGTGTGGGACAAGTTGCTCAGCCAGCACGACCAGATCTTCATGCTGCTGTGCGGCCATCAGCATGGCCAGGCAATGCGCACCGACAAGAACGCGTTCGGCAACGATGTCCATCAGGTTCTTGCCGACTATCAGGATCGCGGCCAAACCGCGATCGAAGCGGGGGCCAAGCCGATGCGGCCCGGCTATCCGATCGGCATCGGCGATGGCTGGATGCGGCTGATGGAGTTCGATTTCGAGGGCGAGATGCCGGTTGTGCGCGTCAGGACCTATTCGACCCATTACAAAAAGCTCAGCAGCAAGACCAAGCACTATGCGAAATGGTATCGCGACCACGAACAGCCCGGGATGACCGACAAGCAATTCCACGCGGCGGACGAGTTCACCATTCCGCTCACCGATTTTGTCGAGCGCTTCGGGACGGGGCAATGACAAGGCCGGTCAGCGAATCGAATTCGGCCATCCGCGAATCCATGAGCTTGCGCTCGTATTCAACCGTGATGTCCTTGGCGATGCCGCGATAGCCCTTGAAGCTGCCGGAGCTGTCGAGGATCGGCTGCGCCGAAAATGACCACCAGGTCTGCTTGGCCTCGTGTTCCGACTTGCCGAGGGCAAAGCGCACGACGAGATCGACAATCCGGTTGCGCGCGCTCAGCTGGAACTTGAACGGGCGGTCCGACCGCTCGTCGGGATTATCGGGATCGGTCTCGAACAATTCCGTCAGGTGTTTGCCGAGAATTTCAGTCGGTTGCTTGCCGGTGCTCTGCACGGCGCTTTCCGACATGTAGATGAGATAACCCTCGGGATCGCTTGCCCACAGCCAGCCGAAACCGGCTTTTTCAAAGTCTTCGACAATGCCCAGGCGCGCCTCTGTATCGCCGGGCAGAATGACATTCTTGGGCAGGTCCGCGCCCCCATACGGCGAGCCGGAATGTCTCCTGTCTGTCAGGCTCTTGAGGAAACCCTTCGCATCCATCGATTTCTGCGCCGCTCCTGTCCGATCCTCGCAGGTTCAATTTCAGCTACGAAGTCTAGGCGCATTTCGTTGAAATCCCCCTAATGCGGCGGCAAATACTGGTTAACGGCAACGCTTGACTCTGCCGCGCAGCCGCCGGTAAAGCGCGCCCCGCACCGCGGCCCTTGGAGCCGTATCCGTCCCATCCCCTGGTCGAGTCCTGTCGAAGGACCTTGAGGATCCCCCGGCAGGGGAAAAGGCGTAACTATGGCCAATGTCACCGTAATCGGAGCCCAATGGGGCGATGAAGGCAAAGGCAAGATCGTCGACTGGCTCGCCAGCCGCGCCGACGCCGTGGTGCGCTTTCAGGGCGGCCACAACGCCGGGCACACGCTGGTGGTTGGCAACCAGACCTACAAACTCAGCCTGCTGCCTTCGGGCATCGTCCGCGGCACGCCTTCGTTCATAGGCAACGGCGTCGTGCTCGATCCCTGGCATTTTCGCGAGGAAATCGCGAAAATGCGCGAGCAGGGTGTCGAGATCACGCCCGACAACCTGCGGCTGGCCGAAAACTGCCCGCTGATCCTGCCGTTCCATCGCGATCTCGACGGGCTGCGCGAGGACGCCAGCGAGTTCAAGATCGGCACGACGCGCCGCGGCATCGGTCCAGCATATGAGGACAAGGTTGGCAGGCGCGCAATCCGGGTCTGCGACCTTGCCCACCTCGATGACCTGGGCCCGCAGATCGACCGGCTGTGCGCGCACCATGACGCCGTGCGCGCCGGTTTCGGCGAAGCGCCTATCGACCGCGACCGCCTGCTGGCCGACCTGACCGATGTGGCCGCCGACGTGCTGCCTTTCGCAAAGCCGGTGTGGAGCGAACTCAACAAGGCGGTCAAACGCGGCGACCGGGTGCTGTTCGAAGGCGCGCAGGGCATGCTGCTCGATGTCGATCACGGCACCTATCCCTTCGTCACCAGCTCGAACACGGTCAGCGGCGCAGCGGCCTCCGGTTCGGGCCTTGGCCCGCGCGCGACCGGCTTCGTGCTCGGCATCGTCAAGGCCTATACAACCCGCGTCGGTGCCGGCCCCTTCCCGACCGAGCTGGAGGACGAGATCGGCCAGCGCCTCGGCGAGCGCGGCCACGAATTCGGCACCGTAACCGGCAGGCAGAGGCGCTGCGGCTGGTTCGACGCGGTGTTGGTGCGCCAG
>CAZRVW010000119.1:0-8765 GCA_964603645.1 uncultured Novosphingobium sp. | reverse complement strand
TGCACGCTGGTTCCGTTTATCCGGAAATGCCAGCTTGCAAGTCCCGATGGGGCTATGCTGGCAGGAGCATCGGTGAACCGCTCGCACAGGCTGAAATAATCACCGGGCTTGCCGTGGCGCGTCACGATCTCGTTCAATACGTCGCGCGCAACTTCGAGCCATTCCTCGCTCAGGAACCCGACCTTGTTGCCTGGTTCAGAAGCCATATCATCAACTCCCCCGGATTGGCTGTCTCGCCAAAACTCGTCTTTATTCCGCTACCTTAATGTGCCAACAAATCCGCCAATATCGTAATATCGAGAGTGCGCTTCGCAACCGCATGGATGAATTTCAGGGCGCACTCGCCAAACAATCGGTCATCCCCGGATGATGAGCGCGTCGGCAGCGACAATGCGGTCGCCGTTGCAGATCAGCGGGTTTACGTCGATCTCGGCGATATCGTCTCGCAGGTCGGCAGCTAGCTCCGACACGCGGACCACGGTTTGCGCCAGAGCTTCGATATCGACCTTGGGCAGGTTGCGCGCGCCTTCGAGAATTGCACGACCGCGAAGCTCGCCGATCATCTCGCGTGCTTGCTCGACTGAGACGGGTGCCGGTCGCAGCGCGACATCGGCCATGATCTCGGTCAGAATCCCGCCAAGCCCCACCAGGATCATCGGGCCGAAATGCGGATCGCGCGTAGTTCCGACCAGCATTTCGACACCGTGGCCCAGCATGTTTTGCACCAGCAGCCCGTAGATCCGTGCTTGTGGAGCATAGGCGGACACCGCCTCCAGCGCGGCCTTCGCTTCGCTCAGCACTTCTTCATCCGAGTTCAGGTTGAGGCGTACGCCTCCGGCCTCGGACTTGTGCGGCACGTCGGGCGATTCGACCTTGACCACGACAGGATAGCCCATTTCGCTGGCGGCCTTGACCGCCTCTTCCGGCGTGGCGGCACTACGTTCGCCGACGACCGAGACGCCGTAAGCGCTGAGGATTTCCTTGGCCGTCCGTTCGCCGATCACCTTGTCCTGTGCGTCCTGCAGCAAGGCTTTCACATCGGCGGCCGTCGACTCGGACGAAAGCCGCGAGCCTGCGTCCGCACCTTCCACCCCGATGGCGGCGGCGCGCTTGTGCCAGATAGTAATGGCGTTGAAGCAGTAGCGGGCCGATCGGAACACGGCAACCGAGTCGTTGCGCTCGGCGACCGCAACGCCGGGGCCTTCGAGCCAGCCCGTCGACCAGATCATGCACGCGATCTTGCCGTGCTCGCGCGCGGCGTCGCCAACTCCGTTGAACATGGCTTCATAGCCGGCTTCATTGCGCTTGGTCGTCCAGACCTGCGGAAACACGAGAAGACCGTAGCAATCTTCCCGCAACATGCTTCCCGCGGCCTTGGCGAAGGATTCGCGGTTCGCGAGAATCTGCGCGGTAACGTCGCAAGGATTGGCGACGGCGCCGAAGTCCGGAATGAGCGATGCCAGCGTCTCGCGCGTACGCTCGGGCAGGGGCGGCAGTTGGACACCTGCCTCTTCCGCGTGATCGGCGCAGATTATGCCCCAGCCGCCCGATGAGGTGATGATCGCCACGCCCTCGGAACTGGGAGTTCCGGCCTTGGCCAGGAACGAGGCTGTGTCCAGCAAGGCATCCTGATCGTCGATGAAGATGGCGCCGACGGCTTCGAGAGCCGCGACATAGGATTTGTGCGACCCCGCCATGGAGCCCGTGTGCGACATTGCCGCTGCGGCCCCGATCTCTCCTCGCGCGGCCTTGAACAGGATAAGCGGCTTGCCAGCGTCACGGACCTTCTTCGCCGCGGTAACGAGCCTTTGCGGATCGTCCATGCCCTCGATCATGCACACGACCGCCGCGCATGTCGGTTCTTCAGCGAGATAGCCGACATAATCGGCGATATCCACGTCCGCGCTGTTTCCGCACACCAGCATATGCGACAAGTTTGCGCCGTGGTGCATCGCCTGCGCCTGCGCGTAACCGACCGCGCCGGACTGGCTGACAACGCCCACCGCAGCCGTGGGCGTTGGCGGCAAGATCAGCATGTCGGGAGAGAAGGTCAGCAGCGCACCATTGACGAAATTGGAAGAACCGACGGTATTGGGTCCAGCAACCAGTACGCCACCCTTGCGCGCGGTCTCGACCAGCTTGCGCTGCTCTTCGGCACGTTCCGGGATGCCGACTTCCGCGAAGCCCGAGGCGAACACGATCGCGCCGCCGACACCGAGTTCGACGCATTCTTCTATGACTGCCTGGACGAGCTCTCGCTTTACCGTGATGACCACGCTATCCGGAACGACTGGCAGGTCTGATAGCGAGGGGTAGCAGCGCTGGCCGCCTACCTCTTCGTAGCCCGGATTCACCAGATAGAGGTCGCCCTCGTACCCGGCGCAGTTGTTCCTGACATTCTCACCGAAAGATCCCGCGCGCGGAGAGGCGCCGACGATCGCAACCGATTTGGGAGCGCACAGCCGTGCCATCTCCGCGTGGCTGTATAGCGTGTCCCTGCGTGGTGATTCCATGCTTTCGTCAGCCTTTCTTCCGAGCCCAGCGATCGCGCAGCGCAAAAACGGCTTCGCGGTGTTCGGGGCCCAGCAACGCAAATGTTTCCAGACCCAGTGACGCTTCGACCAGTCCATCGATATTACGATGCAGGACCTTGTTCATCGTGATCTTGGTGGCCTGAACACCGGGCCCCGGAAGTCGGACGATCTTCTGGACGATCTCGTCGACCTTGGCATCCAGCTGATCGCGCGGCACCGCATGGTTGACGAGGCCGATTTCGGCCGCAATCTTCGCCGGTACGCTGTCGCCGGTGAGGAGATATTCCTTGGCGCGCATGAAACCCACATGTTGCGGCCAGATGAGCGCGCCACCGTCACCGGCGCTCAGCCCGAGTTTCACATGTGGATCGGCGATTGAGGCATCATCGGCGATCACGCAAATGTCGCATAGCAGGCAAAGTGACGCGCCAAGGCCAAAACAATTGCCGTTGATCCTGGCGATAACGGGCTTGTGGCAATTGACCAGCGAATAGATGATGTCCACCGCCTCGGCCACCGTTTGCGGCCAGGTTTCGAACGCCTTGTCTTCCAGCCTCTTGGCAAGGGCCTTCACGTCGCCGCCGGCGGAAAACACATCGCCCGGCGCAGTCAGGACGACAACCTTCACCTCTTCATCGCGGTTCACGTCCTGGAAGATGGTCGAAAGTTCGCGGTGTCGCGCGCCGGCGATCGGATTCATCGGCGGGTTGTTTAGAGAGACCGTCAGTACCGGGCCGTCCTTGGTAATCTCAAGGTATTCATAACTGTCGTACAAAGTCACGGTCTCGCCTCCGCTGATTGATTGGGTAATCTCTTTATATCGCTGATTTTCTGGCGTCCTAGACGCTGGCGTTGCGCACTGCAAGAAACATGGCGCGCGCGCAGGGAGCGCTGAAAGCGGCATGCGCGCTGCCTCCAAACCGGGGCAATTTGCGATGCACTACCAAGTCTATGAAAACATGTAAAAGATACGAGGAAATCATTCGTCAGATTGCGCAACGGCTATAGCGATTCGCTCGCCCGGTGCCATGCGATTGCGGGGCCTCGCCGGCGATGCACAGGCCTTATGCAGCGAGTAGCCAATACGTGACGGTAAGGTCGGTCTCTGCCTCACACGTCGATCAGGCCGATAAGAGTTCCCTGATTGCTGCCGTCGAATAAGGCGCTGTAGGTGTCGGGAAGGTTTTCGAACCCGGGGCGCACATCTTCGCGATGGACCATCATGCCAGCCTCTTTCCATTCGCGGAGCTTGTCGCGCGCTTCGGGAAAGACGTCCGCATAGGCAAGGCAGAGGAATCCCTCCATGCGGATGTTGCCGTAGATTAGGCGCATCATGTTATCCGGGCCGGGGACGGGGCCGTCATCGTTGTAGCTTGCGATCTGGCCGCACAGGACTATCCGGCCGAAAACGGCCATGTTCTCGATCGCTGCCTGCAGGATCTCGCCGCCGACGTTGTCGTAGTATACGTGTATGCCTTCCGGACACAGTTTGGCCAGTTGACCCTGCACGTCGCCCTCTCGGTAATCGATTGCGGCATCAAGCCCGATCTCGCCAGTGAGCCAGTCGCATTTCTCCTTTCCGCCGGCGATACCGATCACGCGGCATCCCAGGTTCTTGGCGATCTGGGCGGCAGTCACGCCGGTGGAACCCGCGGCGCCGGAAACGACGACCGTTTCCCCCGCCTTGGGCTGACCGATACGGGTCACGCCGATATATGCCGTAACGCCGTTGATGCCGTAAAGACCAAGGGCATCGACGTCGCTCATCCAGTTCGGCACGGGAGTTACGTCAAGACCGCTTTCAACGCGCTGAAAGTCCTGCCAGCTGGTTATCGCGGTCACGCGCGTCCCGACCGGTACGCCGTCACGCGCCGACGCCACGACCTCGCAAATGGCAGGCGCCATGATCGCACTGCCGATGGGGATGCTGGGATAGAGGCTGTTGCCCGGCGCTTCCATCCAGTTGCGCATCGTGGGGGCGCAAAGAAATGCCTTGTTGCGAAGGATCAGTTCCCCCAGTTGCAGCGATGCGCCGTCCGGTGCCGTTTCCTCCCGATAATCAAAGTCGCCGCGGGTGGCGGCGCCATTGGGCCGACGCCGGAGCAACCACTGCCTGTTGATTGCGCTCATCGGACGCTTTCCGCTCCGATGAGGCGGTTAGCAACGGGATCGCCGACCGCTGCCGGCTTTCCCGCTTCCCACGCGTCGGTAAAGACGCTCCAGTCGGGCATCCGACCATAGGCATAGGGCAGGAATTCGTCTGCCGGAACAGCCGTAGAAACGCGGCACCGCGCCTGGAAATCCGAAGCGATGTATTGTGCTCCGACGATCCTTTTCACGGGGATTTCGTGCAGCGGATCATGGATTGTGCCGTTGAGCTTCAATGTCGCCATGCCTGTCCGGAATATTGTCGGAGCGAGATGCAGTTCCGAGACGGTGAGCAGCGGATCGGCGGCCATCCCGTTGCCATCGGCGGCAAGGCTCGCCTTGTAATTGAAATCGATGTCGACCGCCGAATCGAGAGAGAAATCGGCGTCGAACCGGGCGTCGATCTCGATCAACCGGGCGCCGCCTCGATCGACATGCCCGCCGCCTTTCTCCCGGCTCGCGTCGAACTCGACATAAGCAAGCTTCTTGGGCTCACCGAAGATGTCGCGTCCGAACAGCATGGCATTGTCGGAATTCATGTACATGGCGAGGGTATACTTCCCCTCGATGTTTCCATGCCTGGCAGCAACGTAGATTGCACCGCCGGTGAAGGGGCCGGCAGAGCCGCCCTGAAACCTGCACACCATTGCGGACAAGATTTGGTTGCCGCGAGGCTCGAGGCCGGGAGGTAAGACCGCTTCGATAAAGGCTGGATCACTTTCAAAATCCACACCGATATATTCGCCGCCGCGAAACTGGACGTCCGTCAGCGACGCGGCAATCCTGGCGATCTCTTCACGTGTTTTCACGAAACCCATGGCCATCCTCCTGGTCTGTTGCTCTGGAAATTCTCGCAATGCACCGGCGAGCGTGTCGAAGGGCTCGCGTTACCGAACCTCAACGAACGTTTTGCTGACGCCTGACTCCGCATCCATCCGATCTATCGCGCATTCGGAGTGTTTGCGGAAGTGATATCATCGTCATGTATTTCGAAAAAGCAGAAATATCGGGCGATCGATGCTCCAATTCGCGCCGCGCGGCTTTTCCATCGATGTCGGCCACGCAATCGACCGTCCTCTTTCGGCACGAGGCCTCGCCCTGGTCCTTGGGCCATCAAGCGGGAATGATAGCTGTGTGGATATCACCATTGTAGGTTTTGATATTTGCAAAGCGTAATTCTGGTGCATTAATCTCGAATGACCGATGGGCAGCTCGTCCATCGCCAATGACAAACATTGTCGGAGAGTGTGATGGCAACTCAAGTCGCTGACCGGAAGAGCGTCGATTCGAAGGAGAGCATCGATGTCGTCGACGCCGATGCCCACGTCAGCCCGCCGGCCGAGATGTGGGTGGATTATCTGCCCGAGGCCCTGAAGGAATTTGCGCCCAGGATCGAACACGGGGAAGAATGCGATTATGTCGTCTTCGAAGGCAACCGCAAGAAGGTCAACCTGATTGGATCGCAAGCCGGCCGCAAGGGCAAGGACTTCAAGATGCACGGCCGCGTCAACGATGCGCGCAGCGGCGGCTGGATGCCTCAGGCCCGTCTCGATGATATGGACCTTGACGGCGTTCACGCCGCCGTCCTTTTCGGCGGCGGCCCGCTCGGCACGGCCAACATGGAGCTCTATATCGAGAGCTTCCGCTCCTATAATCGCTGGCTCGCGGATTTCTGCAAATATGCGCCGGACCGTTTCGCGGGGGTCGGCTATGTGCCGATGCATGACGTCGACGTGGCGATCTCAATCATCCGCGAGTGCGTGGACATGGGGCTGAAGGCGGTCAACCTTCCGGCTTTCCCGATGATCAAGCACGGGATGCTCAACGGCGGCAGGGAACCGGGCAAGGCGCAGATGGTAGCCCTGACCGGCGATCCGAACTCCGAAAGGCTCTATTCGGACCCCGAATACGATCCGCTGTGGAAAGCGGTCTGCGACCTCTGCATCCCGATCACCATCCATCTCGGCGGTCGACCCGTACGGTTCACTCAGCCGCGTCACTTCTTCCCCGATATGCTGATGTCTAAGTTCAGCATGGGCGAGACGATCGCCATCATGATCTTTGGCGGCGTATTCGAGCGCTTTCCCGACCTGAAGCTCGCTTCGATCGAGAGCGGGGTCGGCTGGTTTGCGTTCGCGGCCAATTACATGGACGAAACCTGGGAGAAGCAGCGTTTCTGGATGAACAATGACCTGCCGCACCCGCCTAGCTACTATATGGACAGGAACATCTACGGATCGTTCATCCATGATCGCGTCGGCGTGCTGACGCGCGATATGCCCGGCGCGCGCAATATCATGTGGTCGTCAGACTATCCGCATTCCGAGACAAGCTTCCCTGATTCCCGGCAAAAGATCGAGGAACTGTTCGTGGGCGTGCCCGAGAGCGACCGGCGCATGATACTTTCGGACCGGGCAAGGGGCCTGTTCAACATTTGACCGACGGACAGCCGGTCGGATGCGCTGTCCGGTTCAGTTCAAAATATTGGAATTTTGTGCCCCAAAGCGGCATGGTAGAGGGAAGCGGGCGCTTTCCGGGACGGCCCGGATTTGCGCATTCAATGAGGAATGGAGAGAGAAGTGCTGCTGAAGGATAAATCCGTCGTTATCATGGGAGCAGGTTCCGGCGTGGGACGTGCCGCTTCTCTGATTTTCGCGCGCAACGGTGCGAAGCTGATTTGCGCCGACGTGTTGCGTGACCGGGTCGACAAGACTGTAGCCCTCGTGACCGATGAGGGCTTTCCCGCACTTGCAGTGACCTGCGACGTCAGCAAGGCGGATCAGGTCAACGCAGCTGTTCAGGCTGCGGTCGATGCCTACGGGCGGCTTGATGTCATCTACAATAACGTGGGGATTTCAAGCACGCGAGGAACCGGGGCTACGCCAGGGTTCATGGAGATTGACGACTCTGAATACGACCGTCTCGGCGACGTCAATTTTCGCGGCATGTTCAACGGCTGCCGGGCGGCGATTCGCCAGTTTCTCAAGCAGGGGGACAATCAGGGCGTGATCGTCAACACTGGATCGGTTGCCGGCATGGTGGGCTGGGGCGGCACACTTTATGGTGCGACCAAGGCGGCCGGCATCCAGTTGACGCGCGGCCTTGCGATCGAATTCGCAAAGCAGGGAATCCGCGTCAATACGGTCTGCCCAGCCGCGATGGCCACCAACTTTGGCCAGGCCGATGGATCCGATCGTGAAATTACTTCCGAGGTGGAGGCACGCTACGGCATGCAGCATCCGAATGGCCGGGCGATCTCGCCGGAAGACACGGCCTACGCCGCCCTGTTCCTGGCTTCGGATCAGGCGCGCAACATAACCGGAGTCGCTCTGCCGGTTGACGGCGGCTATGTTGCTGCCTGATCTAACAAAGGGTCGAATTTCCGAGGTGCGAACCGGAAACTGTCTGTCGTGAGAGCCGGCCAGGTCATCTTGATCACTGGCGGGACCGGTGGAATCGGCTCCGAGATCGTTCGGCAAGCGGCTGCAACGGGCGCTACGGTTGCGATTCACGGTGCACACGAGGAAAAGGTCGAGGCGGCGATAGACCGCCTGACCGCCGAAATTCCGGGTGCGCGATTGCTTTCGGTACCGGCTGATTTTGTCAAACCGGGTGCACTGGAGGATACGGTCGCGACGGTAATTGCCGCAACCGGGCGCCTCGATGCCTTGGTCCATTGCGCCACTTCCGGCGGTGGGGGGAAAGGCATCACCGGGCCCTTCGCTTCGACCGACCCGGACCGCTACGCACATCTCGCAACTGGTGGCCTGGCCGTTTTCCAGCGGCTCTGCGCTGCCGCGCTGCCGCATCTGGCGCGCCAGGGCGGAACCATCGTGTGCTTCACCTCCGATGCAGGACGGTTTGCCGCTCCGCGACAATCGCTGGTCGCTGCAACTGCTGGTGGGGTGATGACTTTCATCCGCAACCTGGCAGTGGAAGTGGCGCGAGATGGTGTGCGCGTTCACGGCATCGCGCCGACATTCGTTGAAGACACGCCAATATTCGCCGCGCTTGAGCAGGCCGGGCGGGCCGAATCCGCGCAAAAACGTGCCGGACTGGGGCTGCCATCTCCTTCCGACATAG
>CAZRVW010000118.1:0-8780 GCA_964603645.1 uncultured Novosphingobium sp. | reverse complement strand
AGGAATCGGCTTTTGTGGGCAATGTGATCCCGAATTCCATGTCATTCCTCATAACGGTATTGCCAAAGTGACGGGGTAGCCCAAGGTGAGGCGGACCTTCTATCCCGGTGAAGTCAAGTGTGGACGACTCCTGTCGTGCGAGGTTTGCTGCAGGCTGAAGGTTGCTCTTTGCGCGATGCCGTCATGTGTTCAGCCTGTTTTTCGAGATACGACTTATTCGGCTCTTGCCTCCGGTTGAGAGCTTACCGATCTTCTGGCAGCAACACGACTCCCAGCTGGTCGGCATGGCGGCGCCACTGAGACTGCAAGTCCGCGAGCGATTGTGGCTGGCGACTGGCCAGATCGTTGGTTTCACCCGGATCCGCGGCAAGGTTGTAGAGCTGCCACGATACTTCGCCCGGAGCTGTCAGCTTTCCGAGGACCGGAACGCGGGTCGGCTGATAGATTGCCTTCATGTCGCCCTGCCGGATCGCGGCGCGGAAGAACAGTTCCCAGAACACGTCACCCTCGCGTGGCAAGGGGTCTTCGGCGGGATCCTCCAGCAAAGGGAGCATATCGCGCGGGAAAAATTCGGAATCGGAACTGGGTGCAGCGGACTCTATCCCGGCGATCGACAGGAGAGTAGGGAAGACGTCGCGAACATGCAGCACGCTTCTTTCGCGCGTGCCGCCAGGGATGCCGGGACCGCTGACAATCGCTGCCGAACGGATGCCGCCCTCGCTGGTATGCTCCTTCGTGCCCCACCATGGTGACGAGCTTGCCTGGCCCCACAAAGGCCCATAGCTGACCCAGGAATTGGCGGCGCCGATGTTGCCGATCGAATTGTCGACATCCACCGGAAGCGGACTGCCCCGATCAGTTCGATTGGACGGTCCTTCAAAGATGAGCCCTTCGGCGCCATTGTCCGACATGAAGATGATATAGCTGTTCTCCAGCTCGCCATCGGCCTGCAGCCGTGCGACGATCCGGCCCACCGCCGCATCCATCTCTTCGACCATTGCTGCATAGACTTCCATCATGCGAGCCTGTCTTGCGCGTTCGTCGGCATTCAGCCCGGACCAGCCGCTGTCGTCCGTTTCGACACGGGTTTTCAGGTCCGCGGCGATCAGTCCAGACCGCGTCATGCGCTCGATCCTGCCGCGTGCGATGGCACCTGGCCCCGCGTTGTAACGACCCCGGTTGCGCTCGATGGCTTCTGCCGGTGCTTGCAGCGGCCAGTGCGGCGCGGTGAAGGCAAGATACGCGAAAAATGGAGCGCGCGCCTGCGGATCGTGTGACGACTTGTCGGGAAGGAACGACATCAGCTGGTCGCTGAACACTTGTGATGAATACTGGCCTTGCGGGTAGGTCACAACCTGCCCGTTCAGCCGATAGGTCGGCGCTGCCTTATGACGGACAAATCCGGGCGATTGATCGGCTCCAAAGTGATTGGCCATGCCCTGGGTCAGCGCGTAGCTATGCTGAAAACCGCGACCGTCCGCACCCTGGCCGGGGCCGGAGCCCAAGTGCCACTTGCCCGACATCATAGTGCGATAGCCGGCGTCGCGCAGTCGTTCGGCGATCGTTGGCACGTCCCGCGGGATATAGCCTTCATAGCCAGCGGCGCCACGCTGATCGCCAACCGCCACTTCCACCATGGTGCCAAAGCCTGCGGCGTGGTTGTCGCGCCCGGTTAGTAGCATGGCTCTTGTCGGAGAGCAGGCGGGCGATACGTAGAAATTGACAAGCTGTGCGCCGCGTGCCGCCAGCGCATCCAGATGGGGGGTCGGGATCTCTCCGCCAAAGGCACCGATGTCGGAATAGCCCAGATCGTCGGCAACAATCAGTACGATATTGGGCCGCGTATCGGCGGCGGGATTTTCGCTTTCCGCGACGGGGGGCATTTTAGGAAACTGCGCGCCCGGCGTGCACGCCGGTAACGCAGTCCCCATCGCGAAAACCATCGCCGATCGCCACAGTCGCCGCCCGCGCCGGTCCGAGCTGCTCGTCATGCGGAATCCCATCCGATCAGAAGCTCACGCCGAAGCGGACGCCATATTCGGCACCGAAGGCCGGCGAGATAATGTCGCCGAAGACTGTAGTCACACCGTAGCTGTAATGTTTGGTGTTGAAGATATTTCGGCCGTAGACGGTGATGCGAAAAGCCTCATCATCTCCGAATGCGACATAGGCCGAGGCGTTGACCAGCGTATAGCTGTCCTGACTCAAGCGGTTGGCAAAATCGTTGAAGAAGCCGTCATTGTAATAGAAATTGGCGGCCCCTCCGACCTTTCCGAATGAGGTAGGGACATCGGCGTGCCCGCCGACCGAGAAAGTGAATTCCGGCGCACGCGGCAAGCGGTTGCCAGCAGCATTGCCGACTGACGCAACATTGACGAAGGGCGGCAGCGTTCCGGTGAAGGCTGGGTTCGGCGCGGTGAACTCTGCCCCAGGGAAATCACGGAATTTGGCATCGACGTAGGAGAAGCTAGCATCGAAACCCAGTATGTCACTGGCAAACCAGCTTGCTTCCAGTTCGAACCCCTTCGACCGCGCCTTTGCGGCATTGCGCAGTACCGATGTCCCGCCTGTCTGACTGGTTAGCTGGAGATCCTTGTAATCATAATAGAACGCAGCGCCGTTCAGCCGAAACCTATTGCTGAATTCCGATTTGAACCCGATCTCGAAGGAATCAAGTGTTTCAGGATCGACGGAATCGCCTGCCGGCGAGAACACGTTGAAAATCCCGCTCTTGAAGCCCCGGCTGTACGAGCCGTAAACCATGATGTCTTCGCTTAACCGCTGGTCAAGCACGACGCGCCAGCTCGGCTCGGTATATTTGGCCGAAAGCGCCGTGACAGGCAGGGGAATCACGATTCCGCCCAAAGTGGTCAGGACCTGCGCACTCGCGAAGTCGCGCTCATCGCGCGTCACCCGCGCGCCCACAGTCAGGCTGGTGGAATCGGTGAAATTCAACACCGCTTCGCCGAATGCGGAATAGGACTTGGTATTCTGCTCATTGGTGCGATCGATATTGCTGTAGGGACCGCCTGGAATGGGCAGGGCGGGAACGCCCGGGCCGCTGATTGCGAAGGGATATACCCCGGCGCGGTTGTCCATGTAATAGAGCCCGGCGATCCATTCGAGGAAGCCGCCTTGCTTCGAGGTAAGCTGAAGCTCGGCGGTAAAGGTGTCGCTTTCCAGCGGAAGATCGATATTGACGAAGGGGCGCGGGTCACCGGCTTGGTCGAGGGCGAGATGTGTCCGGTTTTGGCGATAGGACACAAGACCCATCAGATCTATGCCGCCCAGGTCAAGCTCGGCCCGACCGTAAACGCCCCATTGTTCGTTGCTTGTGTCGCGCGACTGCCCCTGGTTGATACTCCAGAAATTATCCGGAGGCGGCGTTCCAAACGATGTGGTGGTACCGGCAAAAGGTCTGTTGTTGTTGCCAAGGTCGGATTCGCTTTTGGCGTAGTCAGCCGCAAGCGTAAACGAGAAATTGCTCGACGGTTTGAACAGAAGCTTGGAGCGGACAACGCGCTCGTCGCGATAGGTTGCTTTCTCGCCGGTCGCCAAATTGGTGCCGAACCCATCGCCTTGATCGCGCAGGTATCCCGCCAAATCGATGGCTATCGTATCGCTTACCGGTCCGCTGAGATAGCCCTTGAACTCGACTGTATCGTTGTTGCCATAGCTGGCAGAGAATTCACCCGTGGGTGTGAAACTGGGCGTGCGGGTGACGACATGGATCAGACCGCCGGTTGCGTTGCGCCCGAACAAGGTCCCTTGGGGGCCGCGCAACACCTCGATCCTATCGATATTGGCAAGCGCAAGGATCGCGCCATAGGCATCGGGTTGATAGACGCCATCGACATAGACCGCCACCGCCCCTTCAGCCCCGGGCGCTGCATTGTAATTGCCGACGCCGCGGATGATAGGCGCGATGCTGGACAACTGATGTGTGACATTTAGGCCAGGCACCACCGCGTTGAGATCCGCCGTAGTTGTGACGCCGGCCGACACGAGCGCCTCGGAAGTCACAGCAGTGATCGCGACCGGCACCTCCTGCAGATTCTGTTCGCGCTTTTGTGCCGTGACGATGATTTCCTGAATGCCACCGTCTGCAGCATCTGTGCCGGTGGTCGCGTCCTGCGCCAGTGCTGGCATCGAGCAACCACAAACACCTATCAGCGCGGCAAGTCTGACGGACGTGCGGCAACCTCCGACTTTTCCTTTCGGTTTCATCGTTTATCTCTCCCCAGGAACGACAAATTCTCTATTTTCGTCAGATATTGATTTGCAGAGCAGTTGAGCTAGGATCGCTATCACCAATTTATAGGGATGGCAAATCCACTTCTATGGTGTAATTGGGAGGAGGGCAGCTGGACGGATAGCCGTGCAGTGACGGAATTGGGATCGCCCTGCCCGCAACGCAGGGATTGAGCCGCTCGGCGGGATGAAATTCAACACCCAGGGAGGGAACATTCGAGAGCGCCGGGCATCGCGCTACCCGGGAGAGCGTACTCCCGGCGGTCCTCCTGGCGATTAATAATTAACGCATTGATTTTCACAGGAGTCAAGAGGTGGCAGAGGCAGAAGAATTCGAGATTGAACGTACGTTCATCAGTATCACCTACAACGACAAGGCACCTCGACAAGAGGTCTATACGTTCCGGAACGCGTCTGGGAACGTGCAGCTCGACGGGTTTTTCTTCAGACCGAAAGGAAAGCCGTCCAAGACCCTGATCATGTACATGCATCCGACCTCGACTTTGCATCATCTGCCGATTCCGACGGCACTTGTGCGCGCAGGCTTCCATGTTCTGTGCGCGGGCAGCCGCTACAACCGCAACGAATCCGCTTTGATCATGGAGAACGTCGTGCGCGACTACGGCGTCTATGTGCGTCACATGAAGGAGCGACTGGGCTACGAGAAGGTTGTCGTGGCCGGGTGGTCTGGCGGCGGCTCGATTACTGCCTTCTACCAGGCCATGGCCGAAAACCCGACGGTCACCCAGACGCCGGCCGGTGACCCCGTCGACCTGTCCGGAATGATCCCGGGCGACGCGATGATGTTCCACGCCGCGCACCTTTCGCGTGCGGAAATCCTGCGCGATTTCATCGATCCGTCGGTCATTGACGAGCACAACCCGGCGATCCGGGACCACGAGCTGGATCTCTACAGTCCGCGCAATCCCAACAAGCCGCCCTACAGTGCTGATTACCTCGCTTACTATCGCCAGAGTCAGCTGGCGCGAATTCGCCGCCGTACCGCGCTTGCCAAGGAAACCCTGGAACTGTTGCGGACGGGCACGACCGACGAAACCGAGCGTTGCATGCTCACGCACAGGACGCTGGCCAATCCCCTTTTCCTGGACGCGACCATAGATCCCAACGACCGGCGTATCAATTGGTGCTTCATGGGAGATCCGAAAACCGCGAACAGCAGTCCGGCAGGAGTCGGCCGGTTTTCGAACACGCGCGCGTGGCTTTCGCAGTGGTCGATCGACGACACGAACTCGCACGCCGAGCATCATGCGCCGAACATTTCGGTCCCGATGCTGGCGATCGAGAACTCTGCCGACGACGCGATCCCGGGATCGCACACGATGAAGTTCTTCAATGCCTACGGCGGCAAGGACAAGACTTACAAGCTGATGAAGGGCGCCAACCACTACTATGTCGATCAGCCGGAGGAACTGGCTCAGGCGGTCGATTTGATCCACGGCTGGCTCGATGAAAAGGGCTTCGTAGACTGAAAGCGGATGCGGCGTCTGGCCGGGTACCACGCCCGGACTACGCCGCCTCTCTTCAGACGCCCTCGGTGATGAAGGCGCGGTAATCGGCTCCAAGAGACCGGTGCTTTCGCGCTTCCGTATACTCCGGCAAATCGCACCATTCCTTGGCCGACCGCACGATGAGTTCCGAGGAAGCATCATGGGGAGAATGTCTGTATGCAAAGTTCGGCCAACATCGCCAGCAAACTGAATTGCTACATTCTGCCCGGCCGGATCACCGACGTCCGCGTCGGCCTTGCCGAGGCCAAGGCTGCCGAAGCCAAAGGGTTGGGCGGGGTCTTCTTGTCCGAAAAATGGGAGAGCAAGGAGATTGGCTCGGCAATGGGCGCGCTGAGCCAGGTCACCGAGCGCGTCCGGCTGGTAACCGGCCTCACCCACTTCGGTACCCGCCACCCGTTGGTGCTGGCCGGCATGAGCGCCACCATGCAGAAGCTCAGCAGCGGCCGCTTCGTGCTCGGCTTTGGCCGCTCGGTGCCAGCCAAATTCCGCCGACTGGGCATCCCGGTGCTGAACAACGCCGCCATGGCCGACTATGTTGGCATCTTGCGCAAGCTCTGGACCGGCGAAACCATCAACTATCGGGGCCCTGTGGGCGAGTTCCCCGAGATGAAGCTGGCTCTGCCCTGCTCCGAACCGCCGCCAATCATCATTGGTGCCATCGGGCCCAAGACGCTGGCGCTGGCCGGCGCCCATTTCGACGGCGTGGTCCTGCATCCTTTCCTCACCCCGGAAGGCGCCGCCCGCTCGGTGAAAATCGTGCGAAACGCCGCCATGGAAGCCGGCCGCGATCCGACTATCATCAAGATCTACGCCACGGTCGTAACCGTGCTGGACGGCGTCTCCCAGGCCGAGCGTGCCGAAGTGCTCGAGGCGCGGGCGGTTAGCTACTTCATGCACCGCGAGGTGGGCAGCGTGTTGATCGACATGAACGGCTGGGACCGCGGGCCGATGGAACGCCTTATAGAGGCCGGCCTCGCTGACGCCGATTTCGCGGCTGGCAATTTCGCCAGAAGCCGCGAACATCTCGCCCGCGCGGTGGACATGCTGCCGCCCTGGTGGCTGACCTCGAGCGCGGCCGTGGGCGACGCCAGGGCCTGCGTAGCCCGGCTCGGCGAATATCTGGACGCCGGGGCCGACGAGCTCTTGTTCCACGGCGCCAAACCTGAGCATCAGGCTCAGGTCATCGATGCGTTCTGAGCAAAGCGGTGACGATGCTGCAACCGGAGGACATCAGAGCCAAACCCGATGAGGCCTTCATCGCGCGTGTTCGCCGGACCTGGACGGTGGAGCCAGAGGTCGACCACGTGCTGACCCGCAAGCTGCGCCGCCGGAGCGGTCCCGGCTACACCGCCATCCCGCTGACGACCCTGATCGAGGGGACCACCAAACTCATTGCCCGCCACATCGGCGGTGACTTCCGGCTCGAGAACCCGCGCTGGCTGCAGGGCGGCGCTTCCAAGCTGCAGATGGCCTTCGACCTGACCTGGAGCCCGGACGGCAGGGTGGAGCGCACCCCCATGGTGCTGCGCATGGAGCCGCCGGAATCCATCGTGGAGACCAGCCGCCGGCGCGAGTTCGAGATGATCCGCGCCATGCGCGGCATTGTCCCCGTGCCGCCGGTCTACTGGATAGACCCGGAAGGTGAGGATCTGCCTTATCCGGCGCTGGTCTATGGCTTCGCTGAGGGGATCATTCAGCCCAAGCCGCGTCCCGGTCAGGCTGTGCGGGGGGCCGGCACCAATTTCTCGCCGGAACTGCGTGCAGCGATCTCCGCGCAATTCGTGCGTCATCTGGCGGCGATCCACACTGTCCCCGCCGAGCATTTGCAGGGCCTGAAATGGTTCTCGCCCGCCAAGGTCGGCTCCAACGAGAGCGTCATCCGCCAGGTCAACTGGTGGCGCCGCGTCTGGGAGGAGGACAGGCCGATCGAGAACCCGCTGATGGACGTGGCCTACCGCTGGCTCATCGATAACGCGCCTGCGCTGGACCATATCTCGGTGGTGCATGGCGATTACCGGGCGGGCAACTTCCTGTTCACCGAGCACGACCAGACCATCACCGCCATTCTCGACTGGGAGCTTTCTGTGCTGGGCGACCGCCATCAGGACCTCACCTGGTGCACACGCAAGGCCCAGAGCCGCTACGCGGAGGACGGCGAGACCCTGCTGGCCAGCGGGCTGATCCCGGCCGACCAGTTCTTCGAGCGCTACGAGCGGGCCTCGGGCCTCTCCATCGACCCCTGGCGGCTGCAGTACTACCAGCTGTTCAACGACTACTGCTCGACTGTGCATATGGTCGCCACCGCCTGGCGGGTGTCCAATTACGGCAAGACTCACCAGGACATCGTCGTCGCCTGGACCTCGGTGGGTGGAAATGTGATCCTGGGGCGGCTACGCGAACAGCTCGAGGAGCTTGCCTGATGGCGCCTGACATCGACCAGGAACTGCGGGTGGTGCTGAAGGCGCTGGAGCAGGTGATCAGCCCGGCCCTTGACCCGGCCGACCCCTCGGCCGCCGAACAGCTGCGCTTGTGCATCGCCGCCCTGCGCCATGTGCAGGGCCACTTTGCGCTGGCCCTGCACTGCGCCAGGCGCGAACTGGCCAACGCCATCGATCTGGCCGAGACCGTCAATGCCGCCGCGCCGACGTCCGGCCTGGACGAGGCGGTACGTGCGGCGGGCGAGCAACTGCACGACATACGGGCGGATCAGGCCGCGCTGGATGTGGCCCGCCAAATCCTGTTAGCCGCAATTTCCGAGGCGGTGAACGGCATCAGCGAGCCCTCGGCGCGACGCGCCGTCGACCGGGCAGTGATCGCTGGCTCCCGGTCGCAACTCGATCTTGCCCGCGCGTGGTTCATTGAGGCCGGTCGTGAGCCCGATCCGCAGGCGATCCCGCCGCTCGATTCGATGCTGTGACGACGTTCGATGGATGCTGATCGCGGTTTCGAACTGCCAATCTGTCTATTCGGCACACACGCCCCTACGGGGATTTCGCGCGG